>CALMIL010000001.1 GCA_937864005.1 uncultured Burkholderiales bacterium
ACCGACCCCGCGATCTGGATCGCGCCCGAGAACAGCAGCAGCTTCTCCGTCAGCGTCGTCTTGCCGGCGTCGGGGTGCGAAATGATGGCGAAGGTGCGCCGGCGGCGCACCTCGGGAGTCAGGTCGGACATGGGGGAGGTGGCGGACGGGCTGGCGCCGCTGGGGGAAATCTCAGCGGCGATTATCCCAGTCGCCGCCCGGGGCCGTAGGCAATGCACGCGCGCCCGCTCACGCCGACGCGCTGCCGAGCATCGGCCGACACAGCGAGCCCCGCAGCTCAGTGTGGCTCGGCCACGAAAGACTGCACGATGCCGAGCGTGCGCCGCACCCATGCCTCGGTTTCGCCTGCCGGCGCCGCTTCGCGCAGCGTCCTGGCGGTGGCGTCGGCTCCGGCGTGGCGCAGCATGACCCATGCGGCAAGGCAGGCCGCCGCCGTCATGCCGGCGCAGGCGGTGGCGAGCGCGCCGCGGGCGTGGAAGGGTTCGTCTTCGAGCACGCGCACGCCGGCTTCGACGACCCAGGGCTTGGTCGCGGCGTCGGTGCAGGCCGGCATATCGCCGAGCAGGCCCAGACGCGCCAGCAGCAGCGTGCCCGAGCCCTGCGCGCCGATCGTCTGGCGCAGCGGGTCGAGCGCGAGCGCGGCAAGCGGCGCGCCGCGCTGGCCGATGCCTTCGGCGATCGCGCGCGCATAGAGGTTGCCGCCGAACAGCACCGCATCGGCCCGGTTCGCGAAGGCGAGCGGCTGCTGCACTTCGACGCTGACGCCGTTCCTCGACGTCGCGCGCGCGACGGGCGCGGCAAGCTGCGTTTGCCAGCCGAGGGGGCCCAGGCGCGCGAGCACTCCGAGCGCGACGAAGGTATCGATTTCGTCGAAACCGTCGAAGACGATGATGGCGGCGCGCATCGCGGGCGGGGCGGGCTTCAAGCCGATGGCGCGGCGCCGGTGGCCGCCGATATCGCCTCGGGGCGCTGGCCCGCGACGTGGAGTTCCACCCGCTGGCCGGAAGCGACCCAGGCTTCGAGGCCGCCCGCCAGCGGCCGCGCGCGCTTGAAGCCGGCGGCGGCGAGGGTGCGGGCCGCGCTCGCCGCCGACGCTTCGTTCGGGCAACTGCAGTAGAGCACCAGTTCGCGGTCGCGGGACCACTGCGCCGCGAGGCGCTCGATATCGCCCAGGCCGACGCCGATCGCGCCCGGGATGCGCCGCGCGTCGATCGTGCGCGCGGCGTCGGAGCGCACGTCGACGACGATCGGCCGCGGCTCGGCGTTCATCAGCTCGATCAGTTCGGCGACGCCGATGCGCGGCATCGCAAGGCCCTGCATGAACAGCCGCCGGCGCCACCAGCGCAGCGCCAGATAGATCGCGGCGAGCACGGCGAGCAGCCCGACGGCCGCAACGCCGAGCGTCTCGAGCGTATCGAGCACCTGCTGGATCTGGCCCGCGAAGGCCCAGCCGACCCCCATCAGCAGCCCCGACCAGACCGCCGCGCCGAGCGTCTCGAAGCCGAGGAAGGCGACGATCGACATGCCAAGCGCACCCGCCATCGGCGGCGCGACGACCGAGACGCCGGGCACGAATTTCGCGGCCAGCAGCGAACTGCCGCCCCAGCGCAGGATGAAGGCCTCGCTCTGGCGCACGCACGAATCGGGCGAGATCGAGATCTTGCACAGCAGCGTCAGCACGCGGTAGCCCCAGCGCCGCCCGGCCCAGAACCACAGGCCGTCGCCGGCGATATTGCCGACGATGGAGGCGACGAGCGCGCCGATCCAGGAGATCTGGCCACCCGCGCCGAGCGCCCCGGCGACGACGAGAAACGGCGCCGCCGGCACCGGCAGGCCGACGCGCGCGGCGAGCGTCGCCGCGAAGACGAGCCCGATGCCGTACTCGACGACGAGGCTCAGCAATGAGGTCATGGGGTGGGTCGAAGCCGCGATCGGTCGGCGCCTGCGGCGCGCCGCGTGGCGCGCCAGTATGCAGGCCGGCACGATTTTCTGCCCGGGTGCGGGATTGTGAACCGGCCGCCGGCGGCGTGGCGCGCCCGCGCGCCGCGCCTACACTTGTGCGATGAACCCGCGCCGCATCGATCTCGCGCTGCAAGGCGGTGGCACGCACGGCGCCTTTACCTGGGGCGTGCTCGACCGGCTGCTGGAAGACGAGCGCATCCGCATCGGCGCGATCAGCGGCAGCAGCGCCGGCGCGATGAATGCAGTCGCGCTTGCCGCGGGCTGGACCGCCGACGGCCGGCGCGGCGCGCGCGAGACGCTGCGCCGCTTCTGGTCGCGCGTCGCCGAAAGCCTGCATCTCGCGGACTGGGCCCAGCACTGGCTTGGCGGCATGCCGGGCCTGATGGCGCCGGCGACGGCGCCGCTGCAGGCGGTCTGGGATATGGCCGGGGCATGGTTTTCGGCGGCCGACGGCAACCCGCTGCGCGCCGTGCTGCGCGACACGGTCGATTTCGAGCTGGTGCGCCGCTGCACCGCATTGCAGATCTTCATCGGCGCGACGAATGTGCGCAGCGGCCGCCTGCGCATCTTCCGCGACGCGCAGATCGATATCGACGCGGTGCTCGCATCGGCCTGCCTGCCGATGCTGTTCCCGGCGGTCGTGATCGACGGCGAGGCGTATTGGGACGGCGGCTACATGGGCAATCCGTCGCTGCTGCCGCTGCTCGCCGCAAGCTCGAGCCTGGACCTGATGCTGGTCCAGGTGCATCCGGACCGGCGCCAGTCGGTGCCGCAGCACCCGGCGGCGATCGTCGAGCGCATCAACGAGATCAGCTTCAACGGCAGCCTCGTCAAGGAGCTGCGCTCGCTCGCGATCCTGCGCAAGGTGATGCGAGACGAGGGCCTGGCGGGCGCCGACCTGCGCGAGCCGCTATTTCGCAAGGCCGGTGCGCTGCGCGTGCACCGCATCGAGGGCGGCGAACAGCTCGACGCCCTCGCCGCGCCGGCCGCGCTCGGCTCCGCCTGGCACCACCTGCTCGCGCTGCACCGCGCCGGCCACGCCGCGGCCGACCGCTGGCTCGACGAGAACTACACCCACCTCGGCCGGCACGGCACGGTCGATATCGTGGCCGAGTATCTGGAGGACTGAGCCTGTGAACAAATCCGGCATCCCGCCCGGACGCCGGATTCGTTCGAAGGTGCCGATCGAGCGCGTCAGCGTA
>CALMIL010000002.1 GCA_937864005.1 uncultured Burkholderiales bacterium
GCGACCTGGATCGAGGAGCGCCAGCGCGAGGCGGCCCAAATGAGCGGATTTACGGTCGTTGATTGCGCGACCGTCGTCGCCACCCATCTTTCACACTTGATGCAACTGCACGCCGCGCGTTTGCTCGGCCGGGCAGAGACCCAGCAACTCGTCGAGCACGTGACGCGGCTGGCCCCGAAGCTGATCGAGGACGTGGTGCCCAAGATGGTCGCGATCGCGAGCCTTCAGAAGATCCTGCAACTGCTGCTCGAAGAAGGCGTGCACATCCGCGACATGCGCTCGATCGTCGAAAGTCTGGCCGAGCACGCGGCGGTCGTCACCGATCCGGCCGAACTCGCGCGCCGCATCCGCGTCAGCCTCGCACCGGCCATCGTGCAGCAGATCTACGGCGCGACGCGCGAGCTCGACGTCATCGCCCTCGAGCCCGAGCTCGAGCGCATGGTCTCGCAGGCGCTCAATTCGCCGCACGGCGCGGCGCTCGACCCGGGGGTCGCCGATACGCTCGCGCGCAGCACCGCGGCCTGCGCCAAGCGCCAGGAAGACCTCGGCCTGCCGGCCTGCCTGCTCGTGCCCGATGCGATCCGGGTGCCGATGGCACGCCTGCTCAAGCGCGCCGCGCCGCGCCTGCGCGTGCTCGGCCACAGCGAGATTCCGGAAACGCATTCGATCCGCATCGGCTCGGTGGTCGGGGCCGCGGCCTGAGCGCCGCCGTTGAACTGAATTCCAGGGGCTGCACATGAACGTCAAACGCTACACCGCGCGCAACTCGCGCGACGCACTGAAGCTGGTCCGCGAGGCGCTCGGCGTCGACGCCGTCGTGCTCTCGACCCGGCCGAGCGCGGACGGCGTCGAGGTGCTGGCGATGGCGCCCGGCGCGATCGAGCAGATCGAGCGCAGCGTCCCGACTGCTGCCGGCGCGAAGCCGAGCCCGGCGCCGGCCGCCGCCCCGAAGGCGCAGCGGCCCGCGCTGCATTCCGTGCATCTGCCGGCGATCGCCGCCGCGGCGCCCGAGGCCGCGCCGGCGCGCACGCCCGCGCGCCGGGCGACGCAGGAACGGATCGAGCCGACGCTGGACGAAGCCGTGCCGGTCGAGGCCGACGTTGCGCGCCTGACGATGAGCACGCTGTCGTTCCAGGACTATGTGCGCGAGCGCATGCTGCGCCGCCGCCAGGCGGCGATCGAAGCGAAGGCCGCCGCGCCGGCCGCGAACACCGTGTCCGGCCCGGCCGACGCGCCAGCACCGGCGCCGCAGGCACAGGCCGCCGTCGGCGCCGATGCCACCCGCGCGCCGGCCGTCGCATCGCGCGCCGCCGCCGAATCGGGCGAACCGCCGCTGTTGCGCGAGGCGCTCGTCGAATCCGCCGCGCCCGTGCCGGCGCCGCAATCCGACGCTGCCCAGCGCTGGACAGCTGCCCCTGCGCTCGCCGATGCCGGCGCCGCCGCGCCGCGCGACCCGCACGGCCTGCTCGACGAGATTCGCGCCATGCGCGGGCTGATCGAGGATCGCTTCGGCGCGCTCGCCTTCATGGAAAAGCTCCAGCGCCAGCCGTCGCAGGCGCGGCTCGCGCAGCGCCTGCTGGATGCCGGCTTCTCGCCGGCGCTGATCCGCAAGCTCTCGGTCGGCCTGCCGGCCGACGTTGCCGACGACGATGCCTGGGCCGAAGGCGTGCTCGAGCGCAATCTGCTGACCGGCGAAACCGAGCGCGCGCTCGAGGACCAGGGCGGCGTCTTTGCGCTCGTCGGCGCGACCGGCGTCGGCAAGACGACGACGACCGCCAAGCTCGCCGCCGCCTTCGCGACGAAGCACGGCGCGGCGAGCCTCGGCCTCGTCACGCTCGACGCCTATCGCGTCGCGGCGCACGAGCAACTGCGCGCCTACGGCCGCATCCTCGGCGTGCCGGTGCACACCGCGCACGACCGCAGCTCGCTCGAGGACCTGCTCGACCTGCTGGCGGCGAAGAAGATGGTGCTGATCGATACCGCCGGCATGGCGCAGCGTGACAGCCGCACGCGTGAACTGCTCGACATGCTCGCCCACCGCAGCGTGAAGCGCCTGCTGGTCGTCAATTCGTCGGCGCAGGGCGAGACGATCGAAGATGTGCTGCACGCCTACCGCGCGGCGAGCTGCGAGGGCGTCGTGCTCTCCAAGCTCGACGAGGCCGTCAAGCTCGGCCCGGCGCTGGACGCAATGATCCGCCACAAGCTCAAGGTCGTCGGCGTCGCCAATGGCCAGCGCGTGCCCGAGGACTGGCACCGCCTGTCGGCGCACGCGCTGGTGCAGCGCGCGCTGCGCGCGCAGACCGGCGCCGCCTTCCGGCTCGACGCGGGCGAGGTGAGCCTCGTCTTCGCCGCGCCGCAGCGCGCCGCTGCGGGTGCGATCGCCGCCGCCTTCGCGGGTTGATGCCGGGCGGACGATGGCGATGGCGATGACGACCGCAACCCGCAAGCCCGCGCCGCGACCGGCGCCGGCCGACCAGGCGCACGGCCTGCGCCGGCTCTTCGCGCAGGGCGGCGTGCGGCTCGTGCCGCTCGTCTCGAACCCGCACGTCGCCTTCTCGGGCGCGCTGCTCGAGCGGCTGTGCAGCGCCTTTGCCGACGAGGGTGCATCGACGCTGCTCGTCGACGCCTGCGAGCGCGCGCCGGCGCCCGACGAGCTCGCGGTGATGGGGCTCGCCGAGTGCATCGAGAAGCTCTCGCCGGAACTCTCCTACCTCGCGGCGCGCACGCTGCCGCTGCGCCACGTCGACGCCAAGGGCTCGACGGCGCCCTTCCTGCAGGCGATCGTCGATGCCGCGCCGCGCGCCGACGTCGTCGTCGTCCATGCCGGCGCGAGCGATCTGTCGCGCATGTTCGCGCGCCAGACGATCGCGGCCGACGTGCGGCCGCTGCTCCTCGCCGACGACCATCCGACGAGCGTGACGCACGCCTATGCGGCGATGAAGCTGCTCGCGCTGCGCGCCCGGATGATGGTCTTCGGCCTCGTGCTCGGCGCGGCGCCCGGTTCGCCGCGCGTGCCGCGCATCGCCGGGCAGCTCGCGAGCTGCGCCGACAATTTCCTCGGTGCCGTCGTCGAAAGCTGGGCGAGCGTCGACCCGGCGTGCCGCCCGACCGATCCGCTGCCGGCCGCGTTGCGCCGCCTCGCGCGCGGCGTGCTGCGCAGCGAGGCCCACCGCCCGGTCGCCGATCCCGCACCCGTCCTGAATTGACTCTCCCGGAGCCGCTACCCATGTATACCGCCAAAGGCCAACTCGACGTCAATTCGATGCTTGCGCAGTACAGCCCGCTCGTGCGGCGCCTCGCGCACCAGATGATCGCCAAGCTGCCGGCGAACGTCGAGATCGACGACCTGATCCAGGTCGGCATGATCGGCCTGACCGACGCGTTGAGCCGCTTCGACGCCGGGCAGGGGGTGCAGTTCGAGACCTTCGCGACGCAGCGCATCCGCGGCGCGATGCTCGACGAATTGCGCGGCAACGACTACCTCTCGCGCGGCACGCGCAAGCACCAGCGGGCGATCGAGGCGGCGCTGCACAAGCTGCAGCAAAAGCTCGGCCGCACGCCGGCCGAAAGCGAGATCGCCAAGGAGATGGGCCTCACGCTCGCGCAGTACCAGGAGCTGCTCGGCAAGGTGCGCGGCACGCAGCTCGTCTACCTCGAGGATATGTCGGGCGACGAGGGCGATGCCGACTTCCTCGACCGCCACGTCGTCGACGAGGACGCCGATCCGCTCGAGCAGCTGCGCGACCAGCGCATGCGCCAGGCGCTCGTCGACGGCATCAAGACGCTGCCCGAGCGCGAGCAGTTCGTGATGAGCATGTACTACGAGCACGACATGAACCTGAAGGAGATCGCCGCCGTGCTGAAGGTGACCGAGAGCCGGGTCTGCCAGCTGCACAGCCAGTCGATCGCGCGGTTGCGCGTCAAGCTGCGCGAGTGGTGAGCTGCAACGCGGTTGCCACGGCCGATGCCGGAATGACGTTGCCTGACGAGGTTCGATGATGTTTGCAGCCTTCAAGCGCCACCGCGCAGACAGCGCCGAACCGGCGCCCGCCGACCGCGCAGCGGCGCAGCCCGACATGCGCGTCGCGATCGAGAGCATCGGCAAGCAGGCCTCGCTGATGGGGCGCGACGCGGCCGAGGTGCGCGGCCTGCTCGACGATACGCAGAAGGCCTCCGCCGCGCAGGAGCGCGCGATGGCGGCGCTGACGCACCAGTTGCACGAGATCACGCGCGCCCAGCAGGTGATCGGCGACGAAACGGGCGAGAGTCTGGCGGCGGTCTCGCGCGCGCGGCGGGCGGTCGAGGACGTCGGCCGCGAGGTGGCCGGCATCGTCGACAACCTGCGCGACGTGGCCGATGCCGCCGGCGTCATCACCCAGATCGCGCTGCAGACGCGGCTCGTCGCTTTCAACGCATCGGTCGAGGCCAAGCGGGCCGGCGACGCCGGGCGCGGCTTCGGCGTCGTCGCCGACGCGGTGAAGGATCTCGCCGGCAAGGTCGAGGCGTCGTCCAAGGAGATCATGAGCACGGTCGGCGACCTCGACCGGCGCATCGCCGCGCTCGCGCGCGAGATCGAGGCGCGTCCCGGGCAGGCGCGCCAGGGTGCGTTTCACGCCGCGCTTGCCGAGGTCGACAGCGGCGTCGCCCGCATCACCGACGCCGCCGGCCAAAGCGGGGCGGTCTGCGCCGGGCTGAATTCGCAGATCGCGGCGCTCGAGGGCGAGATGCACGGCACGACGCGCGCGCTCGACGCCGCGATGGTGCGCAGCGAGGCGTTCCTGAAGGTCTCCGAGCAGCTCATCGAACTGGTCGCCGATTGCGGCATCGAGACCGAGGACACGCCCTACATCGCGGCGGCGATCGAGACCGCGGGGCAGGTCGCCAAGCTGCTCGAGGACGCCGTGCGCACCGGCACGATCAGCATCGCCGACCTGTTCGACGAGAACTACCGGCCGATCCCCGGCACCGAACCGGCGCAGGTGACGGCCCGCTTTTGCGACCTCACCGACCGCTTGCTTCCGCAGGTGCAGGAGCGCGTGCTCGGCCTGTCGGGCCGGGTCGTCTTCTGCATCGCGGTCGATCGCAACGGCTATGTGCCGACGCACAACCGCAAATACTGCCAGCCGCAACGCCCCGGCGAACTGGCGTGGAATACGGCGAACAGCCGCTGGCGCCGCATCTTCAACGACCGCACCGGCCTCGCTTCGGCGCGCAACCGGCGGCCCTTCCTGCTGCAGACCTACCGGCGCGACATGGGCAACGGCCAGTTCGTGCTGATGAAGGAAGCCGCGGCGCCGATCGCCGTCGATGGCCGCCATTGGGGCGGCCTGCGGCTCGCATTCCAGTTCTGAGCGTGACGGCGAGCGTGCGCCCGGCGCGGGCCGTCGCATCGCGCGGGCGGCGCATGCCGCGCGAAGCCGCAGTCTTGCAAGCCCGCGCACCGCTGCTGTCGCAAGGCTGGCCGCTTCCGGCCTTGCTCGCCTGGAGCCTGGCCTGGGCCGCGCATGCCGGCATGCTCGCGCTGGGCGCATCGGCGTGGCTCGCGGCCGGCGCGGGTTGTGCATCGGGAGCACTGCTTTCGGCGCTCGCCGCGACGCGCTGGCGCCGCCTGATCGTCACCGCCGGCTTTCCGGTCTCGCTCGCGGGCGTGACGTTTGCCGGCGCGTTGCCCGGCTGGGCGTGGCTCGCGCCAATGGCGCTGCTCGTGCTCTTCTATCCGCTGCGCAGCTGGCGCGATGCACCGTTCTTTCCGACGCCTCGCGGTGCCCTCGACGACCTGACGCAGGCCGCGCCGCTCGCGCCGGGCGCAAGGATCGTCGATCTCGGCTGCGGCCTCGGCGACGGCCTGCGCGCGCTGCGGCGCGCCTATCCGCACGCCGCGATCTGCGGCATCGAGTGGAGCTGGCTGCTGCGCCTGCTGTGCGCGCTGCGCTGCCGGGACGCGGTCGTGATGCGCGCCGATATCTGGCGCGTCGACTGGTCGGGCTACGAGCTCGTCTACCTCTTCCAGCGCCCCGAGAGCATGGCGCGCGCGGTGGTGAAGGCAAGGGCCGAATTGCGCGCGGGGAGCTGGCTCGCGAGCCTCGAGTTCGAGGCGCCCGGCCTGCGGCCGCAGTGCGTCCTCGAAGGCGCCGGCGGCCGCTGCGTGTGGCTGTACCGGGCGCCGTTCGTCGCGCGGTGAACCGGGCGCGGGTGCGGTCGCCGGCGCCCTCTTGCGCAAACGCCGTTTCAGGCAATACTCGCGGTCATCCCAACGCCGGAGGACTCGATGGCCCGCAGCCCCGCAGCGAAGACGAAAGCGAAG
Organism: uncultured Burkholderiales bacterium; assembly: GCA_937864005.1. Lineage (GTDB taxonomy): Bacteria > Pseudomonadota > Gammaproteobacteria > Burkholderiales > Burkholderiaceae_C > CAIKUF01. Next base: position 6,305 of record CALMIL010000002.1, read on the forward strand.
CCCGCCCCCGCGACGCGGGCGCGAAAGAGCGCCGAGCGTGAATCGAAGCCGGCACTGCCGGCGCCGCTCGAGCTGTCGGCCGCGGCGGCGATCGCGCCCAATGCGCTCAAGGCCCTGGCGCGCCAGTTGCAGTCGCTGACCGAATCGGTGCTCGGCATGGCCGGCACGGCGACCGATATCGGCGTCACGCTCGCCAAGTCGCGCCTGAAGAAGCCGCAGCACAAGGTGGCGGTCGAGAAGGCCGGCTCGCTGCTGCACGAGTTGCGCCAGACGGCCGGCCTCACGGTGCACGACCTCGGGCAGGTGCTGGGACTGTCGGATGCGACCGACCTCGAGCTGATCGAAAGCGGCAAGATGGCGATGCCGTTCGAGCTGATCCTGCGCGCGGCGTCGGTCCTCGGCCGCAAGGATCCGGTGACCTTCGTCATGCAGTTCACGCGCGCCTACAACCCCGATATCTGGAAGGCGCTCGAGGCGCTGGGCATCGGCAAGCTGGTCGTCCAGGGCGCTCGCGAGCGCGAATTCGCGAATATCTATCGCGCCCACGATCGGGCGCGCAAGCTCACGGACGCCGAGTTCGCGCAACTGCTCGCATTCGTGAATGCCGCCTTCGAACTCGCGCTGGACTTCATGAAGCCGCCGCGCAAGAGCGGCGCCGCCGCCCAGAAGGACCCGCCGAAGGCGGATTGAGGGCGCGGGCAGGGCGCGTACTGCGCGCAGACTGGGCGCGGCGGATCAGGCCTGGATCGACCCGCCGCGGCGGCCGCGATCGGCCGCGCCGTGGGCCGAGTAAAGCGACGGCGTCTCGTTCGGGAACAGCACGTCGATCGCCCGATCCAGCGCGGCGGTCGCCCGCGCGAAGGATTCGCGCTGCGCGGCGACCTGGCTGCCGGCGCGCATCAGGCGCTCGCGCAGCGGCGCCGGCAGTGCGCCCCGGCGCGCCGCATGGGTGAAATGTTCGACCGCACGCGCCAGCGCGCGGTGCAGCTCGCTCGCCTGGGTATCGATCTCGGGCGCGTTGCTTTCGAGCAGTGCGAGGCCGAGCGCCGTCAGGCGCGCCTCGACGGCGGCGAGCGTCGCCTCGAGCTCGGCGTTCGGCGGCGTGACCGCGGCGGGAGGATTGGAGGCGGACATGCGACGCCCGCCCTCAGCGTTGGACCTTGCCCAGCAACTCCTGCGCGTTGGCGATCAGCTTGTCGGCGATCGCCTCGGCGTTCACCTTGAAGCGTCCCTCGGCGATGCTTTGCGCGATGCGCTCGACCTTGGGGGCGTCGAATTCGGCCGGCGCGGCGTTCGTGCGCAGGCTCGCCGCGGTGGGCGAGAGCTCGACCTCGGCGCCGCGCGCTGCGACGAGCCCGGGCGCTGCGACGGGCCCGGTGGCTGCCTTTGCGGCGCCTTCGGCCGGCGCACGCGACAAGGGCGCCGCAGGCGCCTGCTCCTTGATGCCGGTCGGCACCGGATGGATTATTTTCATGGCTTGCTCCTTGCAGCTCGTGCGCTGCCGACATGCAAGCTGTATCGGACGCGTTGGCAGTGACTTTAGCCCCGGCGGCCCGATTTCGCACCTCCGGGCCTGACCGTTACATCGCGATCTCGATGCGCCGCTCGGCGACCGGCTGGCCGACGACGATGCGTCCGCTTTCGGTCCGCACCCGCGCGCTCTGGCCTTCGTAGCCGGGGCCGAGCGCCTGGCCTTCGCCGCTGACGCGAAAGCCGGGGCCGACGGCGGTGATCTGCACCGTCTCGCCGGCGGCGAACCACTGGCGCTTGCGCAGGTCGGCGGCGCGCAGGCTCTGGCCGGGGGCGACCGGCCGTGCGAGCGTGCGGCCGATCGCGTCGCCTGGGTCGACGATCGCGGTGCCGCGGGCGGCGAGGTCGACCTCGGCGGCGCGAACGTCGGCCGCGCTCAGCACCGCACCCGCAGGCAGCGCGGCGGTGCTTTCGACGCCGGGGCCGAAGACCTTCACGGTGAGCGGCAGGTAGACGTTCCACGCCGTTGCGCCCTGCGTGCAGCGCAGCCCGATGCGCGTGCGTCCCCACAGGCGCACGCCGCTCGGCAGGTAGGGTTCGATGCGCTCGCACGGCGCGAGCTTCAGGCGCGGGTCGAGCGTGCCGACCTCGACCTCGAGCCGCATGCCGGGCAGGGCGCCGCTTTCGACGACGAACTGCCTGGCCTGCAGGGCGATCGCGGCGCCGGGATCCTGCGCGCCGGCCTCGTCGGCGCCGAGCGCCGGGCCGACGGTGGCGAGCATGCCGAATACGGCGAGGCCGAGGACGAGCCAGGCGAAGCCGAGCCGCAGCCGGTCGCGCAGGCGCTGGCTGCGGTCGAGGGCGGGAAAGCGGGACGAGGCCATGCCTGCAATGTAGGCCGCGCGGCGCGCCCGCAAGGGTGCGAATTGACCCGGTTTGCGGCTGTTGTTCACGCCACCGTGCGCGGCGGCGGCGGCGAACAATGCCCCGAAGCGAACCCGCACCAAAGCCGCAACGCAAGGATGGGCAGCATGCCAAACCGCCTCACCGATTCGCTCGACTTCCAGGCCCAGGCGCTCGCGCTGCGTTCGCAGCGCCAGCAACTGCTGGCGAGCAATATCGCGAATGCCGATACGCCGGGCTACGTGGCGCGCGATATGAATTTCGCGCAGGCGCTGCAGCGCGCCACCGGCACGCTGGCGTCGGCGCAGGTGCTGGCAGCGACCCGGCCCGGCCACATCGCCGGTGCGGCGCCGGCCGGTGGCGGCGCCGATCTCGTCTATGCGACGCAGAGCCAGACGAACCTGGACCGCAATACGGTCGACATGGACCGCGAGCGCGCGAGCTTCGCCGACAACGCACTGCGCTACGAAGCGACGCTGCGTTTCATCAACGGCCAGGTGCGCACGCTCACGAGCGCGATCACCGGGCAGTAAGTCGCGGCTGCGAAGGAGACAAACCCCATGTCGATGTTCTCGATCTTCAATGTCTCGGGCAGCGCGGTCAGCGCGCAGGCGCAGCGGCTCAATGTGGTCGCGAGCAACCTCGCGAACGCCGATACCGTCGCCGGCCCCGACGGCCAGGCCTACAAGGCGCGCCAGGTCGTCTTCCAGACCGTGCTGATGGGCGCCGCCGGCCAGCCCGAAAGCGCGGCCGGCGTCGAGGTGACGCAGGTCACCGAGGACCAGACCCCGGGACGCCGCGTGCACGACCCCAAGCACCCGCAGGCCGACGCCGACGGCTACGTGACCTACACCAACGTCAGCCCGGTGGAGGAGATGGTCAACATGATCTCCGCCTCGCGCTCGTACCAGAACAACGTCGAAGTGATGAATACGGCCAAGACGCTGCTGCAAAAGACGCTGCAGATGGGCCAGTCCTGAACCGCGCGCCATTCGCGCTGAAAGCCGCACATGACCGTCTCTTCCGTCAGCACGACCCAGAGCGCCGATCCGGCCCCGGTGATCGCCGCCTCCGACGCCGCGAGCGCGGACCGCTTTCTCAAGCTGCTCGTCGCGCAGATGCAGAACCAGGACCCGCTCTCGCCGATGGACAACGCCCAGGTCACGAGCCAGATGGCGCAGATCAATACCGTGAGCGGCATCGAGAAGCTGAATGTGACGGTGCAGGGCCTGTCCAGCCAGTTCGTGCAGATGCAGGCGCTGCAGGGCGCGGGCCTCGTCGGCCACGACGTCATCGTTCCCGGCAAGCTGCTTGCGATCACCGACGGTTTCGGCCAGGGCGGCTTCGAGCTCGCCGGACCGGCCGACAGCGTGAAGGTCGAGATCCTCGCCGCCAACGGCCAGGTCGCGGACACGATCGACCTCGGCGCGCAGTCGAGCGGGCTGCACAGCTTCGCGTGGCCGTCGGGCACCGCGGACGAGACGAGCGGCCTGTCGTTTCGCGTCACCGCCAAGAGCGGCGCGGCGGCGGTCGGCGCGACGCCCTTGATGCGCGACCGCGTCGTCGCGGTGAGCATGGGCGGCAATGCGCTGATGCTCGAACTCACGCGCAGCGGCAGCGTCGCCTACGCGGACGTGAAGTCCTTCAACTGATCGCGCCGTCAAGAACTCCGTCCTTCAACCCGTCAAGGATTTCCCATGAGCTTCCAGCAAGGTCTCTCCGGTCTGAATGCCACCAGCAAGAACCTCGAGGTCATCGGCAACAACGTCGCCAATGCGAGCACCTACGGCGCCAAGTCCTCGCGCGCCGAGTTCGCCGACTTGTACGCGACGGCGATGAACGGCTCGGGTTCGACCGGCGCCGGCATCGGCGTGAGCGTTGCCGCGATCGCGCAGCAGTTCACGCAGGGCAACATCACGAGCACCGGCAACCCGCTGGACATGGCGATCAAGGGCGCCGGCTTCTTCCAGGTGCGCGATACGAACAACCAGGTGCTCTATACGCGCAACGGCCAGTTCAAGCTCGACAAGGACGGCTTCATCGTCAACAACCAGCTGCAAAAGCTGATGGGCTATCCGGCCGACATGCAGGGCGTCATCCAGCCGGGCCAGGCCGGGCCGCTGCAACTGCCGACCGCCGGCATCAATCCGAACCCCACCTCGCGCATCGCGGTCGAGATGAACCTCGACGCGCGCGCCGCGGTCACGCTGCCGCCCTCCGGCCCGCGAATCGACTTCAGCGACGCGACGACCTACAACAACGCGACCTCGATGACGATCTACGACGCCAAGGGCCAGGACGTCGCGCTGACCTACTATTTCCAGAAGACCGGCACCGACACCTGGAACGTCTATCTCGCGGCCAACGGCACGTCGATCGTCGACGACGGCGGCACGCCGCCGGTACCGCAGCCGGTGACGACGATCCAGTTCCCGGCCGACGGCGGCCGGCCGACGGCGCCCTCGGGCCCGATCGCCATCGACATCCCGGCGACGACCAATTCGGTCGGTGCCGAGACGGTGCCGATCAGCGGCATCGCGTTCAACCTGGGCGGTGCGACGCAGTACGGCTCGCAGTTCGGCGTCACGAGGCTGAACCAGGACGGCTTCGCCGCCGGCAAGCTGACCGGCGTGACGGTCGAGAGCAACGGCGTGCTTCTCGCGCGCTACTCGAACGACCAGTCGCGCCCCGCCGGGCAGCTCGAGCTGGCGGACTTTCGCAACCCGCAGGCGCTGCAGCCGCTCGGCGGCAACGCCTGGGCGCGCACCTACGCCTCGGGCACCCCGGTGCTCGGCGTGCCGACCGAAGGCAACCTCGGCGTGCTCAAGGCTGGCTCGCTCGAGGAAAGCAATGTGGATCTGACCGGCGAACTCGTCAGCATGATCACCGCGCAGCGTCTGTACCAGGCCAATGCGCAGACGATCAAGACGCAGGATCAGGTGCTGCAGACGCTCGTCAATCTGCGCTGATGATCGCGCCCCAGGCGGTGCGTAGTTCGTCGCGGCGACAGCAGGAGCTGCCATGGATCGGATGATCTATCTGTCGATGAGCGGTGCGAAGGCGGCGATGCAGCGCCAGGACTCGCTCGCCAACAACCTTGCCAACGTTTCGACGGCCGGCTTTCGCGCCGAGCTCGAGGCAACCCGCGCCGTGCCGGTGCAAGGCAGCGGTGCAAGCACGCGCGTCTTCGCGCTCGAGACGACGATCGGCCACAGCGACGCGCCGGGGCCCATCGCGACCACCGGCCGCAGGCTCGACGTTGCCGTCAAGGGCGCGAGCTGGCTCACGGTGCAGGCGCTCGATGGGACCGAGGCCTACACCCGCGCCGGTTCGTTCGACCTCGACGCCGAAGGCACGCTCGTCACGCGCGGCGGCTTGCCGGTGCTGGGCGACGGCGGGCCGATCCAGTTGCCGCCCGGAGCCGAGCCGACGATCGCCGCCGACGGCTCGGTGAGCGCGCGGCTCCCGAACGGCAGCTCGAGCGTCGTCGGCAAGTTGAAGCTCGTCACGCCCGAGGCGCCGCTCACACGCGGTGCCGATGGCCTCTTTCGCACCGTCGGCGGCGATGCGCTCGACGCCGATCCGCTTGCGCGCGTCGAGGACGGTGCGCTCGAGGGCTCGAATGTGAGCCCGGTCGAGAACATGGTCGCGATGATCGCCGCCGCGCGCCAGTTCGAGGCGCAGATGAAGCTGATGCAGACCGCCCAGGACGACGAGAAGGCGGCCTCGCAGCTGCTCGCCATCTGAACAACCCGCCGAAGGAGAAGCCGCCATGATGCGATCGCTCTGGATCTCGAAGACCGGGATGGAAGCCCAGCAGACGCAGCTCGACTCGATCTCGAACAACCTCGCCAATGCGTCGACCAACGGCTACAAGAAGTCGCACGCGGTGTTCGAGGATCTGATGTATCAGAACCTGCGCCAGGTCGGCGCCAACAGCTCGGAGCAGACAACGCTGCCGACCGGGCTGCAGGCCGGCCTCGGGACGCGCGCGGTGGCGTCGGCGCGCTCGTTCACGCAGGGCAACCTGCAGCAAAGCAGCAATCCGCTCGACCTCGCGGTGCGCGGCAACGGCTTCTTCCAGGTCCAGATGCCCGACGGCACGCTCGGCTATACGCGCGACGGTTCGTTCCAGGTCGATGCCCAGGGCGCGCTCGTCACGAACAACGGCTATGCCGTGCAGCCCGGGATCACGATTCCGGTCGGCGCGCAGAGCATCACGATCGCGCAGGACGGCACGGTGAGCGCGACGCTCGCCGGCCAGACGCAGCCGCAGATCCTCGGCCAGATCCAGCTTGCGAGCTTCGTCAATCCGGCCGGCCTCGAGCCCAAGGGGCAGAACCTGTTTGCCGAGACCGTCGCGTCGGGAACGCCGAGTGCCGGCGAGCCGGGCCTGAACGGCCTCGGTTCGCTGCAGCAGGGCTTCGTCGAGACATCGAACGTCAACGTCGTCGAGGAGCTCGTCTCGATGATCCAGACCCAGCGCGCCTACGAGCTCAATTCGAAGGCGATCCAGACCTCGGACCAGATGCTGCAAAAGCTGGCCCAGCTTTGAGCACCGGCCGGCGACAAATCATGAAGTCATTCACTCGATCCGCGCTGCGTTGCCTGGGGCTTTCCTTCGCTGGCCTGCTGCTCGCCGGCTGCCAGGCGCTGAACCATCCGCCGCCGGTCGATATCGCGCAGCCGACGGCGGTGCGCGTGCTGCCGCGCCAGGCGCCGGTCGCCGCCAACGGCGCGATCTACCAGGCCGGCCAGTACCGGCCGCTGTTCGAGGACTACCGCGCGCGCATGGTCGGCGATACGCTGACGGTCGCGATCGTCGAGCGCGTGAGCGCGAGCCAGACGTCCAACAGTTCGGTCAACAAGAAGGGCGACATGGAAGGCGCCGTGACCGCACTGCCGGCGTTCAAGCCGAGCGCATTCAACCGCGCATCGGCGGCCGGCTCGTCGGCCAATACCTTCACCGGCAAGGGCAGCACCGATACGGCGAACAATTTCAACGGCACGATCCACGCGACCGTCATCGAGGTGCTTGCGAACGGCCACCTCGTGATCGCCGGCGAGAAGCAGATCGGCGTCAACGCCAATGTCGACGTGCTGCGCTTCTCGGGCGAGGTCGATCCGCTGATGATCCAGCCCGGCAACGTCGTCGCGTCGGCGCAGATCGCGAATGCGCGCATCGAGCACCGCGGCCGCGGCCAGGCCGCCGAAGCGCAGGGAATTGGCTGGCTGTCGCGCGTCTTTTTGAGCCTTGCGCCGTTCTAGCGGGCGACAGAATCGAAGTGTCTTCGCAGTTTCCGACGCCGCAGCCGTGCCCATGCATCCGACCGACCGCCTGATCCGCGCCATCCTCGTCCTCGGCGCGCTCGCCGCGAGCACCGCGCTGTGGTGGCCGTTGCCGTCGCACGCGGCGCGCATCAAGGAAGTGGCGAGCGTGCAGGGCGTGCGCAGCAACGCGCTCGTCGGCTACGGCCTCGTGATGGCGCTCGACGGCACCGGCGATTCGAGTACCGGCGTCCCGTTCGTGCCGCAGAGCATGATCGCGCTGCTGCAGCAAAACGGCGTCACCGTGCCGCAGGGTACGAACCTGCAGTTGAAGAATGTCGCCGCGGTGATGGTGACGGCGCAACTGCCGCCGTTCGCGCGTCCGGGGCAGACGATCGACGTCACCGTCTCTTCGATGGGCAACGCCAAGTCGCTGCGCGGCGGCACGCTGATCTCGACGCCGCTGCGCGGCGCCGACGGCCAGATCTATGCGATCGCGCAGGGCAACCTGCTCGTGGGCGGCGCGGGCGCCGCGGCGGGCGGATCGAAGGTACAGGTCAACAGCCTGAACGCCGGGCGCGTGCCGGACGGTGCGACCGTCGAGCGCAGCGTGCCGACGCCGCTCGTGCAGGGCGATTCGCTGCAGCTCGACCTGAACGCGAGCGACTTTGCCACCGCGCGCGAGGTCGAGCGCGTCATCAACCGCCGCAAGGGCGAGGGCGTCGCGCAGGCGATCGACGGCCGCACGGTGCGCGTGCGGGTTCCGGCATCGGCCGACGAGCGCGTCGCCTTCATGGCCGATATCGAGAATCTGCAGCTCGAGCTGGCGCCGCCTGCGGCGAAGATCGTCTTGAACGGCCGCACCGGCTCGATCGTCATGAACCAGGCGGTGACGCTCGCCGCGTGCGCCGTCGCGCATGGCAACCTGGCCGTCGTCATCAGCTCGACGCCGGTCGTCAGCCAGCCGGGCGCCTTCGCCCGCGGCCGCACGGTGGTGAGCGAGCAGGCCGACATCCAGATCCATGCGCAGCAGGGTTCGGTGATCGAGATGGCGGCCGGCGCCAAGCTTACCGACGTCGTGAAGGCGCTCAATTCGCTCGGCGCGACGCCGCAGGACCTGCTCGCGATCCTGCAGGCGATGAAGACGGCCGGCGCGCTGAATGCCGAGATCGAGGTGATCTGATGACGCCCGCGAGCCTGGCTTCCACCGATGCGCTGCGCGCGCGTGCGGCGAGCGACCCGCGCGGCGCGGTGAAGGACGCGGCGCGCCAGTTCGAGGCGATCTTCATGCAGGAGCTGATGAAGAGCATGCGCACGGCTTCGCTGTCGTCGGGCCTGCTCGACAACGCGGGAACGAAGCTCGGCAGCGAGATGCTCGATACCCAGTTCGCGGCGCAGATGACCGGCATGCCGGGCGGCCTGTCCGAGCTGATCGCGCGCCAGCTCGAAAGGCAGATCGGTACGCCGCAGAACGCGGCGCCGGCGGCCGCCGCGCTGCCGGTGGCACCCGGCGCGCGCGCGGCCGACTTCAGCGCGCTCAACGGCAGGCAGCGCCAGGCCGCCTTCGTGCAGACGCACCGGCAGGCGGCGCAGGCGGCCGAAGAGCAGACCGGCATCCCGGCGAGCTTCATGCTGGCGCAGGCGGCGCACGAGTCGGGCTGGGGCCAGCGTCCGATCCGCAATGCCGACGGCAGCAGCGCGAACAACCTCTTCGGCATCAAGGCCGGCGCCGGCTGGAAGGGCGCGGTCGCCGAAGTCGTGACGACCGAGTTCGTCGACGGCAAGCCGAAGCAGCTCGTGCAGCGCTTTCGTGCCTACGCATCGGCCGAGGAGTCGTTTCGCGACTATGCACGGCTGATGACGCAAAACAGCCGCTACAGCCAGGTGCTTGCGAGCGGCGGCGATGCGAAGCGCTTCGCGCAGGGCCTGCAGGCCGCGGGCTACGCGACCGATCCGGCCTACGCCGACAAGCTCGCCCGCATCATCGATACCACCGTGCGCCTAGAGCGCGCGGCGGCCTGATTCGCGCCGACCGGGGAGGTAACGCATGTCGAGCTCGGCCCTGATGTCGATCGGAACGCGCGCGATGACAGCGAGCTACGCCGCGCTGCAGACGACCGGCAACAATATCGCGAATGCGAATACGGTCGGCTATTCGCGCCAGCAGGTCGAGCTGGCGACGGCCGGCGGCATGTACACCGGCATGGGCTTCTTCGGCCGTGGCGTCGATGTGACGACGGTGAGTCGGGCGCACGATGCCTTCCTGGTGCGCGAGGCCGCGCTCACGCAATCGGTCGCCGCGTCCGACGGCGCGCGCCTCGCCCAGCTCGAGCAGCTCGAGCAGATCTTCGGCACCGGCGAGGCCGGCCTGGGCTACCAGAGCGCGCAATTGCTCAATGCATTCGTCGACGTCGCGAGCCGGCCGCAGGACCCGGCCTCGCGCCAGGTCGCGCTCGCCCGGGCGCAGGATGCGGCGGCCGCATTTCGCAACGCAGGCAGCCAGATCGAGACGCTGCAGGCGGGCGTCGCGGCCGACCTGAAGACCTCGGTGAAGGCGGTCAACGCGCTGGCGCAGACGGTCGCCGATCTGAACCGCCAGATCGCGAACGCCATCGGCACCGGCCACACGCCCAACGATCTGCTCGACCAGCGCGACCAGGCGGTGGCCGAGATCGGCAAATACGTGCAGGTGACGACGATCAGCGCCGACGACGGATCGCTCAATCTCTTCATCGGCGGCGGCCAGCGGCTCGTGCTCGGCACCGATGCGTCGACGCTGGTCGCGATGCCCGATGTCTACGATCCGTCGCAGCTGCATCTGGGCGTGAGCGAAGGCGGCAAGACGCGCCTCGTGCCCGACGCGACACTCGCCGGCGGATCGATCGCTGGCTTGCTGCGGTTCCAGAACGAGGATCTGCGCGACGCGCGCAACCTCGTCGGGCAGATGGCGGCGGCGCTCGCCGGCGCGGTCAATACCCAGCAGTCGCTCGGCCTGGACCTGACGACTCCCGCCGGCCGGCCGGGGACCGATCTGTTCGCGGTCGGCGCGCCGCGCGTGCAGCCCGCGTCGACCAACGCCGGCAACGCGGCCGTCACGCTCGGCACCGCCGACGCGAAGCTGCTGCGCGCGAGCGACTACGAACTCAGGTACGACGGCAGCAACTACACGCTGACGCGGCTTGGCAGTTCCGATCCGGTGCAGACCTTCACGCCCGCCGCGCTTGCCGCCGGCGTCACGGTCGACGGCATGACGATCCAGCTCGCGAGCGGCAGTGCCGCTGCGGGCGACCGCTTCCGGCTGCAGCCGGTCGCCGCCGCGGCGACCCGGATGCAGCGCCTGATCGACGATCCGCGCGGCATCGCCGCTGCCTCGCCGGTGACGGCCACGCTCGGCGTCGCCAACAGCGGCACGGTGGCGATCGCATCGCTCGACGTCGTCGCGCCGATCGCGGCGCCGGTGAATGCGGTCGTCAAATTCGGCGTCAATCCGATGACCGGCGCGACGACGTATCAGTTGAGCGCTGATGGCGGCAGCACTTACGGTGCGGCGCAGCCTTTCGTTGCGGGGCAGCCGATCGCCTTCACCGCCGGCGGCGGCACGACGCTGTGGGCGCTGTCGGTCACCGGCGCGCCGGCCGATGGCGACCTGGTCCAGGTCGACCCGACGGCCGTGCCGGCGATGAGCAACGGCAACGCGCTCGCGATGGTCGCGCTGCGCGATGCGGCGATCGTCGGCGGCGCGACCGTCACCGATGCGTGGTCGTCGGCGCTCGGCGAGGTCGGCGTGCGGGTGCAGGGTGCGGAGGGCGTGGCGCGCATGTCGGCGGCCGTCGCGAGCGACGCTGCGGCACGCGCGACGGCAGTTTCGGGCGTCAACCTGGATGAGGAAGCGGCGCGCTTGATCCAGTTCCAGCAGAGTTACCAGGCGGCGGCCAAGATGCTGCAGGTCGCGCAGTCGATATTCGATACGCTGCTCGAGGTGACCTCGCGATGAGCACGCTGCGCGTGAGCACGGCGGCCAGCCATGAAGCGACGATCGCGCGGCTCCAGCAGCGCCAGCGCGAACTGAGCGACGCGCAGGTGCGCATGACGAGCGGCAAGCGCGTGATGAGCGCGAGCGACGACCCGATCAATGCGGCGCGCGCCGAGCGCGCGCTGGCCGCCACGGCGCGCGCGCAGGCGGGGCTGCGCTCGGTCGATGCGAGCCGCAGCGCGATGACGCAGACCGAGGCCGCGCTCGGCGATGCCGGCGAACTGCTGCAGCAGGTGCGCGAGGCGCTCGTCGCCAGCGGCAATGCCGGCTACGACGACAGCCAGCGCAAGGTCCTCGCCGATCAGATCCGCAGCCTGCGCGAGCAGTTGCTCGCGGTCGCGAACCGCGGCGACGGCGCGGGCGGCTACCTGTTCGGCGGGCAGGGGTCGGCGACACCGCCGTTTCTGGATGCGCCGGGCGGCGTGCAGTATGTCGGCACGCGCGGCCAGATCAATGCCGACCGCGCCGACGGGCTGCCAATGACGATGGATGGCGCCGCGGCCTGGATGACGGCACCGACCGGCAACGGCGTTTTCGAGACGCGCGCCGCGGGCGGATCGGGCGCCGCCTGGATCGACGCCGGCCGGGTGACGGATCCGGCGGCCTTGACCGGCGCGAGCTACAGCATCGAGTTCAGCGTCGCGGGCGGTGCGACGACCTACAGCCTCTTCAAGAATGGCGCGCCGACGCCGCAGACCGGCGTCGCGTATGTCTCCGGCCAGGCGATCGGTATCGACGGCATCTCGTTCACGATCAATGGCGCACCCGCCGACGGCGACAGCTTCGAGGCGGTGCCTTCGACGCCGACGCTCGGCATCTTCGACGCCCTGGACGCCGCGGCGCGCGAACTGGCGACGCCGATGCGCAGCACGGGAGCGATCGCGCAGACGACGGCGAGCAGCCTGCGCGACGTGGATTCGCTGCTCGCGCGGCTGTCGTCGTCGCGCTCGGCGGCCGGCGAGGCGCTCGGACGGATCGACAACGTCGGCGCGATGCACGACGCCGCCAGCACGAACGGCCAGATCGAGCGCTCCAAGGCCGAGGACCTCGACCTGACCGCCGCGATCTCCGACTTCCAGAACAAGCAGATCGGCTACCAGGCCGCGCTGCAGACCTACGCGTCGGTGCAACGCCTGTCGCTGTTCGACTATCTGAAATGACCCACCCCCTACGCGCTTGGCGCGCCCCCTGGAGGGGGCCGAGCCCGGACACGAAAGGTCCAGTGGACGTTTCGTGCCTGGCGAGGGGCCGGGCGGCCTCGCCCGGCGCGGCCCGCAAGGCCCGCCAGCGGCCCGGCGAAGCCGGATCCGCGGCGGTCGCGTGGAAAGAACCGGCCGCATGAGCGACGCATCGGTGCTCGGCCAGCTCGCGCTGTGCTACGCCCCCGTGATCGATCCGAAGCGCGCGGTGAAGGCGACGCGGCTGACGGTATTTCCGCTGCGCGTCGATGCTGCGCTCGACGCTGCGCTGCTGCTGGACGCAGTGGCCGAGGTCTGGCCGGCCGGCGGCGGCGAGGTCTGGCTCAACGTGCAGAGCGAAAGCCTGCTCGGCGACCTGCTGCGCGCGCACGCGGCGGCGAATCTGATCTTCGAGGTGCCGTCGTTCATGGCGGGCGACCCCGCGCAGCACGACGCACTGCTCGCGCTGCGTGCGCGCGGCAATGCGCTGCTGCTCAAGGGCCGGCCGGTGGAGGAGCTGCCGCGCGAGCTGCTGCCCTGCTTCAGCCACGCGATCGTCGATCTGGCCGAGGACAGGCGCGTCGGCGAGGTGCCCGGCGCGTCGCCGCATGCCGCGGCGCGCAGCATACCCTTCGCGCAATCGGGCATCCGCACGATGGATCAGATGCAGGCGAGCTTCAAGCGCGGCGCCGCCGCCGTGCTCGGCTGGCCGATCGACGACGTGCTCGCCGCGCAATCCACGGGCGCCGCCAGGGCCGCGACGCAGGGCGACATGCAGGTGATCGTCGAGCTGATTCACCGCGTCGACCGCGAGGAATCGATCGACCGCCTCGAGCAGACGCTGCGCCGCGACCCGACGCTCGCCTTCAAGCTGCTGCGCTATATCAATTCGCCGGCATTCGGGCTGCGCGTCGAGATCTCGTCGTTCGCGCATGCGATCATGATGCTCGGCCACCGCAAGCTCAAGCGCTGGCTCGCGCTGCTGCTCGCGACCGCGCGGCATGACGCGAACCTCAAGCCGGTGATGTTCGCCGCGGTGCGCCGCGGGCTGTTGATGGAGGAGCTCGGGCGCTCGGCGGGCGACGACGAGATGCGAAGCGAGATGTTCATCTGCGGCGTCTTCTCGCTGCTGGACCGGATGTTCGATCAGCCGTTCGCCGAACTGCTGAAGACGATACCGGTGCCCGAACGCGTCGCTCAGGCGCTGGTCGAGGGCGCCGGGCCATATCACCCCTATTTCGAACTCGTGCGCGCGATCGAGGGCGATTCGCTGTTCGACGTGCGCGCAGCGGCAGAAAGCCTGCTCCTCGGGATGAAAGAAGTGAACCACGCGCTGCTGCGCGCGCTCGCCGCGGCATCGCAGATCGACTGACGGGTCTTTCGGCTCCTGCGGGTGCGGGGCAGCGTGCGGCTGCAGCGGCGATCGCGGCCTCGGAACTTGTTCACGATGCTTGAATGCAGCGCAAGGGCGGCGCGGCGGGCGCTGCGTACACTTCGCCATTCGACGCACCCGCGAGGCCACGCAAGACAACGATGAACCGCCCGGAATCCGTCGCCGGCGCGCCGCTGCTGCAACCCTTTCTCGACCTGCTGTCCGACGCCGTGGTGGTGCTCGACGCGCAGGCGCGGCTCGCCTATGTGAACCCGGCGGCGCAAGGGCTGCTCGGCGGGGCAACGGCGGGGCGGCTCGAGCAATTGCAGCCGGTGCTCGGCGACCGCGTGCTGCACTGGCTGCGCGGTGCGCTCGCCGGTCGCGCCGGTGGCAGCCAGCCGCAGGGCTTCACACTGCCGGATGGCCGGCGCGCGCGCCTTGCGCTGCGGCCGATCGATGCCCGCCTGTGGGCGCTTCGAATCGAGCTCGATGCGGCGGCCGAACCCGAGGCACCGCCGGCGGCGCGGCCGATGCTGCAGCGCGCGTCGTCGGAGCTGTTGCAGCTCGTCTGGCAAGGGCCGTTTCCGGCCATGCTGCTCGGCACCGATCGCAAGCTGATCGACGTGAACGATGCGTTCGTCGAGTTCAGCGGCTTCGCGCGCGCCGAATTGATCGGCGTCGATCCGATCGACCTGCAGCCCGAGGCAGACCGCGGCGCGCAGCGCACGGCCCGCGCGCGTGCCGAGCTGGAAGACAGCCCGGCGCTGCGCGAGCGCCGCCTGCTCGACGCCGGCGGACGCGAACGCCGGTGGCGCGAGGCGCGCCAGATGCTGCTCGATGCGGATGGGCGCGCGCTGACGCTCGTGACGATGCAGGACTGCAGCGCCGAGCACGACGCGCGCGGGCGTGCCGAGCGCGCGGCGCGCGAGCTCGACGACTGGTTCGCGCTGAGCCCGAACGGCATGGTGCTGCTGGACGGTACGGGCAACGTGCTTCGATCGAATCGTGCCTTCGGCGTGATCGCCGGCAGCGTGCCGGCATCGCTGGCCGAGGCGGCACCGAGCGTGCAGCAGCTGTTCGCCTTTGCCGGCGGACGGCCGGACGCACGCCTCGTGCCCGACGCGGCCCCGCTCGAGACCGAAGCGTGGATCGCGCAGGGCGATGCCTCGACGCGACGCGTGCGCGGTGTCGTGCGCTGCGTCGAGACGCCGGGCGCCGGACGGCGCTACCTCGCGGTCGTCGAAGACCGCAGCATCGAGGAAGAGCGCGATCTGGCGCGGATGCAGCTCGATGCCCTGATGGACACCGCCGGCGTCGGCCTGGCGACGTTCCAGGAATCGGCCGGCCGGCTGCGCGAGCGCGCGGCTGCACCCGCCGGCAAGACCGATCCGGGCGGCGCCGAGAAGGGCGGCAAGGCGGCCGGCGAGGGCGAGCCGCCGGCCGCGCTGCAGACCGTGCGGCGCGAGATCGTCGTCGAGGCGACGCTTCCCGAGTTCGAGAAGGTCCAGCATGCGCTGCGCCATACGCGGCGCGCCGAGGCGCGCTATGCGATCCGCCACCCCGAACTCGGTCTGCGCTGGCTGTTGACGCGCGTCGAGCCGGCGACGCTGGCTTCGGGCAAGCGCACCACCTCGGTCGTCACGCTCGATATCACCGAGCAGCACGAGACGCAATCGCGCAGCGAGCAACTGCTGCACGAGATGACGACGATCCTCGAGAGCGCGAGCACCGGCATCGCCTATCTGCGCGCGAACCGCCTCGTGCGCTGCAACCAGCGCTTCGAGGACATGCTCGGCCTGGACGCCGGACGCGCGGCCGGCAAGCGCATCGACGAGCTCTTCGCGGGCTGGCCGCAGTTGCGCGAACTGGTGGCGGAAACGGACAAGGCGCTCGCGAATGGCGCGGGCTACGAGACCGAGTTCCGGATCGACGCCGATCCCGCCGCCGGGCTGCCCGAGCGCTGGCTGGCGCTGTCGCTGCGCAGCACCGGCACGGCGGCCGACGCCGAGGCGATCGCGGTGGTCTCCGACATCACGCGGCTGAAGGCGCAGCAAAGCGAGCTCGAGACGCTGGCGCGCGACCGCGAGCTGATGTTCAGCCTGTCCGAGGTCGGCATCGCGTTCGTCCGCGACGGCGTGATCCAGCGCGCGAACGAGGCCTTCGCGACGCTCACCGGCTACGCCGCCGAGGACATCCTCGAGATTCCCTTCCAGGCGCTGTTTCCGGACCGCGCCGAGTTCAACCGCGTGTGGGCGCGCGAGGACGAGCAGATGCGCCGCCGCGGCCGCTGGAGCGGCGAGCGACAGTTGCGCCGGCGCGACGGCCAGTTGCTCTGGGTGCAGGTGAGCAAGCGCCTCGTCGTCGAGGGGGATCCGACGGGCGGCATGATTGCCTCCTACGTCAACGTCGATGCCCGGCACCGCGCCGAGCAGGCGGTCGCGCTGCAGGCCGAGCGCACGCGGGCGATCCTCGATTCGGTGCTCGTCGGCATCGTCACCGTCGGCGCGCGCGGCATCGAGTGGATGAACCGTTCGGCGCGCCGCATGTTCGGCGGCGATCTGGCCGATTTCGTCGGCCAGCCGATCAGCACCGTCGCGACGCCGGAACCGGATCACCCGTTTCGCCAGACGCAGTACCTGAACGAGCTGTTCGAGGGCCAGGCCGAAACCTTCGAGTGCCGGGTGAAGGCGCGCGACGGCCGCGAATTCTGGATCGTCGGCAACGTCGTCGCGACCGGGCTCGAGCGCACCGGGCGCCAGCTGACCTACGCGCTGCTCGATATCGAGCGGCGCCGCCAGGCCGAGGCGCGCAGCGTGGAGACGCAGGCGTCGCTGCAGCGGCTGATCGAGATGGCGCCGCTGGCGATCGCGCTGCGCGACGCGCGCAGCCTGCGCATCGTGCAGCTCAACCAGACGGCGGCAGCGATGGTCGGCCGCCCGATCGACGAGCTCGTCGGCTGCACGCCGGAAGAGATGCATACGCCCGGTCTCGCCGCCGAGATGCGCGAACACATGCTTGCCGCGCTGGTCGCCGGCGAGGTGACGCAGCGCGAATATGCGTTCGACAGCAGCGACGGACCGCGCCAGTGGGACGCGCGCTACCTGCCGCTCGGCGCTCCGGGGCAGGCGCCGGACCAGTTGCTCTTCGTCGCCACCGACGTCACCGAGCAGCGCGCCGCGCAGCAGGCACGGCTGGACGCGGCGATCGCCCAGCGCGAGATGCTCGTCAAGGAGGTCCACCACCGCATCAAGAACAACCTGCAGGGCGTCGCCGGCCTGCTGCAGCAGATCGCAGAGCGCAAGCCGGAGGTCGAGGCGGTGATCTCGGAAGTCGTCGGCCAGGTGCAGGCGATCGCGCAGGTCTACGGCCTGCAGGTCGGAAGCTCGGGGCCGCTGCTGCTGGCCAGCGTCGTCGAGGCGATTACCGGCTCGGTGCAGCGCACCTTCGGGCGCAGCATCGTCTTCGAGGCCGAAGGCGCTCCGTCGCGGCCCTGGGCCTTGCCCGAGGCGGAATCGATTCCGATCGCGCTCACGATCAACGAACTGCTGACGAACGCGATCAAGCATTCGCGCGCCGACAGCGAGTCCGTGGTCGGCTGCCTCCTGCACTGCGACGACGACGGGGTGCGCATCACGATCTCGAACCAGGGTTCGCTGCGCGCTGATTTCAAGCTCGCGCGCATTCCGGGCGGTGTCTCCGGCCTGGGCCTCGTGCGCGCGCTGATGCCGCGGCGCTGCGCAACGCTCGACATCGAGCAGCAGGGCGCGCAGGTGCTCGCCACCGTGACGCTCACCCCGCCCGGCGTCGTGCAACTGGCGGCCGGCGCGTGAGCAGCGCTGCGGGTGCGGAATCGGCCGGCGTTTCGGCCACAATGCCGGATGCGGCTTCGCGCAGGCGGAGCGCACCTGCCGAGGCTCGCGCGTGACCGACAAGGGAAAGATTCTGGTGGTGGACGACGACCGGCTCGTGCTGGCGACGCTCACCCACGGCCTGCTGCAGGCCGGCTACGACGTGATCGACACCGACAACGGCGACGATGCGATCCTGCTCGCGCGCGAGCACCGGCCGGATCTGGCGCTGCTGGACATCCGCATGGAGGGCAAGAGCGGCTTCGACGTCGCGGCCTATCTGCGCGAGTTCCTGCACATGCCGTTCATGTTCCTGTCGGCGTTCGCCGACGATGCGACGGTCGCCAAGGTGAAGGCGCTGGGCGCGGTCGACTATCTCGTCAAGCCGCTCGAGGTCAAGCAGATCCTGCCGGCGGTGCAAGCCGCGTTTGCCGCGCTGCAGGCCCGGCCCGCGCCGGGCGGCGCACCGGCGGCGGCGGCCGGCGCCGATCCGCTGACGCAGCCGGTCGCGATCGCGGTCGGCGTGCTGATGCACCGCCATTCGCTGGCGCGCGCGGCGGCACTCGAGATGCTGCAATCGCAGGCGCGCGACGATGGCCTCGGCGTCGAGCAGCAGGCGCAGCGCCTGATCGACGCCGTCGAACTGCTGGCGCGCCCGGTGCGCCGCTGACGCTACGGCGCCGGTGTCGCCGGCGGCAGCGTGAAGTGAAAGCGGCTGCCGCGCTGGACCTCGGACTCGGCCCAGATCTCGCCGCCATGGCGCCGCACGATGCGCTGCACCGAGGCGAGTCCGACGCCGGTGCCCTGGAAGTCGTTCGCGCTGTGCAGGCGCTGGAAGACGCCGAACAGCCGGTCGGCAAAGCGCATGTCGAAGCCGGCGCCGTTGTCGCGCACGCAGAATGCGGGCCGGCCATCGTGCTCGCCGCGCTCGAACCAGATCTGCGCGTCGGGCCGCTTGGCGGTGTATTTCCAGGCGTTGCCGAGCAGGTTCTCGAGCACGACGCGCAGCAGCGTCGGGTCGCCCTGCGCCTGCAGCCCGTCCTCGATATGCATGCCGACCTGGCGCTGCGGCGTCTGCCGGCGCAGGTCGTCGGCGACGAAGCCGGCAAGCTGCGACAGGTTCACCGGCTGACGCGCGAGCGGCCGCGACGACAGCTGCGACAGCGTCAGCAGCGCATCGATCATGCTGTTCATGCGCGCGGCGGCGCCGAGCACGCGATCGAGGTGGTCGTTGCCGATGCGGTCGAGCTGGTGGCCGTAGTCCTCCTTGAGGATCTTGGTGAAGCCCTCGACCACCCTGATCGGCGCCCGCAGGTCGTGCGATACGGTATAGGTGAAGCTCTCGTGCTCGCCCGGCACGGGTTCGGCCGCGGACGCCTGCGAGAGCGTCACGGGCGCCGCGATGTCGGCGTCGCTGCCCGGCCGCGCGCTGCCGAGATAGCCCGTGCGCCGGCCCACCGCGTCGAGCACTGCATGACCGTGCAGCGCGACGCGGCGCCGCTCGCCGGGCGCGGCTTCGTGCGACACGATCAGACCTTCGAGCGGCAGACCGGCCTCGAGACGGCCGCGCAGCGCGGCTGCGGCATCGCCGTCGGCGCCGAAGACCTCCCACGGCGGGCGCCCGATCGCGTCGCCGGGCACGGCGTCGCTATTTCGCGCGACCGGATGCAGGTGCGTCAGGCGGTGCGCCGCATCGGTGCGCCAGAGCCAGCCCTCGACCAGCCTGCCCAAGCCGGCGGCATCGACGCGCGCATCGTGCAGCGCCGCCTCCAGTGCGCGCTGACGCCACAGCACCCAGCCGACCGCCGCCGCGGCGCACGCCAGGCCGACGGCGAGCAGCCACGGCAGCGCGGCGACCGGCTCGGGTGCGGAAAGCGCAATCAGCCCGGCAGCGGCGAGGACGAGCGCCAGACCGGTCGTCGCCAATGCGGCGAGCTGGGCTGTGCGTTGCACAGGCATGCGGCCGACGGTGTCGGCCGGGGTCGGTGCAGGAGGGGGCATGCGAAGATTGTACGAAGCGGTCCTGCCGCGACCCGCAGCGCCTGTCCGGTCGCGGCGATGTCGTCGGCGTGTGTCTTCAGTTCGGCGCCGAGTGGCCGAAAATGCGGCTGAGGCGTCGCGGACGGTGCGGCGCGACGGCGCGAATGTGTCGCGGCTGTGCACGGATCCGCGCAGCAGCGAGTGCCGATGTTCGCCGACAATGCAGCATGACCGTGGATAGTCGATTCGATGACCGAGAGTGCGCGGCGGGTGCAGACGTGGCGGCGGTGCTCGACCCGCAGGCGCTCGCGCGCCTGCGCGAGCTCGATCCGGACGGCCAGAGCAAGCTGCTGGCGCGCGTCGCGCAGGCCTTCGCGACCTCGGTCGCGCGACTGCTGCCGCAGATGAAGACTGCCTTCGAGGCGGGCGACCTGGCGGCGATCCGCCATGTCGCGCATACCCTGAAGTCTTCCTCGGCGAGCATCGGCGCGGTCAAGCTGTCGCAGCTGTGCGCCGATATCGAGGCCATGTCCCGCGACGGCCGCGTCGAAGGCCTGGCGGACGCGATCGCGTCGTTTCGATCCGAAGTCGTCAGCGTGCAGAGTGCCTTGAAACAGATTCTGGACAATCCGTCATGAACCGGCCTGCGCTCCCGTCTGGCCCGACTGCGCCTTCACTGCGCAATGTCCTGCTCGTCGACGATGACGAGGTGAACCTGCTGCTCACGTCGCATGCGCTGCGCGAGGCCGGATTCGAGGTCACCGAAGTGACGAGCGGCGAGCGCGCGCTCGAACTGCTCGACGACTGGGTGCCCGACATCGTCGTTCTCGACGCGCTGATGCCCGGACTCGACGGTTTCCAGACCTGCCGCCGGCTGCGCCTGCGCAGCGGCTTCGACGCGCTGCCGGTGCTGATGCTGACCGGCCTGGACGACGACGCGTCGATCACCCGCGCCTACGAGTCGGGGGCGACCGACTTCTTCGTCAAGTCCACGCAATGGAGCCTGCTCGCCGGGCGCTTGCGCCACCTGCTGCGCTCGTCGAGCATCCGCATCGAACTCGAGCGCAGCAAGGCCAAGCTCGCGCGCGCGCAGGATCTGGCGCGCATGGGCAGCTTCGACTGGCGGCGCGGGCACGGCGGTCTGGTGTTCTCGATCGAGGGACTGCGCGTGCTCGGCATGGGGCCGGATGCGGCGTTCGGCATGCGCCAGATGCTGCGCATCGTGAACGAGGACGTGCGGGGCGGGCTGATCGAGCTGCTGCACGACGCGCTGCGTCACAAGCTCGCGCTGGCGACCGACGTTCCGGTCACGCTGGCCGACCGCAAGCAGCGCATCGTGCATATCGAGGCGGAACCCGAGTTCAACGAGCACGGCCACCTGTCGGGCTACACCGGCATCGTGCAGGACGTGACCGACCGCCGTCTCGACGAGGACAAGATCCGCCACCTGGCGAATTTCGATACGCTGACCGGGCTGCCGAACCGCCACCAGCTGATCCTGCGCGCCGAGAGCGCGCTCGACCATGCGCGCCGCCTCGGCCACCAGGTCGGCATCCTGCTCATCGACCTAGACCGCTTCAAGGTCATCAACGATACGCTCGGCCACGCCGCGGGCGACGAGCTCCTGATGGAGGTGGGGCGCCGCCTGCGCTCGAGCGTGCGCCACTCGGACAAGGAGATCGAGATCTCGATCGATTCGATGGGTTCGCGTTCGCACCGCGCGCTCGAAGGCGTCGGCCGCTACGGCGGCGACGAATTCGTCGCCTTGCTGCCGGAGATCGGCGACGAACTCGACGCCGAGCGCGTCGCGTCGCGCATCCTCGATCTGATGAAGGATCCGATCTTCGTCGGCGGCCAGGA
>CALMIL010000003.1 GCA_937864005.1 uncultured Burkholderiales bacterium
GTCGGCTCGTCGAGCACCAGCACCTCGGGCTGCAGCACGACGGCGCGCGCGATCGCGATGCGCTGGCGCTGGCCGCCCGAGAATTCGTGCGGATAGCGCTGCAGCACGTTGTAGATTCCTTGCGCCTCGCTCAAGCCCACCTCGGCGAGCATGTCGAGAACGCGCCGCTCGCGTTCGGCCTTCGACAGCTCGGGCATGTGCAGCGCAAGTCCTTCGCCGACGATCTGGCCGACCGTCATGCGCGGCGACAGGCTTGCGAACGGATCCTGGAACACGACCTGCATGCGCTTGCGCATCGCGCGCAGCGCGCTTCGGTCGGCATTGTCGATGCGCGTCGCGCCCATGTCGATCTGCCCGCCCGCAATCGGCTGCAGTGCGAGCAGCGCCATGCCGAGCGTCGTCTTGCCCGATCCCGATTCGCCGACGATGCCGAGCGTCTCGCCGCGCTTCAACGCGAGCGTCGCGTCGCGCACGGCGACGAAGCTGCGCGTCCTGAGCCAGCCGGCCGGGCTCGTGAACTCGACCCGGATATCCTGCCCCGAGACGAGCACCGGCGCGTCTTCGGCGACCGGCTGCACGACGCGCTGCGGCCGGCTCGCGAGCAGCCGCTTCGTATAGGCGTGCTGCGGATCGCCGAATACGCTGCCGGTCTCGCCGGTCTCGACCAGCCTGCCGCGCTCCATCACGCCGACGCGGTGCGTGAAGCGGCGCACGAGGTTCAAGTCGTGCGTGATGAAGAGCAGCGCCATGCCCATCTCGCGCTGCAGCTCGTCGAGCAGCGCGAGGATCTGGGCCTGGATCGTGACGTCGAGCGCCGTCGTCGGCTCGTCGGCGATCAGCAGTTGCGGCCGGCAGGCGAGCGCCATCGCGATCATCGCCCGCTGCCGCTGGCCGCCCGACATCTGGTGCGGCAGCGTATCGATGCGCCGTTCGGGCTCCGGGATGCCGGTGCGCGCGAGCAGTTCGATCGCGCGTTCGCGTGCCTGCGCCGGGCGCAGGCCCTCGTGCAGTTCGAGCACCTCGCCGATCTGGTTGCCTACCGTGTAGAGCGGGTTGAGCGCCGTCATCGGCTCCTGGAAGATCATGCCGATCCGTTTGCCGCGGATGCCGCGCATCTCGCGCTCGGTCTTGGCGAGCAGCTCCTCGCCGTCGAAGCGGATCGCGCCGCGTGTCGTCGCCGCGTCGACGAGGCGCAAGACTGAGAGCGCGCTGATCGACTTGCCCGAGCCCGATTCGCCGACGAGGGCGAATTTCTCGCCGGCGCGGATCGAAAACGACACATCGTCGACGACGCGCGAGTCGCCGAAATTCACCGTCAGATGTTCGACCGACAGCAGCGGTGTGGTGTGCATGGCGGTGTTCATCATGATTTGCGCGTATCGAAGGCGTCGCGCAGCGCGTCGCCGATGAAGGTCAGCAGCAGCAAGGTGATCACGAGCACCGCGAACGTCGGGAAGATGATCCACCAGGCGTCCAGATTCGCCTTGCCCTGCTTGACCAGATCGCCCAGTGACGGCACGGACGGCGGCACGCCCAGACCCAGGAAGTCGAGCGCGACGAGCGCGAGGATCGCGCCGCTCATTCGAAACGGCAAAAAGGTGATGACCGGCGTCATCGAATTCGGCAGCACGTGGCGCCAGATGATCTGCAGGTTCGACAAGCCCATCGCGCGCGCCGCCTTCACGAATTCGAGGCCGCGGTTGCGGTAGAACTCGGCGCGCACGTAGTCCGACAGGCCGACCCAGCCGAACAGCGACAGCAGCACGAGCAGCAGCAGCAGCGACGGCTCGAAGATCGACGCGAAGATGATCAGCAGATAGAGCTCGGGGATCGAACTCCAGATCTCGATCAGCCGCTGCAGCGTGAGGTCGATGCGGCCGCCGAAATAGCCCTGGATCGCGCCTGCGACGATGCCGAGCGCCGTGCCGATCGCGGCGAGTACGAGCGCGAACAGGATGCTGACGCGAAAGCCGTACAGCAGCCGCGCCACCATGTCCTGCCCGAGCGAGTCGGTACCGAGCCAGTTCTTGCGGCTCGGCGGCGCCGGGTTCGGCTCCTTCTGGAAATAGTCGGTCGAGGTTGCCGAATGCGGATTGATCGTGCCGAGCT
>CALMIL010000004.1 GCA_937864005.1 uncultured Burkholderiales bacterium
CACTGGACCAGCCCGCCGCTGACCGACCGCCACTGGTACCCGATCTACGAGAAGATGGCCGAGTACGACATCCCGGCGATGATCCACGTCAGCACGAGCTGCAACGCGTGCTTCCACACGACCGGCGCGCACTATCTGAACGCCGACACGACGGCCTTCATGCAGTGCCTGACGGGCGACCTGTTCAAGGACTTTCCGACGCTGCGCTTCATCATCCCGCACGGCGGCGGTGCGGTGCCCTACCACTGGGGGCGGTTTCGCGGCCTCGCGCAGGAGCTGAAGAAGCCGCTCCTGAAGGATCACCTGCTGAACAACATCTTCTTCGACACCTGCGTCTACCACCAGCCGGGGATCGACCTGCTGACGAAGGTGATCCCGGTCGAGAACATCCTCTTCGCGAGCGAGATGATCGGCGCCGTGCGCGGCATCGACCCCGAAACCGGGCACTATTACGACGACACGAAGCGCTATATCGAGGCCTCGACGATCGTCGTCGGCGACGACCGCCACAAGGTCTATGAGGCCAACGCGCGGCGCGTCTTCCCGCGGTTGGACGCTGCGCTCAAGGCAAAGGGGAAGTGACCATGTACGAACTCGGCGTCGTCTACCGCAACATCGCACGCACCGACGCGTCCGTCGCCGACAAGCTCGGCCCGCTCGGCAGCGCGACGGTGCACGAAGCGATGGGCCGCGTCGGCCTCTTGAAGCCCTACATGCGGCCGATCTATCCCGGCGCGCAGGTGTCGGGAACGGCCGTCACGGTGCTGCTGCAGCCGGGCGACAACTGGATGCTGCACGTCGTCGCCGAGCAGATCCGGCCGGGCGATATCGTCGTCGCCGCCGTCACGACCGACAACACCGACGGCTTCTTCGGCGACCTGCTCGCGACCTCGTTCCAGGCGCGCGGCGCGCGCGCGCTCGTCATCGATGCCGGCGTGCGCGACGTGAAGACGCTCGCGGCGATGAACTTCCCGGTCTGGAGCAAGGCGATCAGCTCGAAAGGCACGGTCAAGGCGACGCTCGGCTCGGTCAACATCCCGGTCGTCTGCGCCGGCATGCTCGTCACGCCGGGCGACGCGATCGTCGCCGACGACGACGGCGTTGTCTGCGTGCCGCGTGCCGTCGCCGCCAGGACGCTCGAGGCGGCACTCGCGCGCGAGGCGAACGAAGGCGCGAAGCGCGCCAAGCTCGCCTCCGGCGTGCTCGGCCTCGACATGTACAACATGCGCGGGCCGCTCGAGAAGGCCGGGCTGAAGTACATCGACTGACGGCCATGGCATCGAGCGCGCCCACCGATTGGCAGGTCGGCCTCGTCGGCTACGGCGAGGTCGGACGCATCCTCGCCGAGGACTTGCGCCGGCAGCGCGCCGCGGTCCGTGCCTACGATACGAAGCTCGATCTCGGCCAGGGCGCCGCGCTGCGCGACCATGCGGCGGTGCACGGCGTGCGGCTTGCGGCGACGCACGCCGAACTCGCCGCCGGCGCCGACCTGATCGTGAGCGCCGTCACCGCAAGCCAGGCGGTGCCGGTCGCGCAGGCCTGTGCGCCTGCGGTGAAGAAGGGTGCCTGGTTCCTCGACTTCAATTCCGCGTCGCCGGGCGCGAAGCAGCGCGCCGCGGCGCTGATCGACGCGGCGGGAGGGCGCTACGTCGAGGGCGCGGTGATGACGTCGGTGCCGCCGTACCGCATCAAGGTGCCGCTGCTGCTCGGCGGGCCGCAGGCGGCGGCGCTCGCGCCGCATCTGGCGGCGCTCGGCTTCGCGCCGAAGGTCGCGAGCGAAAAGCTCGGCGTCGCGTCGGCGACCAAGATGTGCCGCAGCGTGATGATCAAGGGCCTGGAGGCGATGGTGATCGAGAGCTTCACCGCCGCCCGCGCCTACGGCGTCGAGGACGCGGTGCTCGCGTCGCTGGCCGAGACCTTCCCCGGCATCGACTGGGAGAAGCAGGGCGCGTACTTCTTCCAGCGCGTCATCGAGCACGGCCGCAGGCGCGCCGAAGAGGTGCGCGAGGTGGCCGAGACGGTGCGCGAGGCGGGCCTCACGCCATGGTCGGCGAGCGGCACCGCAGAGCGCCAGGCCTGGATCGCCGATCTGGCCGACGCCGGCGTGTTCGGCGCGCGCGGCACGGCCGGCTTCGCGCGCAGCGCCGACTGGCGCACCGAGGCCGATCGCATTCTTGCAACGAAACCCAGCCCCGAACCGGAGGACAGCCAGCAATGAAGACCCAAGTCGCGATCATCGGCGGCGGCCCGGCCGGGCTGCTGCTGTCGGAGATCCTGCACCGAAACGGCATCGAAAGCGTCGTCCTCGAGCGGCGCAGCCGCGCCTACGTGCTCGGCCGCATCCGCGCCGGCGTGCTCGAAGAGGGCTCCGTCAACGTGCTGTGCGAGAACGGCCTCGGCGAGCGCCTGCTGCGCGACGGCCATGTGCACGACGGCGCGCAACTCGTCTGGGCCGGGCGCGACAGCTTCTTCATCGACTGCTACAAGGAGGCCGGCAAGCGCTTCACGACCTACGGCCAGACGCAGGTGCAGGAGGACTTGTTCGCCGCCGCCGACCGCCGCAAGGCAGTCGTGCTCGACGAGGCGACCGACGTCATGCCGATGGACGTGACGACCGACCATCCCTACGTCACCTTCAAGCACCGCGGCGAAAGCCTGCGGCTCGACTGCGATTTCATCGCCGGCTGCGACGGCAAGCACGGCGTGTCGCGCAGCATCATCCCGGCTGATCAGCAGAAGTTCTACGAGAAGGTCTTCCCGTTCGGCTGGCTCGGCGTGCTGTCGGAGACGCCGCCGATCGAGCACCTGACCTACGCCAACCATCCGCGCGGCTTCGCGCTGGCGTCGATGCGCAACCCGATGCTCAGCCGCTACTACATCCAGGTGCCGCTCGACAACCGAATCGAGGACTGGTCGGACGACCGCTTCTGGACGGAACTCAAGTCGCGCTACCCGAAGGACATCGCCGATGCGATCGTCACCGGGCCGTCGATCGAGAAGTCGATCGCGCCGCTGCGCAGCTTCGTCACCGAGCCGATGCGCTACGGGCGGCTCTACCTCGCCGGCGACGCGGCGCACATCGTGCCGCCGACGGGAGCCAAGGGGCTCAACCTCGCGATCTCGGACGTGTTCTATCTGTCGCGCGCCCTCGCCAGCCACTTCAACCACGGCTCGGACGCGATGCTCGACAGCTACAGCGAGATGGCGCTGCGCCGGGTCTGGAGTTCGGTGCGCTT
>CALMIL010000005.1 GCA_937864005.1 uncultured Burkholderiales bacterium
CTCAAAGACCTGCAGGCCGAGCCGCTTCGCCTTCGTGACCAGGCTCTTCTTCTCGCGCGCGGTCGTGCGGACAACGATGCGTTCGACGGCTGCTTCCATCTCGATGCTCCCGGGTGCGGCGCGATGGAACTGCTTGTGCATGACGATCGGCATCAAGCCAGGCGCTGCTGCCGTTGTCGCAGCCAGGCGGCAAAGCGCGACGGCGGACTTCAGCCGCGTGCGCTGCGTGGATCGGCGCGCCGGCTCCGGTTCGCGTGGAACACGCGCCAGCCGAGCAGCACGGCGATGATCGCCGCGTAGACGGCGACTTCCGCGAAGTCGTGCTTGCCGGCGCGCATCCAGAAGAAGTGCAGCAGCGCAAGGAGCGCGATCGCGTAGACGAGCCTATGCAGCGCCTGCCACCGCTTCGCGCCAAGCGCCTTGATCGCGCGATCGGCTTTGGCCACGCAGGCGAGCAGGCGGTCAAGATGCTTCCAGGACGCCGTTCATCTCCGACGCTATCCTCGCTGCGCACCACCCGCCATTCGCTGAGGGTCATCGAGCTCGAGGTCGGCGCAATCGGCGCCGCCCGACGCACGCCGCCCGGCACGCGCCGGTGTGCAACGAGTCGCGCGCGGGCGCAAACGAAAAGGCCGCCGGGCCCTCGCGGGGCGTCGGCGGCCTGAGTGTGCTGGAGCGCTGACCGAATCGAGATCAGAGCCCGCAGCCGAGCATTGCGATGCGATCGTCGGCGGCCTTGGCCTGTACCAGGCCGAAGCCGAACGCGTCGTCGCGTCCGGCGGCACCGAGGTCGAGCGCGCTATTGTCGAGCGAGGTGCGGATCTCGGCCGCGGTGCAGGTCGGGTGCCGGCTCCAGACCAGCGCGGCGACGGCCGAGACATGCGGTGTCGCCATCGAGGTGCCGCTGTACTCGGCGTACAGGTCGTTGGTGCCGAACACGGCGACCGTGCTCGACTGCCCGAGTTGCCCCTTCATCGTGGCGCCGTCGGCCATCGTTGCGCCGACCGACGGGATCGTGGTTGCGACACCGTTCAAGGTACCCAGCAGCGGGCCATCCACATTGTTGTAGATGATCGCGCCGATGCCGCCGCTGTTCTGGCAGTTGAGGACCTTGTCCGAGAAGGCGATATTGCCGCGCGAGATCAGGCAGATCATCCCGGTCATCGAACCCGGTGCCGGCGTATCGCCCAAGCCGAAGTCGGCCAGTGCGCCGGTTGCGCTGGCGCGCGGCGAACCATCCATTGCCTGCACGCTGTAGGCGCCGCCGCCGACGCTGGTGGTGGCGCCGGTCTGGCTGCCCAGCGGCACGGTCGACAGCACGGCCACGCCCGGCCCGGCGATCTCGACGTCGGCGTTCGTCTGCGAAAAGCTCGCATGTGCCATGTTCGCGTCGACAGCGGCGACCGACATCACGCTCGCATAGCCGGCCGGATAGGACGTCGTCGTGTCGCCCGCGTTGCCTGCTGCGGCAATCACGAGCACGTCTCGAGAAGCCAGAAAGTCGTAGATCCGCTGCTCGAACTTGGTCGGACGGCCTCCGCCGAGCGACATGCTGATGACTTTTGCCCTGGCCTTGTTGCACTGCAGGACGCCCTTGATGATGACCGAGGACGGCGCCGAACCGCTGGCGTCGAAGACCTTGGAAATGCGGATCGGCAGGTTTCCGGTGGGCACCACGCCGACCACGCCGACGCCATTGCCGCCGATCGCGGCAATCGTTCCTGCGACGTGCGTGCCGTGCGAGGCTTCGTCGGTATTCCAGTCGCCGACGCCCGATCCGGTCAGGTCGACGCCGGTGACGTTGCTGTGCGGCAGGTCTTCGTGTGCGATGTCGTAGCCGGAATCGACGATGCAAAGCTTCTTCGCGCCGGCCGGATGGAACGTCAACTGGTCGGCTTGGACCATCGCGATGCCGTATGGCTCCTGCTCGGCCGTGACGGCGCTGCGCCGGCTGGTGCTCGAGCGAGAACCCATCACGTGGCGCATCGGATCGGCTTCGATCGACTGGACATTCGGATTGGACTGCAGCCTGGCGTACGCGCCGACCGGCAGGCGCACCGCCACCGCATTGAATTCTGCGATGTCGACCAGAACGCTGCCACCTGCACGACCGACGGCATCCCGCGCGGCTTGCGCCGCGCCGGCCTTGTAGACGACGATCACGCGCTCGTACTTGGCGGGGGCGGCATGCGCGGCGATCGGCGCGGCGAGGGCCGCTGCGGCAGCCGCAGCCGCCAGCGCGCGAAGCGCCTGGCTGTATATCGAGTTGACCATTGTTTCTCCAAGGCAATGATTGCGGGTGCGCGAATATGGCCGGCCAGCCCCTGTCTAGTCAACCCCCGAAACCCGCGTTCGCGTTTCCCCCAAGAGCCTCGCTCCAGGGGCCGGCCGCGTGCATCGTCAGCGCTGCTTCTCGCCTCGACCGGGCCGTAGATCTTGATCGTTGCGCGGACTCGCCCCTTGCCACCTATAGCAAGCCGAAGTAGCAGGAATCCGCCAACGCCGAAAGAATCCATCCATGCTTCCATGCCGCGATGCAGCCTTGTCGATTTTTCTCCATGCCAGCAGCCGTATCGTCGGGCTGGGCCCGCCAAACGGACCACTGGCGCGCGCGTTCGACCGGGATCGCCGGCATTTGGCAGGACATAGTCGGCCACGGAGCATGTTGTGCCGCACGCAGACGCGATGGAAGTATCCGAGACCGGACGCGCGACCGGAGCACCCGCGGCGCGAAATTCATCGCTCGCTACGCCGTGTGGTGCCAACCCGTGATAAGTTGTGCGACCGGTCCGCATCGCAGCGGGGTTCGCCTTGCCGCGGAAAGGGGCCGCAAACTCGTCATGGTCGGCAACGGCGCACAGCGTGCGAATTCCGCGGCAGCAAACGACGCCTTCCCCTTGTCGGCCCATGCTGACGCGAACACGGGCCCCTTCAAGCTTGCCATGCCGACGATCGCAGCGACCACTACCGACGACTATCCCCTGCCAAGGCGCGGCGTGCGCTGGCTCGGGCTGATCTTCTTCATCGTGCTTCACGTCGTCGGCATCGTCGGCACGCTGCTCTACATCCACTATCGCGGCATCACGGCGGAGGAAGTTGCGCTGTTCGTCTTCTTCTGCGCGGCGACGGGCATGTCGATCACCATGGGCTATCACCGTCTGTTCGCGCACCCGACGTACAAGGCCTCGCCCGTGGTGCGGTTCGTGCTTCTCTTCTTCGGCGCGGCAAGCTTCGAAGAGTCGGCCCTCAAGTGGTCTTCACAACACCGCCAACACCACCGCTTTACCGATACGGCGCACGACCCCTACGGTGTCAACAGGGGGTTCTGGCATGCCCACATCGGCTGGATCCTGTTCTGGCGCCACACCACCAACTACGGCAACGTGAAAGACTTGAAGCGCTCCCGCCTGCTGTCGCATCAGCACGACCACCATGCCTGGTGGTCGGTCGGTGCGGGCGTCGTGCTTCCGATGCTGCTCGCGTGGTGGATCGGGCATCCGCTGGGCGGGTTCATCATGGCGGTCTGCCTGCGAATCGTCGTCGTCCTTCACTCGACGTTCTTCGTCAACTCCTTCGCCCATACCTTTGGCACCCGGCACTTCGATCGGTCGCAATCGGCGCGCGACAACTGGCTCGGCGCGATCCTGACCAACGGCGAGGGGTTTCACAGTTTTCACCATCGTTTCCCGATGGACTACCGCAACGGGTTTCGCTGGTATCACTGGGATCCGTCGAAGTGGGGCATCTACGGCTTGTCCAAGCTTGGCCTGGCCCGGGACCTCAGGCGAACCTCCGGGCGGCAGATCGCCGAAGCGGCGCGGAGCTGAGGTTCGCTCAGCGGGTTGCCCGGCGCACTCTGCGCCGGCCCTCACTTCGGCAACCCGAAGCCGTAGCCTCTACCCCGGCGCCAACCGAGGCACGGCCTTGCGGCACACCGCAAGGTCGGATGTCAGGCGTGAGCGGCGCGCGCAGCGGTGCGCCGGGCCCGGATCGCGTGAACCAGGCGCCAGCCGAGCAGCACGGCGATGATTGCAGCGTAGACGGCGACTTCGGCGAAGTCGTGCTTGCCGGCGCGCATCCAGAAAAAGTGCAGCAGCGCAAGGAGCGCAATCGCATAGACGCTTTTGTGCAGCGCCTGCCAGCGCTTCGCGCCGAGCGCCTTGATCGCGCGGTTGAACGAGGTCGCGGCCAGCGGCAGCATCAGCACGAATGCGGCGAAGCCGACGAGCGCGAACGGCCGCTTCGGGATGTCACGCGCGATCTCTTGCGGATCGAAGCCCATGTCGAGCCAGGCGTAGGACAGGAAGTGCAGCACGAGGTAGAAGAACGTGAAGAGCCCGAGCATGCGCCGAAAGCGCGCCAGTTCCGGCCGCCCGGTCCATTGCCGCAGCGGTGTCACGGCGAGCGTCAGGCACAGCATGCGCAGCACCCAGTCGCCGGTGCCGCGGATCAGCGCTTCGGCCGGATTGGCGCCCAGCGCATCGGCTGCCGCACCGTAGACGAGCCAGGCGAACGGCAGCAGGCACAGCGCGAACAGCAGCGGCTTGGCGACCGGATGCAGCAATGCACCTCTGCGCCGGATGGGCTGCGGCGCGCGCGCGGCGGCGGTCAGGGATGTCGCTGAATTCAAGCGGCGAGGCCGGTCAGTAGAACTTCTTCAGGTCCATGCCGGCGTAGAGCTGGCCGACCTGGGCCTCGTAGCCGTTGAACATCAGCGTCGGCCGCTTCTTCGCGAACAAGCCGTCCTCGCCGATGCGGCGCTCGCGCGCCTGGCTCCAGCGCGGATGATCGACATTCGGGTTGACGTTGGAATAAAAGCCGTATTCGTTCGGCGCGGCCTGCTCCCAGCTCGTCTTCGGCTGCTGCTCGACGAAGCGGATCTTCACGATCGACTTCGCGCTCTTGAAGCCGTATTTCCACGGCACGACGACGCGCACCGGCGCGCCGTTCTGATTCGTCAGAACCTCGCCGTAGAGGCCGAAGCCGAGCAGCGCGAGCGGATGCATCGCCTCGTCGATGCGCAGCCCCTCGACGTAGGGCCAGTCGAGCACCGACGAGCGCAGCCCGGGCATCTGCTTCGGGTCGTCGAGCGTCACGAACTGGACATATTTGGCGTTGGCGGTGGGCTCGACGCGCTTGATGAGTTCGGCGAGCGAATAGCCGACCCAGGGAATCACCATCGACCAGCCTTCGACGCAGCGCATTCGGTAGGTGCGGTCCTCTTGCGGGGCGAGCTTGAGCAGTTCGGCGATGTCGAAGACCTTGGGCTTCTTCACTTCGCCTTCGACCGCGACCGTCCACGGCCGGGTCCGCAGCGACCCGGCGTTCTCCGCCGGGTCGGACTTGCCGGTGCCGAATTCGTAGAAATTGTTGTAGGTCGTCGCGTCGGCGTAGGCGGTGGGCTTTTCCATCGTCATCGCGCCGGCGACGCTGCTTTGTGCGCCCGGCAGCGCGGCGAGCTTGCCCATTGCGGGCGCCATCGCATGCGCTTCGCGCGGGGCGAAGCCTGCGAGCAGCGCGCCGGCCGCGCTGCCGGCGACGAGCCCGAGGAACTCGCGCCGCCGCTCGTAGACGGCGCGCGGCGTGATCTCCGAGCACACCCGGTGCTCGAACCCCTTGTCCGTGCGCAGATGCATGGCCTACTCCATCGAATGTGCCGGGACATGGATGGACCCGGCCGCCGCCGCGAAGTTCTTGCGGCGACGCTGCGCGATGGTCGCGCAAAATGCAAAGGCCGGTACGCGACCGGCCCTTTGCTCGAACGCCGGCGGCCTGCCGCGTCAGCGCAGCCCGGCCATATAGTCGGCCAGGGCCTTGATCTCGCGGTCGTTCAGGCGCGCGGCAACGCCGGTCATCTGCTCGCTGTTGGTCCGCGTGCCATCACGAAATGCGGTGAGCTGCGTGGCCGAATATTCCGCATGCTGGCCGCCGAGGCGCGGGTATTGCGACGGGATGCCCGCGCCGTCCGGCGTGTGGCAACCGGCGCAGGCCGGAACGTGGCGGTCGGCGATGCCGCCGCGGTAGATGCGCTCGGCCATGCGCACCGTGTCCTTGTTCGTCGCCGCGCCGGGCTTGGCCTGCTTGGATGCATAGAACGCGGCGACATTCTTCATGTCGGCCTCGCTCAGCGTCGATGCCATCGCCGTCATGATCGCGTTCTCGCGCTTGCCGGACTTGAATTCCATCAGCTGCTTGACGAGGTATTCCGGATGCTGATCCTGCAGGATCGGATTCGCCGGCAGGCCGCGCGAGCCGTCCGCCGTGTGGCAGGCGCCGCAGACCTGGGCCGAAATCTCCGCCCCTCGCGCCAGATCGGGCTTGGCCGGCGGTGCAGCGTCCGCGGCGAGCGCGGGGGCCGAGATCGTGGCCGCGGCAAAGACGGTCGCCAGCAGGCGGGGCAGCAGGGAAGTGTTTGACTTCATGTGTGGATGTGCTCGGGCCGCGGAACCTGCAGATTTTACAATGAGCCATTTGGCACGCCGCGATGACCGAGAACGATAACGAGGAACCATCGCTGCGCGCGCCGGAGGTGCCCGCTGCGCGGGCCGCCGAATCGCCCGTCAAGGCCGCATTGGCGTGGGCGCATACGGCGCGCTTCGTGACGACGGCCAGCCGGCTCACCGAACTGCCGGCGACCGAACTGCCCGAGATCGCCTTCGTCGGCCGTTCCAACGCCGGCAAGTCGACCGCGATCAACCGCCTCGCGCAGCAAAAGCGCCTCGCCTTCGCGTCGCGCACGCCGGGGCGCACGCAGCACATCAACCTCTTCGCGCTCGGGCCGAAGGATGCGCCCGATGCGCTGTTCGCCGACCTGCCCGGCTACGGCTACGCGGCGGTCGAGCGCGGCGCGAAGCTGCGCTGGCAGCAGGTGATGGCCGACTATCTGGAGATGCGCCGCAGCCTCTCGGGCATCGTGCTGATGATCGATGCACGGCTGGGCGCGACCGATCTCGACCGCCGCCTGCTCGAATTCATCGCGCCGCGCATCGCCAACGGCGCGGTGCGCCTGCTCGTGCTGCTGACGAAGGCCGACAAGCTCAACCGCCGCGAGGCGCAGGCGGCGCTCGCCGGGATGCAGGACGTGCTCGGCGGGTTCACGACCGAGGAGGCGGATGTCGGCGTCGCGCTCTTCTCCGCGCTCACCCGGACCGGCATCGATGACGCGGCGCTCACGCTGCACGGCTGGGTCCACGCGGCACGCTGAACGGCGCCGCGCGATACGCCAAGCCGGGCCGTCGATGATCGAGACCTTTTGCGTCGACCTGCCGCACGGCATCACGCTGTCGTGCCGCGCGAGTGGGCCGCCGGGCGCGCCGCTCGTGATCCTGCTGCACGGCTTTCCGGAGGCCGCCTTCGTGTGGGACGCGATCCTTGCCCGCCTGGCCGGCCGCTTCCGCTGCGTCGCGCCGAATCTGCGCGGCTTCGAGCATTCGAGCGCGCCGGCCGGCGCCTTGGCCTACCGGCTCAAGCATGTCGTCGCCGATATCGTGGCGCTCGCGGCGCACTGCAACCGGTCCGCGGGCCGCGCCGCCGAGGCGCCGCTTGCCGCGCTCGTCGGCCACGACTGGGGCGGCGCGATCGCCTGGGGCCTCGCCGCGCAGCAGCCGGATCGGCTCCTGCGGCTCGTGATCCTCAACTCGCCGCACCCGGCGACCTTCCTGCGCGAGTTGCAGCATTCGCCCGCGCAGCGCAAGGCGAGCGCCTATATGACCTTCCTGTGCCGCGACGACGCCGCCGAGCGGCTGGCGGCAAACGACTTCGCGCGCATGTGGCCGCTCTTCGCGAGCGCCGAAGGCGAGGGAGCGCCGGACTGGTTGACCGACGAAATGAAGGAGAACTACCGAGCCGTGTGGCGGCGCGGACTGCAGGGCGCGCTGAACTACTACCGCGCATCGCCGCTGCGTCCGCCGGCGAATGCCGACGATGCGATCCTCTCGCTTGCATTCGAGCCGCAGGCCGTGACGGTGCGCGTGCCGACCCGCGTCATCTGGGGCGAGCGCGACAAGGCGCTGCTGCCGGCGCTGCTCGACGGTCTCGACGCCTTCGTGCCGATGCTTCGCGTCGTGCGCGTGCCCGACGCGTCGCACTGGATCGTGCACGAGCAGCCGGCGCTCGTCGCGCGCGAGATCGAAGCGGCGCTCGCGGGCTGAGCGGCAGGCTCAATGCGAGCTGCGCGTATCGGCGAGGCGCCGGCGCACGCTCTCGGCAGCGCGCACGATGATCTTGCGCTCGACGAGAGGGCGGATCAGCGCCTCGGCGCGCAGGCGCACGAGCGTCGCCCGCTCGAAGCCGTCGTTGCGCTGCGGATGCGGGCTCGCGAACAGCCAGCGCGTGCGCGCGTCGTTGTGCCACAGCAGGCGCATCACGCCCCAGCGGCCGCGCAGGAACATGCGGTACCAGGCGCCAGGCGGCTGCGCGTCGAGCCAGCCCGCTGCCGCGGCGTCGTCGTCGGCGGCGGCGGACGCGAGCAGGTCCGCCGGCACCGTCTGCATCGTGCCGAGATCGATCGGTGCGACGGCCGGTGCGTTGCGCC
>CALMIL010000006.1 GCA_937864005.1 uncultured Burkholderiales bacterium
CCAAGCGCCGTCTCCATCGCGCGGTCGATATCGGTGCTGCCCCAGTAGCCGGCGAGCGCCGGGTCGAACATGTCGCCGAGCCAGTGCAGGATCACCGGCTCCTTCGCCTGGCGCAGCACGCGGTCGTAGACGCGTTCGTAGTCGGCCGGGCCATGGGCGAGCTTGGCGAGCGCGCGGCTCGCCATCACGATCAGCCGCCCGCCGAGCGACTCGATCGCGTCCATCTGCTCCTCGTAGCCGCGGATCACGTCGTCGATCCGGCGCATGCGGTCGAGGTCGAGGTGATCGGTGCCGCAGCCCGACGCGACGAGCGCGCCGGGCACGCCGCGCGCGGCAGCGAGCGAGCGGCGGATCAGCTCGAGCGAGGCCGGCCAGTCGAGCCCCATGCCGCGCTGCGCGGTATCCATCGCCTCGGCGACGCCAAGGCCCAGGTTCCACAGCCGCACGCGATACGCGATCGTCGCGTCCCAGTCGATCGCGCACTGCAGCCAGGGGTCGATCGCGGCGCGCGGGTCGGCGACGACGTGGGCCGCCGAATAGGCGATGCGCTTGAACTTCACTCCCGGGGCCGCGGGCGTGAAGCCGGCCGGGCCGCGCAGCGTGTACGGCGCGAGCGTCTTGCCGGCGGCGTCGGGCAGGGTGATCGTCGGCATCGCATGGCCTCCGCTTACAGCGCGAGCGGCGGGACGTCGATCCATCGCCGCTCCTTCCAGCTCGCGAGCGCCGCTTCAACGAGCTGCACGCCCTTCGCGCCTTCGGGCAGCGTCCAGCGGTACGGCGCGTCCTCGGCGACGTGGCGGATGAAGGCCTCCCACTGCAGCTTGAAGCCGTTGTCGTAGACCATCGAGTCGGGCACGTCCTGCCATTGGTCGAAGAAATTCATCGTCTGCTTCACGTCCGGGTTCCAAACCGGCCGCGGCGTCGTCACGCGCGACTGCGCGCGGCACTCCTGCAAGCCGGCGACGGCCGAGCCGTGCGTGCCATCGACGTGGAAGATGACGAGGTCGTCGCGCCGCACGCGCGTCGCCCACGACATGTTGATTTGCGCGACGACCGGCTCGCCGTTGTGGCCCTTCAGCTGCACCGTCGCGTAGGCGGCGTCGTCGGCGGTCGCGTCGTACTCCTTGCCCGCCTCGTCCCAGCGCTTCGGGATGTGCGTCGCGCCGAGGCACGAGACCGACTGCACCTCGCCGAACAGGTTGTCGAGCACGTAGCGCCAGTGGCACATCATGTCGAGGATCATGCCGCCGCCATCCTCCTTGCGGTAGTTCCAGCTCGGGCGCTGGATCGGCTGCAGGTCGCCCTCGAAGACCCAGTAGCCGAATTCGAGCCGCACGGCGAGCATGCGGCCGAAGAAGCCGGCGCGGCGCAGCATGTCGAGCTTGCGCAGCCCGGGCAGGAAGAGCTTGTCCTGCACCGCGCCGTGCTTCAGGCCCGAGGCCTGGGCGAGGCGGCAGACCTCGACCGCTTCGGCGAGGTTGGTCGCGATCGGCTTCTCGCAGTAGACGTGCTTGCCGGCGCGCAGCGCCTTCGCGAGCAGCGCCGGGCGCATCTGCGTCGTGCCGGCGTCGAAGAAGACCGTATCGTTCTTGTCCGCGAGCGCGGCGTCGAGGTCGGTGCCCCAGCGCGCGATGCCGTGCGTCCTGGCGAGCGCTTCGATGCGCTCGGCGTTGCGGCCGATGAGGATGGGGTCGGGCATGACCCGGTCGCCGTTGGCGAGCGCGACGCCACCTTCGGCACGGATCGCGACGATCGAGCGGATCAGGTGCTGGTTCATGCCCATGCGCCCGGTGACGCCGTACATGATGAGACCGAGTCGGTGGGTGGTCATGGCGGGAGTGATTCGTTGCGGGGTGGATGGGACGCGCGACGACGCTGTTTCATCGTAACGTGCCGGCGCGGTGCGTCGTGGCGCGATCGGACATGCCCCGGTCCGGCTCCGAGGTTCAGGCGCGCCGACGCGCGAATACGGCGCGCATGCGTGCGATGAAGCGCGCAAGCCAGCCTTGCGCTTCGCCGGCCGGCCGTGCCGGCGTCGATGCGCCCGGCGCCGCGCCGGCAGCGAAGCGCTTGCCCAGGCTTTCGGCGAAGGCGGCGGTGCGCTCCGTCGCGCGACGCTCGAACAGGCTGTCGACGATCGCCTTCAGCGGCCCCGTGCCGGCGACGTCGAACACGGTCCGCAAGGTGGTATTGCGGCCACTCGGCTGCAGCGCGACGTCGATCGCCATCGTCAGATGCTCGGCGCGGGCAACGGCATGCAGGCTGCGCGGCGGGTCCTCGCGTTCTATCGTCGCCTGCAGCGCAAGCACCATCGGCACGACGCCGACTTTCTCGCGCACGGTGAGCGTCGCGTTGCGTGCATCGGCCACTTCGACGCGCTCGACACCGGGGATGCAGGCGCAAAGCGATTCGAAGTCGCGCAGGAATCGCCACAGCTCGTCCGCACTCGTCGCGACTTCGATGCTCGCTTCGCGCCGGGGCATCAGGGCCACCACTTCGCGAGCCCGAAATCCTCGGCGATCACGCCCGCCGCGTTGTGCCCGGCGCCGGCATGCACGCCGCCGCCGGGATGACAGAAGCCGCCGCACATGTAGAGGCCCTCGATCGGCGAGCGGTAGTTCGACCAGCCGGCAAACGGCCTGAAGTAGCCCATCTGGTCGGGCGACATGTCGCCGACGACGTCGACGCCGTGCACCATATTCGGGTTGATGCGCGCGGTGTCGGTCGGATCCTGGATGGTCATCGCGAGGATCTTGTCGCTCGACATATTCGGCGCATACGAGCGCCACAGCGCGAGCAGATGGGCGGCATATTCGTCCCGCGCCCGCTGCCATCCCTGCGGCCCGTCGGGCGCGACCTCGTACGGCGCGTACTGCCAGACGACGGCGGTGTGCTTCTCCGGCGGCGCCTGCGAGGGATCGTAGAGCGTCGGCATGCAGATCTGCAGCATTTCCTGGCGCGGCGGCTCGCCGCGCGCGATTTGCTGGTAGGCGCGCACCTGCTCGGCCATCGTCGCGCCGAACATCTCCTGGCTGAAGGCGCGGTTCGCCGCCGGATTGTCCTGCGCGGCGCGGTACTGCGGCGGCTCCGCGAGCGCCAGATGCAACACCATCAGCGAGCGGCCGCGCGAGTGGTAGTTCTTCACCCGCTTCGCGAACGCCGGCGGCAGGAATTCCTCGCCGACGAGCTGCAGGAAGCTGTGTCCGGGTTCGACATTCGTGATCACCGCCTTGGCCGCATCGTGGCGCGTGCCGTCGGCCAGTTCGACGCCTGTCGCGCGGTTGCCGCGCAGCACGATGCGCTTGACGCCGATTCCCGTCTGCACGGCCCCGCCGTACGCCTCGAGCGCATTGCGCATGCCCTGCGCCAGCTGCTGCGAGCCGCCGACGCAGATCGGCGCCTCGCCCTTCAAGATCCGGAACAGGCAGATCCAGCCCTGGCCGTGCTGGTCGGGTGCGAAGCCGAGCACCGTCATGCGGGTCAGGAAGTGGACCTTGACCTGCTCGCTCTCGAACAGCTCGTTCAGCAACTGCTGCGGCGTGCTCGCCTGCCACTGCAGCAGCGTGCGGCCTTCCGCGGAGAGCTCGAGCTGTGCGGTCTGCACCGAAGGCGGCAGCGGCGGCGAATACATCAGCGGCAGGTAGGTCAGATCGATGAATTCGCCGTAGTCGGCAAGCAGCTGCGTATAGGTCTTCGCGTCGCGCGCGGAGAACCTGGCGATCTGCGCCGCCATCTTCTCGGGCTCGCGGTGCATCACGATGCTGCGGTGGTCGGGGAAGATCGTTGCGCGCAGCGAATCCGGGTAGACATAGCGAACGCCATGCTTCTCGAGTTCGAGGTCGCGGTAGACCGGACTCGCCGGAATGTGCGTGTGCACGACCGAGCAGATGTTGTGCTTGAAGCCGGGCAGCGTCGCCTCGGCGGTGTGGCAGCTGCCGCCGATGCGCGCGTTGCGCTCGACGACGAGCACCTTCGCCCCGGCGCGCGCGAGATAGGCAGCGCAGGCCAGGCCGTTGTGGCCCGAGCCGATGACGATGAAGTCGTGGGTCATGGTGCGTTCGCAAGCTGCGTGGCCCGCCGGCAGCGGATGCAGGAGAGGGTGGTGCCGCGCCTTCGTACTCGGCATCGCCATCAGTTCTCCAAACGGTGAATTAGTGTAGGCTCCGGTGGATTTACGGTCAAGCGCCGGACCGCTTCTTCGGGCGACGGTCGTGCGGTGGCGTGAAGGGCCGATCCGCCTTGACGCTGCGAAATGCGCCGACTAGGATCGATCATCACCGCCCGGTTAACAAGGGACGCCTCGATGCCGAGAATCAAGACCACCGTTGTCGGGTCCTACCCGGTTCCCGACTGGCTCGTCGCGAGCCCGTCCGAGCAGGCGCTGATGGACGCGACGCGCGTCGTCATCGGTATCCAGGAGCAGGCGGGGGTCGATGTGGTGTGCGACGGCGAGCTCTATCGCTTCGATATCAACCACCCCGAAACGAACGGCATGATCGAATATTTCGTGCGGCCGATGGACGGCATCACGCAGCGCTTTTCGTTCGACGACCTCATCGCCTACCGCACGGACAGCGGCATGAAATTCCGCACCCGGCCGCCCGGTACGGTGGTCGGGCCCATCGGACACGGCAGCCTCGACCTGCCGCTCGCGTGCGCGCGCGCCAAGGCGCTTGCGACGCGCACCTTCAAGTTCACCGTCACCGGCCCGCACATGCTCGCCAAGACGCTGATCAACAAGCACTACGCCGATACCGCCGAAGTGGCGCATGCCCTGGCCGACGCGCTCGCCGCCCAGGTGAAGCATCTGGATGCCGATATCGTGCAGATCGACGAGGCGAACCTGCCCGGCCATCCCGAGGAGTGGGAATGGGCGGCTTCGGCGATCAACCGCGTGCTCGACGCCGTGCCGGGCACGCCGGCGGTGCACCTGTGCTTCGGCAACTACGGCGGGCAGACGGTGCAAAAGGGCACCTGGGACAAGCTGCTGCGCTACCTCAACGCCCTTCACGCGGACCATGTCGTGCTCGAATGCGCGCATCGTCCTCCCGATGAACTGCTCGCGTTCAAGGACCTGAAGCCCGAGATCGGCTTCGGCATGGGCGTCGTCGATATCAAGGCGACCGACGTCGAAAGCGCCGATCAGGTGGCGCGCGCGATCGAACGCGCCGAGAAACTGCTCGGTGCCGGACGCGTGCGCTATATCCACCCGGACTGCGGCTTCTGGATGTTGAAGCGCCCGATCGCCGACGCCAAGATGCGCGCCCTCGCCGCCGGCCGCGACCGTTTCGAAGGAATCACGTGATGAATGACTTGCCGCTGCGCTTCGCGAATGCGCAAGCGCTCGAGGATTTCATGACCACGCCGACGCCGGCGCTGGTTGCTGATCTGGAGCGTGTCGACGGCGACATCATCGTGCTCGGCGTCGGCGGCAAGATGGGGCCGACGCTCGCGCGCATGGCCAAGCG
This sequence comes from uncultured Burkholderiales bacterium, assembly GCA_937864005.1. Taxonomy (GTDB): domain Bacteria; phylum Pseudomonadota; class Gammaproteobacteria; order Burkholderiales; family Burkholderiaceae_C; genus CAIKUF01. The sequence goes on from CALMIL010000006.1 coordinate 5,469, forward strand.
CGCCGCGCCGGGCAAGCGGGTGATCGGCGTCGCCCGATTCAGCGACGCTGCGGTGAAGACCGCGCTCGAATCGCATGGCGTCGAGTGCATCGCCTGCGACCTGCTCGACCGGCAGGCGATCGAGCGGCTCCCCAACGTCGCCGACGGCGTGCGCAACTGCATCTTCATGGCCGGCCACAAATTCGGCGCGACTGGCAATCCGGCGCTGACCTGGATGATGAATGTCGGCGTGCCGATGATGGTGGCGGACATCTACCGCGCCACGCGCATCGTCAGTTTCTCGACCGCCTGCGTCTATCCCTACATGCCGGTGACCGGCCCCGGCGCGGCCGAGGACACGCCACCCGCGCCGCCCGGCGGCGACTATGCCAACTCGTGCGTCGGGCGCGAGCGCATGTTCGAGTACCGCTCGCTCGAGCACGGCACGCCGGGACGCATGGTGCGCCTGTCGTATGCGATCGATATGCGCTATGGCGTGCTGTACGACGTCGCGCGCGCCGTCTTCAGCGGCGACGATATCGATCTGAGCATGGGCCACGTGAACGTCATCTGGCAGGGCGACGCCAACGAGCAGGCGCTGCGGCTGCTCGCGCACTGCACGGCACCCGTCACGCCGATCAATATCACCGGGCCGCGCCACATCAGCATCCGGTGGCTGGCCGGCGAGTTCGGCCAGCGCTTCGGCTGCGAGCCGCGGCTCTTCGGGCGCGAGGTGTCGACCGCATGGCTCGAGGACACGTCGCTTGCGATCTCGCTGTTCGGCGAGCCGCGCATATCGATCGAGACCATGATCGACTGGGTCGCCGATTGGGTGGAGCACCGCGGCGAAAGCCTCGACAAGCCGACGCATTTCTCGACCCGGGATGGCAGCTACTGAACCGGCGCCCGCGATCCGGGCGCTGACGGCCGCCGATCTCGATGACGCGCTCGCCTTGTCGGCAGCAGCGAACTGGAACCAGAACCGCGCCGACTGGCGCACGATGCTCGATCTCGGTCAGGGGTGGGGCATCGCCGGCGCCGACGAAGGCGGGCGCGCGGTGCTCGCGGCGTCGGTCATCGTATTGCCCTACGGCACCGATTTCGCCTGGACGAGCATGGTCCTCGTGCTGCCGGCGTTCCAGCGCCGCGGCTACGCGCGGCAACTGCTTCGCTTCGCGCTCGCGCATCTGGGCGCGCAGGGCCGCGCCGCGATCCTCGATGCGACCCCGGCCGGCCATGCGGTGTACGTGCAGGAGGGCTTTGCCGATACCTGGGGCTTCGCGCGCTATCGGCGCGAAGCGGGTTCGGCGGCGCCGCCACGCACGCCGGTCCCGGCGACCCGGCGACTGACGGAGGACGACTGGCCGGCGATCGATAGGCTCGATACGCCTGCGTTCGGCGCGTCGCGCCTGGCGTTGCTGCGATCGCTCGCCGGGCGCTGGCCGCAGGCCGCGCGCGTGGCCGAAGAGAATGGGCGGCTGCGCGGCTACGTGCTCGGCAGGGACGGCCGGGAAGCCGCGCAGATCGGCCCGCTGCTCGCCGATGACGACGGCGTCGCGATCGCCCTGCTCGGCGACGTGCTGCGCTGCGCGCCGGGGGCTCTCTACGCCGATCTGCTCGATCGCCGCCGTTCGCTGCTGCCCTGGCTGGCGCAAGCCGGCTTCGCCTTCCAGCGCCCGTTCACGCGGATGGTGCACGGCACGCGCGGCGCGCCGGGCGATGCGGCGCCGATCGTGCTCGCCGCCGGCCCGGAACTCGGCTGAGGACGGGGCTGCGGCGCGGCCGCGTCTATTTCGTCATCTTGATCGAGCGATCGAGAAACTCGTTCGTATAGACGCTCTTCACGTCGAACGGCTTGTCAATGCCGATATATTCCTTCACGAGGTCGTAGTCGTTCTGCATCCGGGTCGGATCGAAATAGCCGAGCGCGACCTCGCGCGAATATTTGTCGCTCATCAGCTGCTCGACGAGCATCCAGTTGTCGAGTTCGTTGTCGAACTTGAGCGCGCCGTTGGCATCGACGAGTGCCTGCACGCAGGGCTTGGGATCCTTCACGCAGGCGGCGAATGCGCGCTGCGTGACCTTGACGAACTTGTCGACGAGCGGCTTGTTCTCGGCCAGGAATTTGGCGTTGACGATGATCGAATTGCCGTAGGGGTTGAGACCCGCGTCCTTCCACGCCAGAAAGCCCATATCGTCGCCGAGCTCGCGCTGGAAGATGTGGTGGATGTTGTAGAACGAGGTCGTGACGTCGATCGTCTTCGATTTGAGCGCAGCGAGCTTGGCATTGGCGTCGATATTCACCCAGGTCACCGATTTCGGATCGATGCCGTTGGCCTTCGCGAGCGCCGGCCACATCACGCGCGCGCCGTCGGCGGCGGGGTTGCCGATCTTCTTTCCGGGGAAATCCTTCACGCCCTTGATGCCGGAACTCTTGAGCCAGTACATGCCTTGCGGCGAGTTGGCGTAGACGTTGTAGACCGCGACCGTATCGGCGCCCTTGCCCTTGGCGACGAGCACGCCCGCCATGTCAGCCAGCCCGATCGGCGTGACGCCGGCGCCGACGCGCTGCGTCGCCATCGCCGAGCCCTTTCCGGGCTCCAGGTTCAGATCGATGCCGGCCTTCTCGTACCAGCCCATCTTCTTCGCGTAGTAGTAGGGCGCGTGGTCGCCGCCCGGCACCCAGTTGAGAACGAAGTCGAGTCTCTCGAGCGCATGCGCAGAGAAGGACATGAGGCCGGCCGTCGCGAGCGCGGCACCGAATACGAGGCGCTTGATCATGGACACTCCTGTTGCCTTGCGAGGCGGGGATAAGCTAAATTCACCAACCAGTGATTTCCGATCGAAAGTATAGGATAGGCGAATCGATTCACCCAGCGGCCGACGCGGGTGTGCGTACTGAGTTTCCCTGATGCAATCCGACGACCAGGCCTTGCCCGCGACCGAACTGCCCGATGCCGTGCGCGCACTGCTCGAGCGGGGCACCGTCATCCCGGCCCATCCGCTCGCGCTCGACGCGGCGCGCAGGCTCGACGTGCGGCGCCAGCGCGCGCTGACGCGCTACTACATCGACGCCGGTGCGGGCGGCCTGGCGGTCGGCGTGCACGCAACGCAGTTCGCGATCCGCGAGGTCGGCCTCTACGAGCCGGTGCTCGAACTCGCGGCGCACACCGCGCGCGAGTGGGCCACGCGCCCGCTCGTCATGATCGCCGGGCTGTCGGGACGCACGGCGCAGGCTGTGCGCGAGGCCGGAATCGCGCGCAAGCACGGCTATCACGCCGGACTGTTGTCGCTCGCGCCGATGAGGGGCGCGACCATCGACGCGTTGATCTCGCACTGCGCGGCTGTCGCCGAGCAGATCCCGCTCGTCGGCTTCTATCTGCAGACCGCGGTCGGCGGCATCGCGCTGCCGATGGAATTCTGGCGCCGCTTCGCGCTGATCGAGAATGTCGTCGCGATCAAGATGGCGCCGTTCGACCGCTACCGCACGCTCGACGTCGTGCGCGGCGTCGTCGCGGCGGGAGCCGAGGAGCGCGTGACGCTCTATACCGGCAACGACGATCACATCGTGCTCGATCTGCTCGCGCCCTTCGTCGTCAAGCGCGACGGCCGCGACGTGACGGTGCGCATCCGCGGCGGGCTGCTCGGACACTGGAGCGTGTGGACGCGCAGCGCCGTGCGGCAGCTCGAGCGCATCCATGCGGCGATCGCCGCCGGCACGACCGATCCGCAATTGCTCGCGCTCGATTCGCGGGTCACCGATTGCAACAGCGCATTCTTCGACGTCGCGAACGATTTCGCCGGCTGCATTCCGGGCTGCCACGAAATCCTGCGCCGCCAGGGACTGCTCGAACGCATCGATTGCCTCGATCCGAACGAGCGCCTGTCGCCGGGCCAGGCCGAGGCGATCGATCGCGTCTGCCGCGAGCACGCCGACTTGTCGGACGACGAATTCGTCGCCGCCAACCTGCAACGCTGGCTCGCCTGATCGCGGCGTGCATGGCCGATGGACAAGACCGCATCGAAGCTGCACCAATACACGCTCGGCGTCGTCGCGCACCTGCTGCTGCTGCTCGCCTGGTATCTCTCGGTCCACGTCGGGGACGTACCGAAATACATCCTGCCGTCTCCGGTGGATACGTTTCGCGCCCTCGGCGTGGCCGACTATGGCTGGTGGGCGGCGACGCTCGTCACCGGCGCCGAGATCTTTGGCGGCTACGCGCTGGCGCTTGCGGTCGGCGTCGTCCTCGCGCTGCTGTTCACGTGGTCGAAATCGTTCGAGTCGCTGATGCTCCCCTTGCTCGTCACGCTGAACATGATTCCGAAAGTGGCGATCGGACCGCTCATCATCGTCTGGTTCAGCTATGGCGTGCTGACGAATACGATGATGGCATTCTCGATCGCGGTCTTCCCGATCCTGCTGACGACCGCGCGCGGGCTGCGCGAAATCGAGCCCGACCTGCTCGACCTGGTGCGCTCGCTGCGCGGCTCGCGCTGGCAGCTCTTCACGAAGATCCAGCTGCCGGGTGCGCTGCCGTATGTCTTTGCCGGCATGAAGGTCGCCGCGATCCTGGCCGTGGCGGGGGCGATCGTCGGCGAGTTCCTCGGCTCCGACAAGGGGCTCGGCTACCTGATGCTGCAGGTGCAGGTGACGCTCGATACGCCGGCGATGTTCATGGCGGTGATCCTGATCACGCTGCTCGGCGTCTTGCTGTACGGCCTCGTGCTGGCACTCGAGCGCTGGCTCGTACCGAAGGACGCGCGCGTCTCATGAGCGAAGCGAACGACAGCGGCGGTGCGTTCATCCACCTCTCGGGTGTGCGCAAGAGCTATGGCAAGCACCTGGCGGTCTCGGACGCGACGTTCGATATCGGGGCGGGGGAGCTCGTCGCCCTCGTCGGCCCGTCGGGCTGCGGCAAATCGACCTTGCTGAAGGTGCTTGCCGGCCTGCACCCGCACGACAGCGGCGAGGTGCGCATCGGCACGCCGAGCCACCCGTTCGACCCGGCGCGCGATATCGGCATGGTGTTCCAGGCGCCGCTGCTGCTGAAGTGGCGGCGCATCCTCGACAACGTGCTGCTGCCGGCCGAGATCCTCGGCCTGCCGATGGGCGAGGCGCGCGAGCGCGGCCGGGCGCTGATGGAGATGGTCGGCCTGGCCGGCTACGAGAGCAAATATCCGTACGAACTGTCGGGCGGCATGCAGCAGCGCGCGGCGATCGCCCGCTCGCTCGTGCACGATCCGAAGCTCGTGCTGATGGACGAACCCTTCGGCGCGCTCGACGCGCTGACGCGCGAGAAGATGAATCTCGAGCTGCTGCGCATCTGGAAGACCTCGGGCAAGACGATCGTCTTCGTCACCCACGGCATCTCGGAGGCGGTTTTCCTCGGCACGCGCGTCGTCGTCCTCACCGCCGGGCCGGCGCGCATGGCCGACAACTTCGAGATCGACCTGCCGCGGCCGCGGACACTGGACATGAAGACGCACGAGAAATTCGGCGTCTATACGCGACGCATCTACAAGCTGCTCGGCATGGAGTGATCGCCGCCGGTGCGGCAAGGCGGCGTCAATCGCGCACCAGGTAGCCGAGCACCAGGTCGGTCATGTGCGACAGCCGCTCGACCCTGGCCTTGGCGCCGAGCAGCGGCCGCTCGAAGATCGTCGACAGCGTGTGGTTGTTGCCGATATAGAAATACGACAGCGCGGCAATCGAGATGTAGAGCTGCACCGGATCGACGCCGGCGCGAAAGACGCCGCTCTTGCTGCCGTGTTCGAGCACGTCGGCCAGCATCTGCAGGAGTGGCGAGTGCATCGCCGAAATCTTGGCCGACTGCTTCAGGTGGCGCGCCCGGTGCAGGTTCTCGCTGTTGAGCAGCGTCTGCAGTTCGGGATGCTCGAGCGAATAGTTCCAGGTGAACGCGATCAGGCGGCGGATCGCCTCGGTCGGTTCGACCTGCGTCAGCTCGAGTTGCTGCTCGGCGTTGCGGATGTCTTCGTAGACGCGCTCCAGCACCGCCAGGAAGAGGCGCTCCTTGCCCCCGAAGTAGTAGTAGATCAGGCGCTTGTTGACGGCAGCACGCCCGGCGACGCGGTCCATGCGCGCGCCGCCCAGGCCGTGAGCCGCGAACTCGTCGCGCGCCGCGTCGAGGATGTCGCGCTGCGAACGGTCGGCGTCGCGCGGGCGGGGCTCGGCGGCGCGCCGCTTGGCAGGCTCTTCATTCACCATTCGTTGAAGTATGGTGCGTCCGGGGCCGCCAAGGCAAGCCCCGGGCTGCGCACAATAGGACGTCGATCGGCGTAGCTGCCGTCACTGCGGCGATGAGCCTGCGGCCGCCGATCCACGACCTCGTCGAGACCTCGATCGCCAAGGTATCGATATTCATCCCGAACCCACCGGAGCTTTCATGCAAGCCGATCCGCCCCTCTGCACCGTCACCTGCGACCTCTGCGACCAGCACAAGAACGACAGCGACGGCGCCTTTCGCGTCCTGCCGCCGGTCTTTCGCGATTTCGGCGGCAGCTCCGCGTTCGCCGGCATCGTCAGCACCGTGAAGTGCTTCGAGGACAACTCGCTCGTCAAGGCGGCGGTCGACTCGGCGGGCGAGGGCCGCGTGCTCGTCGTCGATGGCGGCGCATCGCTCAGACGCGCGCTGGTCGGCGGCAACCTCGCCGCGGCGGCGGCGAAGAACGGCTGGGCCGGGCTCGTGATCGACGGTTGCGTCAGGGACGTGGCCGAACTCGCGGCGTGCGCGGTCGGCATCCGGGCGCTGGCGTGCATCCCGCTGCCGACCGAGAAGCGCGGCGCGGGCCAGCGCGACGTGCCGGTGAGAATCCAGGGCGTCTGGGTGCGCCCTGGCGAGCGGCTCGTTGCCGATGCCGATGGCATGGTCGTCATGCCGGCGGGGTGAGACCGGGCCGGGTCGCGGCGGCCATGCGGCGCGCGTCTACTTGAAGAGGTCCTTCACCCGGTCGGTCCACGATTTCGCATTCGGCGAATGGCGGTCGCCCGACTTGCGAAACGACTCGTCGAGTTCCCGCAGCAGCTTCCTCTGGTGCTCGGTGATGCGCACCGGCGTCTCGACGGTGATGTGGCAGTACAGATCGCCGGGATAGCTCGAGCGCACGCCCTTGATGCCCTTGCCGCGCAGGCGGAAGGTCTTGCCGTGCTGGGTGCTCTCGGGCAGGTCGATCTCGGCCTTGCCGTTCAGGGTCGGCACTTCGATATTGCCGCCGAGCGCGGCGGTCGTCATGCCGACCGGCACCGAGCAGTGCAGGTCGTCGCCGTCGCGCTCGAAGATATCGTGCGGCTTGACGCGCAGCTCGATATAGAGGTCGCCGGGCGGCCCGCCGTTCGTCCCCGGCTCGCCGTTGCCGGCCGAGCGGATGCGCATGCCCTCGGCGATGCCGGCCGGGATCTTGACCTCGAGGGTCTTCGTCTTCTTGATCTTGCCTTGCCCGCTGCACGCGGTGCAGGGTTCGGGAATGATCTTCCCCGAGCCGCGACAGTGCGGGCAGGTCTGCTGGATGCTGAAGAAGCCCTGGCGCATGTGCACCGTGCCGGCGCCGTTGCAGGTGGTGCACGACTTGGCGCTCGTGCCGGGCTTGGCGCCGCTGCCGCTGCAGGTCTCGCAGGTCTCCCAGCTCGGGATGCGGATCTGCGTCTCCTTCCCGAGCGCGGCTTCCTCGAGAGTGATCTCCATCGCGTAGGAGAGATCGTTGCCGCGATAGACCTGCTGGCCCCGGCCCCGCCCGCCCTGGCCGCCGAAGATATCGCCGAAGATATCGCCGAACGCCTCGGCGAAGCCGCCGAAGCCTTCCGCGCCGCGCCCGCCCAGATTCGGGTCGACGCCGGCGTGGCCGTGCTGGTCGTAGGCCGCGCGCTTGTGCGGGTCGGACAGCATCTCGTAGGCTTCCTTCGCCTCCTTGAAGCGCTCCTCGGCCTTGGTCGCCGTATCACCCTGGTTGCGGTCCGGGTGATGCTTCATCGCGAGCTTGCGATAGGCCTTCTTGATGTCGTCGTCGGTCGCGTTCTTGGGTACGCCCAGGACGTCGTAGTAGTCGCGCTTTGCCATTCGTGCTGCCTTGTCAACGCGAAACCCCCGTGCGCTGCGACGAGCTCACGGGGGTGCCGCTTTCCGGGGCGAACGGGCATCGCCCGCCGCCGGATGTCCTCTTACTTCTTGTCCTTCACTTCCGTGAATTCGGCGTCCACCACGTTGTCGTCCGCCGGCTTGGACGCCGAAGGCGCTTCGCCGCCGCCTGCACCTTGCGGCGCCGCGCCCGCCGCCCCGGCGGCCGCCGCCGCGGCCTGCGTCTCTGCATAGACCTTCTCGCCGAGTTTCTGGCTCGCCGCCATCAGCGCTTCGGTCTTGGCCTCGATATCGGCCTTGTCGTCGCCCTCGAGGGCCTTCTCGGCGTCCTTCACGGCCGCCTCGATTTTCTCCTTCTCGCCGGCGTCGAGCTTGTCGCCGTGCTCGGCGAGCGACTTCTTCACGCTGTGCACCATCGCGTCGGCCGCATTGCGCGCCTGCACCACTTCGAGCTTCTTCTTGTCCTCGGCGGCGTTGAGTTCGGCGTCCTTCACCATCTGCTGGATCTCGGCCTCCGACAAGCCGGAGTTGGCTTTGATCGTGATCTTGTTTTCCTTGCCGGTGCCCTTGTCCTTGGCGCTGACGTGCAGGATGCCGTTGGCGTCGATGTCGAACGTGACCTCGATCTGCGGCATGCCGCGCGGCGCCGGCGGGATGCCCTCGAGGTTGAACTCGCCCAGGCTCTTGTTGCCGGTCGCCATCTCGCGCTCGCCCTGGTAGACCTTGATCGTCACCGCCGGCTGGTTGTCGTCGGCGGTCGAGAAGGTCTGCGCGAACTTGGTCGGGATCGTCGTGTTCTTTTTGATCATCTTCGTCATCACGCCGCCCAGGGTCTCGATGCCGAGCGACAGCGGCGTCACGTCGAGCAGCAGCACGTCCGAGCGGTCGCCCGACAGCACCTGGCCCTGGATCGCGGCGCCGACGGCCACCGCCTCGTCGGGGTTCACGTCCTTGCGCGGCTCGCGGCCGAAGAACTCCTTGACCTTGTCCTGCACCTTGGGCATGCGCGTCATGCCGCCGACGAGGATCACGTCGTTGATGTCGGAGACACTGAGGCCCGAGTCCTTGATCGCGGTGCGGCAGGGCGCAATCGTGCGCTCGATCAGGTCGTCGACGAGCGCCTCGAGCTTGGCGCGCGTGAGCTTGATGTTCAGGTGCTTCGGGCCCGAGGCATCGGCCGTCACGTAGGGCAGGTTGATGTCGGTCTGGGCGCTGCTCGACAGTTCGATCTTCGCCTTCTCGGCCGCTTCCTTCAGGCGCTGCAGCGCGAGCACGTCCTTCGAGAGGTCGACGCCCTGGTCCTTCTTGAACTCGCCGATGATGTAGTCGATGATGCGCTGGTCGAAGTCCTCGCCGCCGAGGAAGGTGTCGCCGTTCGTCGACAGCACCTCGAACTGCTTCTCGCCGTCGACATCGGCGATCTCGATGATCGAGATGTCGAAGGTGCCGCCGCCGAGGTCGTAGACCGCGATCTTGCGGTCGCCCTTTTCCTTCTTGTCCAGGCCGAACGCGAGCGCCGCGGCCGTCGGCTCGTTGATGATGCGCTTGACCTCGAGGCCGGCGATGCGGCCGGCGTCCTTCGTCGCCTGGCGCTGCGAATCGTTGAAGTACGCGGGCACCGTGATCACCGCCTCGGTGACCGGCTCGCCGAGGTAGTCCTCGGCCGTCTTCTTCATCTTGCGCAGGATTTCGGCGCTGACCTGCTGCGGCGCGAGCTTCGTGCCGTGCGCCTCGACCCAGGCATCTCCGTTGTCGGCGGCCGCGATCTTGTAGGGCATCAGGTCGATGTCCTTTTGCACTTCCTTCTCGCCGAACTTGCGGCCGATCAGGCGCTTGACGGCGTAGATCGTATTCTTCGGATTCGTCACCGCCTGGCGCTTGGCCGAGGCGCCGACGAGGATCTCGCCGCCGTCCTGGTACGCGATGATCGACGGCGTGGTGCGCGCGCCCTCGCTGTTCTCGATCACCTTCGGGGTGTTGCCTTCCATGATCGACACGCACGAATTCGTCGTGCCGAGGTCGATGCCGATGATTCTTCCCATGTTCTTGCTCCTGCTGAAATGTGTGGATCAGACTGTGGACTAGCTGTGGATGAGCGGTGCGCTTTCAAGCCTCGGCCGGTGCCGCCGCGCTACTTTTGCGCGCTGACCGTGACGAGCGCCGGGCGCAGCACCCGATCGGCGATCAGGTAGCCCTTTTGCAGCACGCTGACGACGGTATTGGGTTCCTGATCGGCGGGCACGACCGTCATCGCGTCCTGCTGGTGCGGATCGAACCTGGACCCGCGCACCGGGTTGATCTCGACGACCTTGTTGCGCTCGAGCGCGGCCGTGAGCTGGCGCAGCGTCGCATGCACTCCCTCGATCACCTGCTCGAGCGTCGCCGGGGTGTTGGATGCCTGCTGCGCGATGGCCGCTTCCAGGCTGTCCTTCACCGGCAGCAGGCTTTCGGCGAAGCTTTCGAGGGCGAATTTGCGTGCCCTGGCGATCTCGTCCTCGGAGCGGCGGCGCGTATTTTCGGTCTCGGCCTTGGCACGCAGATAGGCGTCGGAAACCTCGGCATGGCGTACCTGCAGATCGGCAAGCAGCGCCGCGTGGTCGGGCTCGGCACCGGAGGCCGCGGTATCGGGCGCATTCTGCGCGGGGGTGGTTTCGTCGTTCGTCATGGCAATGCGGGGTTGTCAACTCGGCTAGTTGGGCACGATCGCACGCTATTCAAGGGGCGGGGCGGGTCGAAACCCATCGGGCTGATCCCGATGGCGCAACGGGCGGATGGGCGCTATTCGTCGATCGAGGCGCCCCAGCGCTGCCAGGCGACGAGTTCGCGCCGGTTGCGCTTCGTCGGCCGGCCCTGCTCGATCGAGAGCGCGGGGTCGGCGACATAGGGGCGCGCCCGGATCGCCGCCTCGCGCGCGGCAAGGCTCTGCGGCGTTTCCGCGTACAGGGTGCGGGCGACGCTCGCGGGTCCGCGGCTGTCACTCAAGGCCGTGACGCAGACTTCGCGTGCCGGCTCGCCTCGCAACTCCGGGCGCAGTTCGATCCGGTCGCCGACGTGCAGCTCGCGCGAGCACTTTGCCGGCTGGCCGTTGACGTGCACCCGGCCCTTGTCGATGACCTCGGCGGCGAGGCCGCGTGTCTTGTAGAAGCGCGCCGCCCAGAGCCACTTGTCCAGGCGGACGCGCCCGCGCGGGTCGTGCGGGCCTGATCTTTGGTTGGCTGCCGTCATGCCCCCGTATTGTCGGCTTGCGCAAGCCGCACGGTTGCGTCCAGGCCAACGACGCGTCCGAGATGCATCCGGTTGTCGAGGTGGATCTCGCCCCCGAGCGCGGCGACGATTTCATGGCAGATCGCAAGTCCGAGGCCGCTGCCGCCGCCTTCGCCAGCGGCAAAGGGCTGAAAGAGGCGCTGGCGCAGGGCGGGCGCGATGCCGGGCCCGCTGTCGGCGATCGTGAGCGCCGCATGGCGGGCGTCGGCGACGAGCGCCATCGCGAGCCGGCCATGCCCGGGGGAGTGCACGATCGCGTTGTGCAGCAGGTTGCGCGTCAGTTCGCGCAGCGCCCATTCGTGCGCCTGCACCGGCGCCGCCGCGGTCTCGATCTCGATCTCGAAGTCGATCTGGTTCCCGGCGATCAGCGGCGCGAGGTCGAGCGCGACGTCGCGCGCGATCGCGGCCCAGTCGGAGACCGGCGCGTCGCCCTGCTGGCGCAACTGCTCGACCTTGGCGAGCGACAGCATCTGGTTCGCCAGCAGCGTCGCGCGCTCGACGGTGCCGCTCATCTCGTGCATCGCCTGCGCCGGATCGACGTCGCCGCGCTGCGCCGACTGCAGCTGGGTGCGCAGCACGGCAAGCGGGGTGCGCAGCTGGTGCGCGGTATCGCGCACGAAGCGCTTCTGGTTTTCGAGCAGGTGGGCGAGGCGCGCCATCACCTGGTTCGTGGCGTCGATCAGCGGCAGCAGTTCGCGCGGCGCAGCGCCCGTGGCGATCGGCGAGAGGTCGTTCTCACCGCGCTCGCGCAGCAGGGCGCTGATGGCGCGCACCGGCCTTGTTGCGCGCTGCACGACAAGGACGACGACGAGCGTGACGACGAGCACCAGAAGCGCCTGGCGCCACAGCGTATTGACGAGGATCTGGCGCGCGAGCGTCTCGCGCAGCTCGAGCGTCTCGGCGACCTGGATCGTCGCCATGCCCTGGCCGTGGACGCCGGCGACCGGCTGCAGCAGCACCGCGACGCGTACCGGCTGGCCGCGAAAGACGTCGTCGTAGAAGTCCACCAGCGCCGCGTACGGGCCGTGGTCCGGCAGCCTACCGCGCCATGCGGGAAGCTCGGCGAAGCCCGACACCCGCTCGCCCGCGAAGCCGCTGACCTTGTAGAACATCTGGCTGCGGTTGTCGGCCTCGAAGGTCTCGAGCGCGGAGTAGGGTACCTTCGCGATCAGGTGCGCCTGCTCGCCCGCGCCCGCGACCTCGAGCTGCTCGCCGATCGACTTCGCGCTCGCCAGCAGCGTGCGGTCGTAGGCGGTATCCGCAGCGCGCAGCGCCTGGCGATAGAGGCTCACGGTGTTGACCGCGACCAGCACGAGCACCGGCAGCAGGATGCCGATCAGCAGCGTGCTGCGCAGCGACAGCGCCGGCCGCTGCGCTGCGCCCTGCGGTGCGGGTCGGGTCACGCCGCCGCCTTCAGCAGATAGCCGAGGCCGCGCAGCGTGACGAGCTGCGCGCCGCTGCCGGCGATGCGCTTGCGCAGCCGGTAGGCGACGACCTCGATCGCCTCGGCCTGGAATTGCGCCTGCTGCGGGAAGACGAGCGCGTAGAGCCGCTCCTTCGCGACGGCGCGGCCGGGCTGTGCGAGCAGCGCGCGCAGCAGCGCCAGTTCGCGCGGCGCGAGTTCCATCGGCTCGCCGTGCAGGGTGACCGCGCCGCTGTCGGGCTCGATGCGCATGCCACAGAAGGCCGGCGGGCCGACGCCGGCCTCGCGGTCCGCGCGTGGCCCGGCGCGCCTGGCAAGCGCCTGCACGCGCGCCTCGAGTTCGTCGAGGTCGAAGGGTTTGGGCAGATAGTCGTCGGCGCCGGCATTCAGGCCGATGATGCGGTCGCCGACCGTGCCGCGCGCGGTCAGGATCAGCACCGGCGCCGCGAGTCCCGCGGCGCGCGCCTGAGCGAGCACCTCGAGGCCGTCGCGGCCGGGCAGGCTCAAGTCGAGCAGCACGACATCGGGCTGGCTCGCCTGCCAGCGGTCGATCGCGCGGGCGCCGTCGGCGCAGGTCGCGACCTGCATGCCGCGCCGCTCGAAGCTGCGCACGAGCGTTGTCTGCATCGCGAGGTTGTCTTCGATCAGCAGCAGTTTCACGACGCGCACCTTAGCAGGCGCGCATCGCGCGGGCGCGTCAGCCGGAGCGCGCGAACTCGGCGTTTCCCCTAGGCCGATCGACAGCCGTTTGACAGCCTCGGCGGCGACCATGCGCGCACCGCAACCGGATCCACTGGAGAGACAGCATGCGCAGGGACACCTTTCTTCGTTCGATGGCGATGATGGCGCTCGCCGGCGGCCTGCCGCTCGCCGCACGCGCCGCCGGCCCGATCAAGATGATGATTCCGGCCAATCCGGGCGGCGGCTGGGACACGACCGGCCGCGCGCTCGGCGCAGCGATGGAGCAGGCGGGCAGCGCCTCGTCGGTGAGCTACGACAACAAGGGCGGCGCGGCCGGTGCGATCGGCCTGGCGCAGTTCGTCAACAGCACGAAGGGCGACCCGGACGCGCTGATCGTGATGGGCGCCGTGATGCTCGGCGGCATGATCACCGGCAAGCCGCCGGTCTCGCTGTCGCAGGCGACGCCGATCGCGCGCCTGACGAGCGAATACAACGTCTTCGTGCTGCCGGCGAACTCGCCGTTCAAGACGATGGCCGATGTCGTCGCGCAGCTGAAGAAGGACCCGGGCAGCGTCAAGTGGGGCGGCGGCTCGCGCGGAGCGACCGAGCACATCGCAGCGGCGATGCTCGCACGCGCGGTCGGCGTCGATCCGGCCAAGATCAACTACGTCGCGTTTCGCGGCGGTGGCGAGGCGACGGCCGCGATCCTCGGCGGCAACGTCACCGTCGGCGGCAGCGGCTACAGCGAATTCGCCGAGTACATCCGGACCGGAAAGATGCACGCTATCGCCGTCACCTCCGAGGCGCGCCTGCCGGGCATCGACGTGCCGACACTCAAGGAGCAGGGCATCAACGTCGTCATCGGCAACTGGCGCGGCGTCTACGGCGCGGGCGGCATCACGGCCGCGCAGCGCAAGGCGCTGACCGAGCGCGTCGTCGCGGCGACCAGGACCAAGTCGTGGGCCGAGTCGCTCGCGAAGAACAACTGGACGCCGGCGCTGCTCGCCGGCCCGGCCTTCGATGCCTTGGTCGACGAGGAGTTCGCGAGCCTGCGCGCGGTGATGGTGAAATCCGGCATGGTGTGATGAAGAACGCGCCGCAGACGCTGCTCGGCGTCGGCACGATCGCCCTCGGCCTCGGGCTCGCGGCCGGCGCGACGCAGATTTCGTCGGCGGCTGGCTATTCGGGCGTCGGCCCGAATTTTCTACCATGGGTGGTTGCGTCGATGTTGACGCTGTGCGGCGCGTGGCTGCTGTGGGAGGCGCGCAGCGGCGGCTTTCGGGCGATGGAGGATCCGGGCGGCGCGGATACCGGTCACTGGCCGGGATTCGTCTGGGTCTCGGCGGGCATCCTCGCCAACGCAGCGCTCATCACCCACATCGGCTTCATCCTGAGTTGCACGCTGTGCTTCGTGCTCGCGGTGCGCGGCTTCAAGTCCTCGCAGGGCAGGCTGGACCTCAGCCTGCGCGCGGTGGTGGTGGATGCCGCGATCGGCGTCGCGATCTCGGGTCCGGTCTACTGGATGTTCACGAAGCTGCTGGCCATCAATCTGCCGGGCCTGACCGCGAGCGGCTGGCTGTGACCACCTGATATGGACATCCTGAACCAGCTCGTCCAGGGCTTCGTCACCGCCGGGACGCCGATCAACCTGCTGTGGTGCCTCGTCGGCTGCACGATCGGCACGGCGGTCGGCGTGCTGCCCGGCATCGGTCCGGCGACGGCGGTCGCGATGCTGCTGCCAATCACGCTCAAGGTCGAGCCGACGGCTTCGATGATCTTCTTCGCCGGCATCTACTACGGCGCGATGTACGGCGGCTCGACGACCTCGATCCTGCTCAATACACCGGGCGAGGCGGGCTCGATGGTGACCGCGCTCGAAGGCAACAAGATGGCCAAGAGCGGCCGCGCCGGCGCGGCGCTGGCGACGTCGGCGATCGGCTCGTTCGTCGCCGGCACGATCGCGACCGTCATCGTCACCTTCTTCGCGCCGGTCGTCGCCGACTTCGCGATCAAGCTCGGTCCGCCGGAGTACTTCCTGCTGATGGTGCTCGCGTTCTGTACCGTCAGCGCGGTGCTCGGGCAGAGCACGCTGCGCGGCCTCACGTCGCTCGGCGTCGGCCTCGCGATGGGGCTCGTCGGCATCGACCAGATCACCGGTCAGGCGCGCTACACCGGCGGCGTGCCCGAGCTGCTGGACGGGCTGGAGGTGGTGCTGATCGCGGTGGGCCTGTTCGCCGTCGCCGAGGCGCTCTACGTCGTGCTCTACGAGGGCCGTGTCGAGGAGACGCGCAACACGCTGTCCAAGGTCCACATGACGGCTGCCGAATGGCGCCGCTCGTGGCCGGCCTGGCTGCGTGCGACCGGGATCGGCGTGCCCTTCGGCTGCATTCCGGCTGGCGGCAGCGAAATTCCGACCTTCCTGAGCTACGCGACCGAGAAGAAGCTCTCCAAGTACCCCGAGGAGTTCGGCACCGTCGGCGCGATCGAGGGCGTCGCCGGGCCCGAGGCGGCGAACAATGCGGCGATCACGGCAACCCTGATCCCGCTGCTCACGCTCGGCATCCCGACGTCGAACACGACGGCGATCCTGCTCGGCGCGTTCCAGAACTACGGCATCCAGCCCGGCCCGCAACTGTTCGATTCGAACGCGGCGCTGGTCTGGGCGCTGATCGCCTCGCTCTACGTCGGCAACGTGATGCTGCTCGTGCTGAACCTGCCGCTGGTGGGCGTCTGGGTCAAGCTCCTGAAGATCCCGAAGGACTATCTCTACGCCGGCATCCTGATCTTCGCGACGGTCGGCGTCTACGGCATGCGCCAGTCGGCGTTCGACCTCATGCTGCTGTACGGCATCGGCTTGCTCGGCGTCGTGATGCGCCGCTTCGCCTTTCCGACCGCGCCGGTCGTCGTCGGCATGATCCTCGGGCCGCTGGCCGAGGCGCAGATGCGCAATGCGCTGGCGATCGGCGAGGGACACTGGGGCGTCTTCATCCAGCGCCCGATGTCGTTCGTGCTGTTGCTCGTCGTGATCGCGGTGCTGCTGCTGCCGCGGCTGATGCGGCTGCGCAAGAAACTCAAGAACGCCTGAGGTTTCTCGCTACCGGCGAGGCTCCGCGGCATCGGACTCGAGATTCCAGCCCTGCATGTGGCGCAGCGCGATCGAGGCGAGCGCCGCCAGCCATTCGTGCTGATCGTTCAGGCAGTCGATATAGTGAAATTCCTTGCCGCCCGCGGCAAGGAACGCCGCCCGCCCTTCGAGCGCGATCTCTTCCAGCGTCTCCAGGCAGTCGGCGGCAAAGCCCGGGCAGATGACGTCGACCCGCCCCACACCGTCCGCGGCGAGCGCACGCAGGGTCGCCTCGGTCGCCGGCTCGAGCCACTTCGCGCGGCCGAAGCGGCTCTGGAACGTGACGCTCCACTGTCCCGCCTTCATCGACAGGCGCTCGGCGAGCCGGCGCGCCGTTTCGTGGCAGGCGTCGTGATACGGGTCGCCCAGTTCCCGCGTGCGCGCCGGCATGCCGTGAAAGCTCATCACGAGACGCTCGCCGCGGCCATGCTTCATCCAGTGATCCGAGACGCGCCTGGCGAGCGCATCGATATAGCCGGCGTCGTCGTGGTAGCCGTTCACGAAGCGCAATTCGGGCAGCGTGCGCGTACGCTGCGACCACGCGGTGACGGCGTCGACGACGCTCGCGGTCGACGCGGCGCAGTACTGTGGATAAAGCGGCAGCACGAGGATGCGGCTTGCGCCGCCGGCCTTCAGCTCGGACAAGACCGTGGCGATCGACGGCTGGCCGTAGCGCATCGCCGCACGCACCGCGACGCGCTGACCGCGCTGCCCGAGATAGCCTTCGAGCAGCCGTGCCTGCTTGCCGGTCCAGACTGCGAGCGGCGAGCCATCGGGCAACCAGATGCGGGCATATTTCGCCGCCGACTTCGCCGGCCGCGTGCGCAGCACGACGCCGTGCAGGATGGGCCACCACAGCCAGCGCGGGATCTCGACGACGCGCGGGTCGGCGAGGAACTCGGCCAGATAGCGGCGCAGCGCCGGCGCATCGGCGGCGTCGGGTGTGCCGAGGTTGCACAGCAGCACGGCGCAGCCGGGCAGGCGGGGCCGGGTGCCGTCGCTACGGCCCGGTTCCGGAAGGAAGCGCATCCTGAAATCTTGCACCAGCCGTCGGCCGCGCTCAGCCGCGCGCGGCCAGGGCGTCGAGGTCGCGCATCACGCTGCCGATGTCGATCGGCTTCGTCCAATAGCCGACAAACCCGGCCTGCTTCGCACGCTGCACGTCGTCGGCCGATGCATCGGCCGAGCACATGAAGGCCGGCGCGTCGGCCAGCGCAGGCAGTGCACGCAACCGGGCCAGCAATTCGTAGCCGCTCATATCGGGCAAGTGGGCGTCGAGCACCAGCACCTGAGCGGTCCAGTTCCGCGACAAGATCAGCGCCTGTTCGCCGTCCTCGGCGACCTCGAGTTCGATGCCGCCGTGCAGGCGCATCGCCTCCTCGAACAGGATCGCATTGATGCGGTTGTCTTCGACGTACAGCATGCGCAGCGGCGGCGACGACGCCTCGCGCCGGGCATCGGGCGCGGCGTCGGCAGCGGCGGAGGGGGGGTCGCCATGGCCGTGCGCAGCCGTCGCCGCGCGCGGCAGTTCGACGCAGACCCGCGTGCCGGCGCCCGCAATGCTCGTCAGCGTGAGTTCGCCCGACATCTCGTGAACCAGTCGTCTGGCGATCAGCAGGCCAAGGCCGGTGCCCTCGATGCCGGTGGCTTCCCGCCCCAGCCGCTCGAAGGGCTGGAAAAGGCGCGTCGTCTGTTCGGGCGTCATGCCGATGCCGTTGTCCTCGATCGCCAGCGCGTGCCGGTCGCCGGCCGCCGCCTGCGATGCGATGCAGACCCATCCGCCGCCGCGGTTGTACTTGATCGCGTTGGAGACGATATTGATCAGCACCTGGCGCAGCCGCTTCGCGTCGGCGAGGACGCCGGTGCCGGGATCGATTCCTTCCTGCAGCGCGATGCCATGCTGCTTCGCGAGCGGCTGCAGCAGCTCGAGCGCCGATTGCACGATGGCCTTGAGATCGAGCGGCTGCAGCTGCAAGCTCATGCCGCCGCCTTCGAGCCGCTGCAGGTCGAGCAGATCGTTGATCAATGCGAGCAGGTGTTCGCCTGCGCTCAGCACGTGGCCGGTGTACTGCGAGACGGTGGCCGCACTGGCGCGGTCGGCCGACAGATGCAGCAACTGGGCGAAGCCGATCACCGCGTTGAGCGGCGTGCGCATCTCGTGGCTGACGCGCGAGACGAACTCGCTCTTGGCGCGATTCGCCATCTCGGCCGCCTGCTTGTCGCGCAACGCCTGCTCGGCAAGGTGTTGATCGGTGATGTCGCGAAACGTCACCAGGCAGGTCTCGGGTTGCGCGGCGGCGTTCGCCGAGATCGGCTGCACGCTCAGGCGGATCAGGCGCCGCGGGCCGTCCGGGAAGCGCAGCCAGACCACCCGGTCGACACGCGGGATCTTGCCGCGCATCACCGGACGCACCGGATGATCGCCGGCCGCGAGTTCGTGGCCCGTCTCGTCGAGCCAGGCGTAGCCGAGCCGGCTCAGGCGATTGCCGATCAGCACCGATGCCCCGACGCGCAGCATCTCGCAGGCGGCCGGATTGGCGGCGACGATATTGCCTTCGCGGCTGATGACGCACAGGCCGTCGGTGATCGCGGTCGCGACGGAACGGTAGAGCTCCTCGTTGGACGCGAGCCGCTCGGCGTCCGCGATGCGCTGCGTGACGTCGGTCGCCACACCGATGAAATGCGTCAGCTCGGCGCTTGCGTTGCGCACCGGCACGACGCGCAATTCGTAGATGATCGTGCTGCCGTCGGGCCGGGCATTGCGCAGCGTGACGGTACGGGCGCGGCCTTCGGCAAGCGCGGCGCGCAGCGCGACGAGCCCGGGCTGGGATGTCTCGCCATCGTGCAGCGGACGGCGCTCGCGGCCGAGCAGTTCGTGCCGCCGGTAGCCGGTGAGCTGCTCGAAGGCGGTATTCACGTAGACGATCGGCTGATCGCCCAGCCTTGCATCGGTGACGCAGATCGGCATCGCGCCGTCGGCCTCCAGCGCGCGCTGCAGGATCCGCACCTCGCGCTCGCGGCGCCGAAGCTCGGTCGTGTCGCGCGTGACATAGAGCACCTGCCCGGTGGACATCGGCGAGACGCGCGCCTCGAAATGGCGGCTCACGCCGTCGCGGCAGACGAGTTCGTACTCGAGCCGCTGCACCTGCCCGGAAGCGAGCGCGGCGCGAATCGCCTGCAAGCCCTTCTGTGCATGCGACACCGGCAGGCCCTCGCCAAACGCGCGGCCCCGAAGTTCCTCGTATGGTATCGCGAGCGACAGGTGCGATTCGTCGCTGCATTCGAGGTAATGTCCTTCGGCATCGAGCACGAACCAGAGGTCCGGGATCGCCTGCAGTACCGCCGTCAGCCGCGCGGACGATGCATCGGCCTGGCGAAGCGCCGTCGCCGGCCGCCGCGCGTCGAGCAATGCGCCGCAGAGCGCGGCCAGATCGTTCAGCGCGGCGCGCGCCGCGTCGTCGAAGTCGTGCTCGAACGGGTCGATGACGCACAAGGTGCCGATCGCATGGCCGCCGACGCGAATCGGCATTCCGGCGTAGAACGCGACCCCGGGTGCGATCGCCTGCGGCCCGTCTGAGGCCAGGCGCGGATCGTTGCGCACATCGGTGCTGACGAGTCCGGCTTCGGTCAGGATGGCGCGTGCGCATACCGACTGCTCGCGCGAGCTTTCGGGCAGGATGGGGCCGTCGGTCGCGGCGAACCACTGGCGGTAGGCATCGACAATGCTGATGCCGGCAAATGCGCAGCCGGTGGCCCGGCGCGCGAGGCGCGCGACCGACAGCAGCGCTGCATCCGGCGTTCCCGGCCCATGCAGAGCCAGCGAATTGAGCACGCGCAGGCGCTCCGCTTCGTTGGCGGCGAAGATATCGGGCCTCATCGGCGGCGGTCCATGCAAGCGCTGCCGCGACGTGGCGCGCAGGCCGCGCCGTGGCGTTCTCCGCATGTCGATGGGCCCTGCCGGCCCGCTTCGCACTGTGCAGGCATCGGCACCGCCCCTATCGGCCGGAAGCTTCGGCCGGGTCGAGATCGCTCAGCCGCAGCACCTCGAACTTCACGCTGGGCGACAGTGCATCGACGGGCGGCGTTCCGAGGCCGATCGTGCCGCTGCCGTGCAGCGTGCACGTGCCGCGCCGCAGCGCGAGGATCTCGCCGTCCTGGCCAAAGCGGACATAGGTGCCGTTGTAGCTCAGATCGGTCAGCTGGAAGGTACCGCCGTGCCAATCGATGCGCGCATGCGAGCGCGAGACGCGCGAGTCGTCGATGCAATACGTGGCCTGCGGGCTGCGGCCGAGGACGACGGCGAGGTCCGGCCCGCGATAGACGCGCGTCAGGTCGAGCCAGGTCAGGCGGATGCCCTCGGGTTCGGGAAGCACCGCAAGCCCGCCGAATGCGGTCGTCACCGTATCGCCGAAGCGGCGCGCCTCGAGCAGGTGGACGTGCACCGGCTCGGCCCGGCCGCGCAACTGCATCAGGTCGAGATCGCGAAAGCGCGAGCGCACCGGCTCTTCGAGCCGCTCGAGGACGGATGCCGTCGCCAGCGTCTCGCTGTCGCCGGCGTGGTCGATCAGGCGCGCCGCGACGTTCACCGCGTCACCGAAACAGTCGCCCGCCATCTCGACCACCTCGCCGTGGGCGACCGCCACCTTCAGCTTGAGGTTCGGCGCGCGCGGCGAATTCTTCGCCGGAGACATGTGATGGAGCGCATCGTGCATCTCCTCGGCCGCCGCGACCGCATGGCGCGGCGATTCGAAGAGCGCCATCAGGCCATCGCCCAGGGTCTTGACGACCTGGCCCTGCTCGTCGCTCACGATCCTGACGAGCTCGGCCACGGTGCGCGTCACGACGCCGGTCGCCGCCGCATTGCCGAGCGTCTCGTACAGCGACGTGCTGCCGCGAAGGTCGGCGAACAGGACGGTACGTTGGCGAATCTGTTGCATCGGCAGCGGCGTGAACGAATTCACGCAGTTTATCGTCTGCCGGGTGCCTGTCCTGAAGCCGCGCCACCCGGCCGAGGCATGGGCCGCGCCAGGGGATCAAGCGCCGGATCGACCCTTCGCCTTGTCCAGACAGGTGCTGCGCCGGCCGCGCAGGCACCGCCGGGCCTGCCGCGGCACGCCGCCGACCGATCAAAGATTGTCGAGGTACGTCCTGAGTTTGTCCGATCTGCTCGGGTGCTTCAGCTTGCGGATCGCCTTCGCCTCGATCTGGCGGATGCGCTCGCGCGTGACGTCGAACTGCTTGCCGACTTCCTCGAGCGTGTGATCGGTGCTCATCTCGATGCCGAAGCGCATGCGCAGCACCTTCGCCTCGCGCGGCGTCAGGCTGTCGAGGATGTCCTTCACGACGTCGCGCAGGCCGGCCTGCATCGCGGCCTCGATCGGCGCCGTGTTGTTGGTGTCCTCGATGAAGTCGCCCAGGTGCGAGTCGTCGTCGTCGCCGATCGGCGTCTCCATCGAGATCGGCTCCTTCGCGATCTTCATGATCTTGCGGATCTTGTCCTCGGGGATCTCCATCTTCTCGGCCAGCGTCGGCGCATCGGGCTCGAAGCCGAACTCCTGCAGGTGCTGGCGCGAGAGGCGATTCATCTTGTTGATCGTCTCGATCATGTGCACCGGGATGCGGATCGTGCGCGCCTGATCGGCGATCGAGCGCGTGATCGCCTGGCGGATCCACCACGTCGCGTAGGTCGAGAATTTGTAGCCGCGCCGGTATTCGAACTTGTCGACCGCCTTCATCAGGCCGATGTTGCCTTCCTGGATCAGGTCGAGGAACTGCAGCCCGCGGTTGGTGTACTTCTTCGCGATCGAGATCACGAGCCGCAGGTTGGCCTCGATCATCTCCTTCTTCGCATCGCGGCTCGCCTTCTCGCCTTCGTTCATGCGCTTGTTGATCTTCTTCAGATCCTCGAGCGGGACGACGGCGCTGGCCTGCTGATCGGCGAGCTTGGTCTGCAACTCCTGGATCGCCGGCAGGTTGCGTTCGAGCACCGCGCTATAGGGCTTGCCGGCCGCGACTTCCCTGACCGCCCACTTCAGATTGAGCTTGTTGGGCGGGAAGTGCTTGATGAAATAGTCCTGCGGCATGCCGCACTTGTCGACCACGATCTTGCGCAGTTCGCGCTCGTAGCGGCGCACGTCGTCGACCTGGCTGCGCAGGATGCCGCACAGCTTCTCGATCGTCTTCACCGTGAAGCGGATCGTCATCAACTCGGCGCTGATCGCGTGCTGCGCCTTGTTGTAGGCGGGGGACTCGTAGCCGTCCTTCTCGAAGGCCCTGCGCATCTTCTCGAAATTCGCCCGCAGCGATGTGAATTTGATCAGCGCCGCCGCCTTCAGCTCTTCGAGCTTTCGCGTCAGCGCCTTGCTGCCGCCCTGGCCGTCGTCGTCGTCCTCGTCGTCGAAATAGTCGACGTCCTCCTCGGCCACATAGTCGTCCGCCTCGTCCTCGAGCACGAAGCCGTCGACGACCTCGGAGATCTGCATCTCGCCCTTCTCGATGCGGTCGGCGTACGACAGCAACTCGGCGATCGTCGTCGGCGACGCCGAGATCGCCAGCATCATCGCCTGCAGGCCGCCTTCGATGCGCTTGGCGATCTCGATCTCGCCTTCGCGCGTCAGCAGTTCGACGGTGCCCATCTCGCGCATGTACATGCGCACCGGATCGGTCGTGCGGCCGAATTCGGAGTCGACCGTCGAGAGCGCCGCCTCGGCCGCCTCCTCGGCCTCTTCCTCGGTGGCGGTCGTCGTGCTGCCGCCGGCGATCAGCAGCGTCGCGGCGTCGGGCGCCTGTTCGTAGACGGCGATCCCCATGTCGTTGAGCATCGAGACGATCGCCTCGAGGATCTCGTTGTCGACCAGTTTCTCGGGCAGGTGATCGTTGATCTCCTGGTGCGTCAGGAAGCCGCGCGTCTTGCCCATCTTGATGAGCGTCTTGAGCTCCTGGCGGCGCTTGGTGACCTCTTCCTCGGTGAGCGCCGTCTCGTCGAGCCCGAACTCGCGCATCAGCGCGCGCTCCTTCGCGCGCGAGACCTTCATCCGCAGCGGCTTGGCCTTGGCCTTGGCCTCGAGATCTTCCGCCGTCTCGGGCTCGCCGGCGATATCGGATTCGATATCGGAGAAGTCCTCGTCCTGGGTGTCGCGCGCGTTCGCGGCGCCGGGCTTGCCCTTGCCCGCGGGGCCAGCCTTGGCCGTCTTCGCCGCCGGTCGTGCCGCGGCCTTGGGCACGGCTTTCGCGGCCGCCTTGGCGGGCACGGCAGGCTTCGCTGCCGGCTTGCCGAGCTTCTTCGGATCGGGCTCGGCGGTCTTGGCGGAAACGATCTTTTTCGCGGTCATGCGATTCCTCGGAGGTTGGTTGCCACTAGCGGCCCATGGATGGGTGCGACCCGGTCAGGCGCCCAAGGTTCGACGATCGCCTCGCAAGCGACGCCGCAACCGGATGGGATGACTTGCCGATGAATGCCGGGCGCGCACGCACCCCCGCTCGTCCGCGCCGGGGCAAGGCCGGGTGATCATTCCCTGGAGAAAGGGGGCAGTCCTTGCGGGTGAGGGTGGCCTTGTGAGGGGACCCTGGTTCAGAGGGTGGCCGGAGCCCGGAGGTGCTGCTGTCACACTTGCCGCGTTCGCGTCAGCCGAGGATTATACGTCGACGAGGCCGATCCGGGGCGCTCGGTACTAGGCCTTCAGACGCCTGCGCGTCTCCATCAGCTCACGGCTGCGGCGCTGCGAATCGGGGGAATCGACGCCCGATTCGAACAGCCGCTCGAGTTCCTCGTCGACCGCCTTCAGCTGCAGCTTGGCGATGACGCGCGAGAGTTCGACCGCGCTATCGCCTTCGGTTCCCGGGCCGTGAAAGGCGGCGATGCGCGCGAGCGCCGCGCTGCCGAGGGCGTCGCCGGCCACGCTCTGGCGCAACTCGTCGAGCAGCGCCCCGGGTGCGAGCGCACCGTGCTCGTGCACGCTGCGCTCGATCGCGGCGAACAGCGCGGCGTAGGGCGCCGGCTGGACGCACAGCAGATCGTGCGCATCGCCGTCCAGATCGGTCCAGCCATCGCTGCGATGCAACAGCAGCCAGATCGCGCGGTCCAGCAGATTGGCCATCTCCCGCTTGATCGGTCCGGCCCGGCGCGGGTGCACTCGATGCGCCGCGCTGCCGCGGCTGTCGGCCGGCGGGCCGGGCTGGCCCCACTGGCGCCTGAGCTGCTCGAGGTCGTCGCGTGCGCATGCGGCCAGTTCGGCGAGCAACTGGCGCTTGAGCGCGCCTTGCGGCAGCGCCTCCCACAGCGGCCTGGCATTCGCGAGCAGGCGCGCGCGGCCCTCGGCCGCATCCAGATCGCAGCCTTCGCTCGCGATCGCGATCAGCTGCCTGGACAGTGGTACGGCCTGCGCGATGCAGGCCTCGAACGCCGCGGCTCCCTTTTCGCGGACGAACGAATCGGGGTCGTGCTCGGGCGGCAGGAAGAGGAACCTGATGCTGCGCGTATCGCTCGCATGCGGCAGGCTCGCTTCCAGCGCGCGCTGCGCCGCGCGCCGCCCGGCGGCGTCGCCGTCGAAGGCGAAGACGATCGAATCGGTAAAGCGCAGCAGCTTTTGCACATGCTCGG
>CALMIL010000007.1 GCA_937864005.1 uncultured Burkholderiales bacterium
CTGGCCGCGCTCGGCGTGGTCTACGGCGATATCGGCACCAGCCCGCTGTATGCGCTGCGCGAGGTATTCGCGAGCGGGCACGTGCCGCTGTCGCCGGACAACATCTACGGCGTGCTGTCGATGATCTTCTGGACGCTGACGATCGTCGTCAGCATCAAGTACGTCACGCTCGTGCTGCGCGCCGACAACAACGGCGAAGGCGGGCTGATCGCGATGCTCGCGCTGGCTTCGACCGCGGTCGCGCACCGCCCCGCGTTGCGTCGCCGGCTGCTGCTGCTGGGCATCTTCGGCACCGCGATCTTCTTCGGCGACGGCGTCATCACGCCGGCGATCTCGGTCCTCTCGGCGGTCGAGGGCCTGGAGGTCGCCGCGCCGGGGCTGGAGAATTTCGTCGTCCCGCTCACCCTGATCGTGCTGACCGCGCTGTTCGTCGTCCAGCGTCACGGCACGGGCGGGATCGGGCGTTTTTTCGGCCCGGTCACCGCGCTGTGGTTCATCGTGCTCGCGGTGCTCGGCGCGATGCACATCGTTCGCAACCCGAGCGTGCTGTGGGCGCTGTCGCCGCACCACGCGCTGCTGTTCGTCGCCGAGCACATCCACATTGCATTCATCGCGCTCGCATCGGTCGTGCTGTGCGTGACCGGCGCCGAGGCGCTGTACGCCGACATGGGCCACTTCGGCAAGCGCCCGATCCGCCTCGCCTGGTTCGGCCTCGTGATGCCGGCGCTCGTGATCAACTATTTCGGCCAGGGCGCGATGCTGCTCGACGAACCGGCGACCGTGAGCAACCCGTTCTACGAGATGGCGCCCACTTGGGCGCTGTACCCGCTGATCGGCCTGGCCACCTGCGCGACGGTGATCGCATCGCAGGCGCTGATCACGGCCGCGTTCTCGGTCACCAAGCAGGTGATCCAGCTCGGCTACCTGCCGCGGATGCGGATCGTGCACACCTCGGTGCGCGATACCGGGCAGATCTACCTGCCGTTCATCAACTGGGCGCTCTACACCTGCATCTTCATCGCCGTCGTGCTGTTCGGCTCGAGCAGCAACCTCGCCGCCGCGTACGGCATCACGGTCACGATCGACATGCTGATCACGACGACGATGACGTTCTTCGTCGTCCGCTACGGCTGGAAATACCGCTGGCCGCTCGCGCTCGTCGTGACCGGTTTCTTCTTCATCGTCGACTTCACGTTCTTCGTCGGCAACGTCCTGAAGGTTTTCGACGGCGGCTGGTTCCCGCTGCTGCTCGGCGGCGTGATGTTCACCTTCATGATGACCTGGAAGCAGGGCCGCAAGCTGATGTCCGACAGCCTGCGCGACGATGCGATCGACCTGCGGGGCTTTCTCGAGTCGGTCTTCATCAGCCCGCCGACGCGCGTCGCCGGCACGGCCGTCTTCCTCGTCAGCGAGCAGGGCCTGACGCCCAATGCGATGCTGCACAACCTGAAGCACAACAAGGTGCTGCACGAGACCAACCTGTTCGTCCACGTCCAGCACCACGAGGTGCCGTGGATCGGCTTCGACAAGCGGGCCGAGATCGAGCCGCTCGGCCACGACTGCTGGCAGGTGGTGCTGCACTTCGGCTTCAAGAACGACCCCGACGTGCCCGAGGCGCTCGCCCTGCTGCGCGGCCACGGCGTGCAGCTCGACGAGATGGACACGAGCTACTTCCTGTCGCGCGATATCGTGATGCCGACGCTCGGCAAGGGCATGGCGGTGTGGCGCGAGAAGCTCTTCGCCAGCATGTACCGCAACGCCACCGCGGCCGCGGACTTCCTGAACCTGCCGACCAATCGCGTCGTCGAGCTCGGTTCGAAGGTGGAGATCTAGGCCTGCGGCACTTCGCGGTCCGATTTGTGCCACAGTGACCGCCGCGCATCCGGCGCATCCGAGGACCCCCACCGATGAAGCTGCTGTTCGTCTGCGACCCGCTCGATCACTTCAAGATCTACAAGGACACGACCTTCGCGATGATGCGCGAGGCCGCCGCGCGCGGCCACACGCTGCACGTCTGCCTGCCGCAGGACATCACCTGGCAAAGCGGCGCGCGCGTCGGCGCGCACACGCGCGAGATCGCGCTCACCGGCGACGCGCGCGACTGGTATCGCGCGAGCGACCCGGTGGCGACGGCGCTGGCCGACTTCAGCGCCGTGCTGATGCGCAAGGACCCGCCGTTCGACAGCGAGTACTTCTACGCCACGCACCTGCTCGAACAGGCCGAGCGCGAGGGCGCGCGCGTCGTCAACAAGCCGCGCGCGCTGCGCGACCACCCGGAGAAGCTCGCGATTCTCGAGTTCCCGCAATTCATCCCGCCGACGCTCGTCACGCGCCACGAGGCCGACGTGAAGCGCTTCCACGCGGAGCACCGCGACATCATCCTGAAGCCGCTCGACGGCATGGGCGGGATGGGCATCTTCCGCGTCGGGCCGGACGGCCTGAACCTCGGCAGCATCACCGAGACGCTGAACCGCGGCGGCGCGCAGACGGTGATGGTGCAGAAGTACCTGAGCGACATCGTCAAGGGTGACAAGCGCATCATCACGATCGCCGGCCAGCCCGTGCCGCACAGCCTGGCGCGCATTCCGCAGGGCAGCGAGATCCGCGGCAACCTCGCGGTCGGCGGCAAGGGCGTCGCGCTGCCGCTGTCGGCGCGCGACCGCGAGATCGCGGAATCCATCGGTCCGGTGCTCGCGGCGCGCGGGCTGCTCTTCGTCGGCCTCGACGTGATCGGCGACTGCCTCACCGAGATCAACGTCACGAGCCCGACGGGCTTCCAGGAAATCACGCAGCAGACCGGCTTCGACGTGGCGAAGGTTTTTGTCGACGCGCTCGAAGCGGCGCTCGCCGCCTGAGCGAACACGCCGACGCTGCCTTGGCTGTTCTTTCGCTCTCCAACGCCCACCTCGCGTACGGCCACGTCGCGCTGCTCGACGGCGCGGCGTTTGCGCTCGAAGCGGGCGAGCGGCTCGGCCTGATCGGGCGCAACGGCGCGGGCAAGTCGTCGCTGCTGAAGATCGTCGCCGGCCTCGAAAGGCCCGACGACGGGCTGCTGCAGTTGATGCAGGGGCTGCGCATCCGCTACGTCGCGCAGGAGCCCGACTTCGACGCCGCGGCGAGCGTGTTCGACGTCGTAGGCGCTGGGGTCGCCGAGGCGCGCGCGCTGCGCGAGCAGTACGAGGCGCATGCGCCCGGTGTCGATCTCGACGCGCTGCAGACGCGCATCGAGGCGCACGACGCCTGGAACTGGGAGCAGCGCGTCGAGACGACGCTGCATCGGCTGCGCCTCGACGGCGCGCGCCGCATCGGCGAACTCTCGGGCGGGACGAAGAAGCGCGTCGCGCTCGCGCAGGCGCTCGTCGCGGTGCCCGACGTGCTGCTGCTCGACGAGCCGACGAACCATCTCGACCTCGACGCCATCGCCTGGCTCGAGGAACTGCTCGTCGGCTTTGCCGGCGCGCTGATGCTCGTCACGCACGACCGCGCTTTTCTCGACGCCGTAGCGACGCGCATCGTCGAGCTCGACCGCGGTGTGCTGCGCAGCTACCCCGGAA
The DNA here is from genome assembly GCA_937864005.1 of uncultured Burkholderiales bacterium. Lineage (GTDB taxonomy): Bacteria > Pseudomonadota > Gammaproteobacteria > Burkholderiales > Burkholderiaceae_C > CAIKUF01. The sequence goes on from CALMIL010000007.1 coordinate 3,555, forward strand.
ATTTCAGCGCCTACGAACGGCTCAAGGAAGAGCAGCTCGCCGCCGAGGCGCTGGCCAATGCGCGCGCCGACAAGCTGCTTGCGCAGGAGGAGATCTGGATCCGCAAGGGCGTCGAGGCGCGGCGCACGCGCGCAGTCGGCCGCGTCCAACGCCTGCAGGCGCTGCGCGCCCAGCGCGCGAAGCGGCGCGAAGCGCTCGGCCAGGTGCGGCTCGAAGCCGATGCCGGAACGCCCGGCGGCAAGGTCGTCGCCGAACTGCGCGACGTCTCGTTCGCCTACGGCGGCGTGCCGATAGTGCAGCGTTTCAGCGCGACGCTGCTGCGCGGCGACAAGGTCGGCCTGATCGGCCCCAACGGCTGCGGCAAGACGACATTGCTGCGGCTCATCCTCGGCGAACTCCAGCCCGACAGCGGCAGCGTGCGCCAGGGCACGCGGCTCGAGGTGGCGTACTTCGACCAGATGCGCAGCGCGCTCGATCTGGAGGCGACGCTTGCCGACACCATCAGCCCCGGCAGCGAGTGGGTTGGCGGCGCATCGGGCAAGGGCGGCAAGCACGTGATGAGCTATCTGAACGACTTCCTGTTTGCGCCCGAGCGCGCGAATGCGCCGGTGCGCACGCTCTCCGGCGGCGAGCGCAACCGGCTGCTGCTCGCGCGATTGTTCGCGCTGCCGGCCAACGTCCTCGTCCTCGACGAGCCGACCAACGACCTCGACATCGACACCCTCGAACTGCTCGAGGAACTGCTGCAGGACTACGCCGGCACCGTCTTTCTCGTCAGCCACGACCGGCGCTTCCTCGACAACGTCGTGACGAGCACGATCGCGTGGGAGGGCGAAGCGGCGCCCGGCCTGTGGCGCGAGTACGAAGGCGGCTACGAGGACTGGCGCACGCAGAAGGCGCGCGCGCAGGCCTTGCAGGCTGCAGCGGCGAAGGCGGTGCCGGCGGCGAAGGCCGCGCCCGCACCGGCACCGGCACCCGCCAGCACCGCCGCCGGCAGCAGGCCGCGCAAGCTCAGCTACAAGGAGCAGCGCGAACTCGACGCGCTGCCCGACCTGATCGACGCCCTCGAAGCCGAGCAGCGCGAGATCGGCGAGAAGCTCGGCGGCAGCGAGATCTACCGCGGTGACCCGGCGCTGCTCGCGCAGGCGCAGGACCGCTACGCGCAGATCGAGGCCGAACTGATGGCGGCGCTGGAACGGTGGGAGGCGCTCGGCGCGGCTTGATCCGTCTTCACGCCGGCATGCAGGCTGGATGGCGCGATTCGAAAGCCGGCGTGCCGCACACCAAGGACCGTCACTGGTTCACATATTCACGTGTTATGCTGAATCTGCGCTCTACCCACCACCGCCCGCGATGTCCAATCTGACCGTTTCCGTTGACGCGCATCTGATCAAGCGCGCGCGCATGCGCGCCATCGAGCAAGGCACGTCGTTGTCCGCCAAGGTGCGCGAGTTCCTGCGGGCCTATGCCGGCGGCGCGCAGGACGCGCTGGCGCAGCAGCGTGCCGAGTCGACCGCGCGTCTGCTGGCGGCGATGGACGCTGCCGCCGCCGTGTCCGGGCCCGCGATGCCGGCCGCAGCCGCGGCGCGTGCGCAGCGCCGCAGCTTGCGCGACGAGATCTACGAAGACGACTTTCGCGCGCGCGACCGTGCCGCCAAGGCCGTCCGGCCGCGCGCCAAGGATGTCAGCGCCGGCAAACGCGCCAAGCCCCGTGCGGCCCGGGCCGGATGAGCGATGCGGGCCTTCATCGACACCAACGTGCTGGTGTACTGCACCGATGCCGGCGCGCCGGCCAAGCGCAGCCAGGCCAGGGCGCTCGTCGAGCGGCTGTCCGCTGCCGGTGAGGCGGTGGTCAGCACGCAGGTGCTGATCGAACTCTTTCATGTGCTCACGCGCAAGCAGAAGATGCCGGGCGCGGCGGCGCAGGCGCTGGTGCTGGCGTGTACCGAGTGGCCGGTGGTGGCGAGCGATACGGCACTCGTCGCCGCGGCGATCGAGCAATCGCTTCAGCACCGGCTGTCCATCTGGGACGCGATGGTGGTGCAGGCCGCGCTGCAAGCCCAGGCCCACACGCTGTACAGCGAAGACCTGGGCCACGGTCAGCGCTTCGGCGCGCTGGCCGTGGTCAACCCGTTCATGGGTTGAAGGTTCGCCAGGCATCGACGCGGACCCTGAGCGCCGCAAGGCTGGTGAAGACCCGCTCTTGTCCATATCGAGGCGCCACGCTATGCCAAGGTACCTGATCTCGTTCGACGATGGCTCGATGGACCACATCCCTGAAGCGGACATACCGGCGGTGGGAGAGACCGAGCGCGCAGTAGTGCGCGAAGCCGAGGCGGCCGGGGTCTGGATCTTCGGCGGCGGGCTGCTGCGCCAGCAGGCGAGCATCGCCGCGGCCGTTGGCAGCGTGACCGGCGGGCCTGTGCCGAAGACGAAGGCGGTCGTCGGCGGCTTCTCGATCATCGAGGTGCCGACGCGCGAAGATGCGCTCGCCTGGACGGCCCGGATCGCCGCGTCGTGATGCTGCGCGCAGGAGGCGCGCGAGATCATGTTCGACCCGGAGTCCTGATCGAGCCTTGCGCGTGCGGCGCGGCAGCACGGCTCGTGCTTCGCCCCTGCACCGGCACCCCCCTAGTTTGGCACTCGCAGCATGTTGTTTTCGACAACGCGCCCTGTTACAAAGCATGTGCCGGGCCGATTCCGGTACAAGGAGACGACGATGATGACGACTCACAGATCGGGAAGGGCGCTTGGCGCAATCGCGGCCGTCACGGCGATGATCCTCGCCTCGGGCCCGGCGAGATCGATGGTGCTGATCGACGTCACGCAATCGGGTGGCGGTGTCGATGTCACCGCGTCGGGCAGCCTGGATATCACGGGCGCAACGTTCGACCACGAACAGGCATACACCACCGGGATCATCCCGGGCGGTGCCAACTGGTATGTCGCGCTTGGCACGACACCGGGTATGGATTGGTACCAGTTGACGAGCGTCAGCCTGCCCTACGGCACGAGCGGGACCTATTTCAGCTCCGGCATGACCTCCGGGGATGCTTTCTCGATCTGGGGCAACAACGGGGGGGCGCCGCTCGTCGGCGTGTCGACCGGATACACCTCCGGCACTGCGATTTCGGCTTCCATGTCGCTGGCGGGTCAGACGATCGCCGGCATGACCCTGATCCCGGGAACGTATGTGTTCACGGTTCCGAACGACACGATCACGCTGCACATCGCGGCCGTGCCGGAACCATCGACTTGGGCGCTGCTGGCGCTCGGCCTGGCCGGCATCGGCCTCGCGCGCCATCGCGCGTCGCGAATCAACAGGCGAGCGGCCGCGTAACGCTCCGCGGGACGCGGGACACCCTGCAACGCCGCCCCTCGGGCGGCGTTCTCGTTCGGTGCGCGCAGCGTCGCTGTGCCGGTGTGCACGGCAGCGAAGGTCGGGGAAGTCTGCTTCCGCGCCGCGTTCGCATCGACCACCTTCAGCGCCGTCATATCGACGATGCGCCGTACCGTCGCGGAAGGCGCCGGGATGCGCACCGGCTCGGTCGCGTCGAGCAGTACCAGGCGCCACGCCAGGCCGAGAGGCCCGATCCGCGCGACGGCCGCGCGGCAAGGAACGCCCCCGAAGCGGACTGGGCGGCCGTGGCGAGGCGGCGCATGCGGTCGTCCGCGCGCCGGCGCTCGCAACTGCGGTCCGGATCACCGAGGCGCGCTGCGCGCAGGGCCTGCGCGCGGTCATGTTCGATCCGCGGCCCTGAGCGGGCCACGCGGCGCCAGCGCTACCTGGAGATCGTCCGCTCGACGGCGACCACCCGGCCGCTCTTGATGGTGATCGTGGTCATGGTCTGCTTGTCGTCGTCATGCGGGAAATAGGTCCAGACCTTCTCGACGATCTTTGCGCCGCCGCCGCTGATCTCGCTCTCGTTGTCGGGTTTGCCGATTCTCACGAGCACCTCGCTCTCGGTCATCCCCTTGCCGATGAATTTCCGCTCCGAGGCATCCGCGGCAAGCACCGGGATCGACAGCGCGCAAAGCACAACCGCAGCAACCACTCTTCTCATATTCGCCTTTCCTTTGACTACCGTCCCGCATTCGCATCGACGACCGTCAGCGCCGTCATGTTGACGATGCGCCGCACGGTGGCCGACGGCGTCAGGATGTGCACCGGCTTGGCCGCGCCGAGCAGCACCGGGCCGATCGCGATGCCGCCGCCGATCGTATTCTTGAGCAGGTTGTAGGCGATATTGGCGGCGTCGATATTCGGCAGCACGAGCAGGTTGGCTTCGCCGGTGAGCGGGCTGTCGGGCATCAGCTTGCCGCGCAGCGCGGCGTCGAGCGCGGTGTCGCCGTGCATCTCGCCGTCCACCTGCAGCCAGGGCGCGCGCTCTTGCAGGATCGCGAGCGCCTCGCGCATCTTCAGCGCCGAGGGCTGGTTGCTCGAGCCGAAATTCGAATGCGACAGCAGCGCGGCGCGCGGCTCGGTGCCGAAGCGCTGCAGTTCCTCGGCGGCGAGGATCGTGATCTCGGCGATCTGCTCGGCGCTCGGGTCGTAGTTGACGTGGGTATCGACGAGGTTGACCTGCCGCCCCGGCAGCAGGATGCCGTTCATGCAGGCGTAGGTCGCGACGCCTTCGCGCTTGCCGATCACCGGGTCGATGTACTGCAGGTGCATCGCCGCCGTGCCCCAGGTGCCGCACAGCATGCCGTCGACGTCGCCCTTGTGCAGCAGCATCGCGCCGATCAGCGTCAGCCGCCGGCGCGCCTCGATCTTCGCGAGCTGCACGGTCACGCCCTTGCGCCGCATCATGGCGTGATAGGTCTGCCAGAAATCGCGGTAGCGGTGATCGTGGTCGGTATTGACGACGTCGTAGTCGCGCTCGGCGGCGAGGCGCAACCCGAATTTGCGGATGCGCTCGGCGATCACCGCCGGCCGCCCGATCAGCGTCGGCCGCGCGATGTCCTCGTCGACCACCACCTGCACCGCGCGCAGCACGCGTTCCTCCTCGCCCTCGGCGTAGGCAACGCGCTTGCGCGCGGCCTGCCGCGCGATGTTGAACAGCGGCCGCATCGTCGTTCCCGATGCATAGACGAAGGTCTGCAGCTTGGCGCGGTAGGCGTCCATGTCGGTGATCGGACGGGTCGCGACGCCCGAGTCGGCCGCGGCCTGCGCGACGGCCGGCGCGATGCGCATCATCAGGCGCGGGTCGAAGGGCTTGGGGATCAGATAGTCGGGGCCGAAGGCGAGCGCCTCGCCGAGGTAGGCCCGGGCGACGACCTCGTTCTGCTCGGCCTGCGCGAGCGCGGCGATCGCGTGCACCGCGGCGATCTCCATCTCGGCCGTGATCGTCGTCGCGCCCGAGTCGAGCGCGCCGCGAAAGATATACGGAAAGCACAGGACGTTGTTGACCTGGTTCGGATAGTCGGTGCGGCCGGTCGCGATCAGCGCGTCGCCGCGCACCAGCTTCACCTCCTCGGGCGTGATCTCGGGCGTCGGATTGGCGAGCGCGAGGATCACCGGCTGCGCCGCCATCGTCGCGACCATCTCGCGCTTGAGGACGCCGCCCGCCGACAGGCCGAGGAAGATATCGGCGCCGGCAATCACCTCGGCCAGCGTGCGCAGCGCGGTCGGCTGCGCGAAGACGGCCTTGTCGTCGTCCATCAGCTCGGTGCGGCCGGCATAGACGACACCCGCCAGGTCGGTGACCCAGATGTTTTCGCGCGGCAGGCCGAGCTTGACGAGCAGTCCGAGGCAGGCGAGCGCCGCCGCGCCGGCACCCGAGGCGACGAGCTTGACGCGCGCCAGATCCTTGTCGGTGACCTTCATCGCGTTCAGCACCGCCGCGCCGACGACGATCGCCGTGCCGTGCTGGTCGTCGTGGAAGACGGGGATCTTCAGCCGCTGGCGCAGCGCGCGCTCGACGTAGAAGCAGTCCGGCGCCTTGATGTCCTCGAGATTGATGCCGCCGAAGGTCGGCTCCAGCGCGGCGATGGTGTCGATCAGCTTGTCGAGGTCGTGCTGCTCGAGCTCGATATCGAAGACATCGATGCCGGCGAATTTCTTGAACAGCACCGCCTTGCCTTCCATCACCGGCTTGGCCGCGAGGGCGCCGATATTGCCGAGGCCGAGCACCGCCGTGCCATTCGTGATCACGCCGACCAGGTTGCCGCGCGCGGTATAGCGAAATGCATTCGCCGGATCGGCGACGATCTCCTCGCAGGCGGCGGCGACGCCGGGCGAATAGGCGAGCGCCAGGTCGCGCTGGTTGACGAGCTGCTTGGTCGCCGCGATCGCGACCTTGCCGGGCGTCGGGCGCTCGTGATAGTCGAGTGCGGCCTGGCGCAGCTTGATCTGCTCGGGATCGGTATCGGGCATCGTCTTCTCCTGGCTGCGCGCGCCGGCAACGGCTCGGACATGATCGCCCCGGCGGGAGCGGCTTGATTGTAGGAGTGCGGATTCGTGGTGCCGCGCGGCCGGCGAGGCGATGCGATGCCCGAGAATGCGCATCATGACTCCACGCGCCACGCACGATGCCGCTCGGTGAATTCGATCTGATCGCGCGCTTCTTCTCGCGTCCGGCGCGGCGCGCCGCGCTCGGCGTCGGCGACGACTGCGCGCTGCTCGTGCCGGCCCCCGGCATGCAGCTTGCGACGAGCTGCGACATGCTCGTCGAAGGGCGGCATTTCCTCTCCACCGTCGCCCCCGAGCGGCTCGGCCACAAGGCGCTCGCGGTCAACCTGAGCGATCTCGCCGCCTGCGGCGCGGCGCCGCTCGCCTTCACGCTCGCGCTCTCGATGCCGCACGCCGACGAAGCGTGGCTCGAAGGCTTCTCGCGCGGCCTTCTCGCGCTCGCCGACGCGCACGGCTGCGAGCTCGTTGGCGGCGATACGACGCGCGGCCCGCTCGTCATCTGCATCAGCGTCTTCGGCGAGGTGCCGGCCGGCCAGGCGCTGCTGCGCTCGGGCGCGCGCGCCGGCGACGACCTCTATGTCAGCGGCACGCTCGGCGACGCGCGGCTCGCGCTCGAAGCGTTTCGCGGCACGCTCGATCTGCCCGGCGAGACCTTCGCGCAGGTGCGCCGCGCGATGGAGCTGCCGCAGCCGCGCGTCGCGCTCGGCGTCGCGCTGCGCGGCGTGGCGACGAGCGCGATCGATATCTCGGACGGCCTGCAGGGCGACCTTGCGCACCTGCTGCGGCGCTCCGGTGTCGGCGCGCGGCTCGCCGTCGACGCACTGCCGCGCAGCGCGCAGATCGCCGCGCAGACGCTCGCGGTGCAGCGCGAATGCCTGCTTGCCGGCGGCGACGACTACGAGCTGCTCTTCACCGCAGCGCCGGCGCATGCCGGCGCGGTGCGCGCGGCGGCCGACGCAGCGGGCGTGCAAGCGACGCGCATCGGCACGATCGAAGCCGATCCGGGTCTGCGGCTCGTCGACGCCGATGGCCGCGCCGTCGCCGACATCTGGGGCAGCTTCGACCACTTCCGGACATGAACGACGCCACCGCAATGCCGCCCGCGGTGCAAGACGCGCCGCGGCGCGCGACGTGGCGCTTCATGCTCGCCAATCCGCTGCACGTGGTCGCACTCGGCTTCGGCAGCGGCCTTGCGCCGCGCGCCCCGGGGACGGTCGGCACGCTCTGGGCCTGGGCCGCGTTCCTGATCCTGCGGCCCTATCTCGACGATGCGCAATGGGCGGCGCTGATCGTGATCGGCTTCGGGCTCGGCTGCTGGGCGAGCGCGGTCACGGCGCGCCATCTCGGCAAGCCCGACCCCGGCTGCGTCGTCTGGGACGAGGTGATCGCCTTCTGGATCGTGCTCTGGCTCGTCACGCCGGCGAGCCTGCTCGCGCAGACGATCGCCTTCGCGCTGTTCCGGCTGTTCGATGCCGCCAAGCCGGGCCCGGTCGGCTTTGCCGACCGCCGCTTCAAGCCGCGGCCGGGTGCCGGCGGCGAAATGCGCATCGGCCTGCGCGAGGGCCTGGGCATCATGCTCGACGATCTGGTCGCCGCGCTGTGCACGCTGCTCGTGATCGCGGCCTGGCGGTTCGTGTGGTGAGCGATTCGCCCGATTTCGGCACGCCGGTGGCCGCGCTCGCCGACGCGCTGCGCGCACGCGGCTGGCGGATCGCGGCCGCCGAGTCGTGCACCGGCGGCATGATCGCCGCGGCGTGCACCTCGATCGCCGGTTCGAGCGACTGGTTCGAGCGCGGCTTCGTCACCTACAGCAATGCCGCCAAGAGCGAGATGCTCGGCGTCCCCTCGGCGCTGATCGAGCGCCACGGCGCGGTCAGCGCCGAGGTCGCGTGCGCGATGGCGCAGGGTGCGCTCGATCGCTCGCAGGCGATGCTCGCGGTTGCGGTGACCGGTATCGCCGGCCCGGGCGGGGCGACGCCGGGCAAGCCGGTCGGCACCGTCTGGCTCGCCGTCGCGGCGCGCGGGGCGGCGCCGCGCGCCGAACGGCTGCAACTCGACGGCGACCGCGCCGCGGTCCGCGCGCAGACCGTGCGGCACGCCTTGGCGCGGCTTTGCGAAGAGGCACGGGCTTGAGCATCCTCGTCGCCGCCGATTTCACGCCCGGTGAATGGGACGCCTGGCTGCCGCTGCTGTCGCAGGCGATGCCGGGCGAAGTGCTGCTGCGCGAGCGCGATGCGGCGCTCGCGCGCGAGATCGATATCGCGATCGTCGCCAATCCGCCGCGCGGGGCGCTCGCCGGGTTTCCGCGGCTGAAGCTCGTGCAGTCGCTGTGGGCCGGCGTCGAAGGCCTGCTTGCCGATCCGACGCTGCCGGCCGGCGTGCCGCTGGCGCGGATGGTCGATCCGGCGATGAACGAGGCGATGGCCGAGACCGCGCTGTGGGCCGTGCTGTCGCTGCAGCGCGAGATGTTCGACTATGCGCGCCAGCAGCGCGAGGGCCGCTGGCTGCAGCGCCCGCAGCGCACGGCGGGCGAGACGACGGTCGCCGTCCTCGGCCTCGGCCAGATGGGACGCGCCGTGGCGCTGCGCCTGGCGCGCAACGACTACCGCGTCTTCGGCTGGAGCGCGCGCCCGGCGGCGATCGAGGGCCTTGAGACGCGGCATGGCGACGCGATGCTCGCGTTCGTGCTCGGTGCGGCGCAGATCGCCGTCAACCTGCTGCCGCTGACCTCGGCGACGCGCGGCCTGTTCGACGCCCGGCGGCTCGCGCTGCTGCCGCGCGGCGCGAGTTTCGTCAACCTCGCTCGCGGTGCGCAGGTGGTCGAAGCCGACCTGCTCGCCGCGCTCGACAGCGGCGCATTGCGCCACGCCGTGCTCGATGTCTTCGCGATCGAGCCGCTGCCCGCCGCGCACCCGTTCTGGGCCCATCCGAAGGTCACGCTGCTGCCGCACGTCGCGGCGCAGACCGACCCGCGCAGCGCGTCGATCGTTGCCGCCGCGAACGTCGCCGCGCTGCGCGCCGGGCGAGCGCTGCAGCATCTGGTCGATCGCGAGCGCGGCTATTGACAGCCCGCGGCCGGCTACGCCGTCAGCGCGAGGCGCAGACCCTTGTCGCCGCCCGGCCTGCGCGTCGGCGCGGCGGCGGCGCGCTCGCACACCATCAGCGCGAGGCGGCGCAAAGCGTCCCAGGGATCATCCGGCCATGCGGGGTGCTTCAGACCCTTGACGAGGCCGTCGCAGACCTGCGTCGCGACGACGAGTTCGTCCACGCCCGCCGCCGTCAAGTGCGGCAGCACGCGCTCGAAGAGCCGCTCCCTGGCGCCCCAGATGCGGTTCTCGCGCAGCGCGAGCGGCAGCGGCCGGCCGGCGGCGACGGCGTCGCGCGTGCGCTTCAGCGCGAGGATGTCGCCGGCCAGCGTGTAGTGCACGAGCACCGCCGCCGTGCCTTCGGCCTGCAGTCCGTCGAGCATGCGAAGCGTGCGCGGCGCATGGCCCGCGAGCACCGCCTCGCCGAACTTGAAGACGTCGTAGCGTGCGACATCGAGCACCGCGGCCTCGATGCGCTCGAAGCTCAGTTCGGCGCCGTCGGCGCCGTAAAGCAGGCCGAGCTTCACGATTTCCTGGTGCGCGGCGAGCAGGTTGCCTTCGACCCGGTCGGCGAAGAAGGCGAGTGCGCGCTGCCCCGCCTCGCCGCCCTGCACGCGCTGGCCCTGGCGCGCGAGGCGCTGCGCGATCCACTGCGGCAGCGCGGCGCGCTCGACCGGGTCGACGCGCAGCGTGACGCCGGCCGCATCGAGCGCGCCGAACCAGGCGCTCGCGGTCTGCGTGCGGTCCAGCCGCGGCAGCACGACGAGGGTGACGATCTCGTCGGCGAGCGCCGCGCAATAGCGCTGCAGCGCATCCGACCCGTCCTTGCCGGGCTTGCCGGACGGAATGCGGATCTCGATCAGCTGGCGGTCGGCGAACAGGCTCATCGCCTGCGACGCGCCGATCAGCGAGCTCCAGTCGAAATGCTGACCAGCCACGGTGTGGACCTGGCGCTCGGTATGGCCGGCGGCGCGCGCCGCGGCGCGGATCGCATCGGCCGCCTCCTGCGCGAGCAGCGGCTCGTCGCCGTGGATCGTATAGACGCGCGCGAGCCCCTTGGCAAGGTGGGCGGCGAGCTGGTCGCTTCGAACCTGCATCGCCCGCCTACGGCTTGGGCACCGCGGCGAGGCGGCGCATCACCTGCGCGACGATATCGCTCTGCATCGCCTTGAACTGGCTCGCCGACTCGTACTGCTTGGCCAGCGCGACGCCTTCGTTGTAGCTCAGGTCGCGCACCTGGGTCAGCTCGGTGGGCCCGATCAGCTCGCGGCCGCCAGGGGTGCGCAGCTTGAACTCGAAGCGCATGCGCAGCTCGAATTCGCGCACCAGGCCGGTCGCGGTGGAGGCGACGACGGCGCGGTCGCTGGTATCGGCGAGCGCTTCGAGAACGACCTGCGCCTCGGACGCGGCCTCGACGACCCGCGTGCCGGGAATCGACTCGATATTCTGTCGCAGCTCCTTCGCGAGCGGCGAGTTGGCCGCGAAGCCGGCCAGCTGCACGCTCTGGAACTGCAGCGCGGGCGCCTGGCGCAGCGCGAAGCCGCAGCCGCCCAGCAGCACCGCTGCGGCGAGAACGGCCGGGGTCCAGCGATGCGCGCGGCGCGGCAGCGGCGCCGTCCGCGACGCCGCCATCAGAGCACCACGTTGACGAGCCGGCCGGGGACGACGATCACGCGCCGTACGCTGCGGCCCTCGGCAAATTTCGTGAAATCGGGGCTCGCGAGTGCCGCCGCCTCGATCGCCTTGCTGTCGGCGCCGGACGGCACGCGGATCGCGCCGCGCAGCTTGCCGTCGATCTGCAGCATCAGTTCGATCTCGTCCTGCACGAGCGCGGCTTCCTCGACCTCGGGCCACGGCGCGTCGAGCAGATCGCCGTATTCGGCCGCATAGCCGAGCGCCTCCCACAGCGCATGCGTGATGTGCGGGCAGGCCGGGTAGAGCACGCGCAGCAGGATGCCGGTGCCCTCGCGCAGCGCCGCCGCGCCTTCGCCCTTGAAGGCGTCGAGCGCGTTCAACATCTTCATCGCGCCCGAGACGACGGTGTTGTACTGCATGCGCTCGTAGTCGTAGCTGACCTGGCGCAGCAGGCCGTGCACCTCGCGCCGCAGCGCGCGCGCCGCAGGCGACAGCGGCGACTCGATCGCGCCGGCCGTGCGCAGCAGCACCTCGTTGCGCATCGCGAAGGCCCAGACCCGGCGCAGGAAGCGGTTCGCGCCGTCGACGCCGGTATCGTGCCACTCGACGGTCTGCTCCGGCGGCGAGGCGAACATCACGAACAGGCGTGCGGTATCGGCGCCGTAGCGGTCGATCACCGCCTGCGGGTCGACGCCGTTGTTCTTCGACTTGGACATCGTCGTCCAGCCCTCGCACTCGACGGGCAGGCCGTCGCGCCGGGCTTTCGCCGAGACGACCTTCTGGTGCTCGTCGCGCACGATGTCGAGCTCGTGCTCCCAGAAATACTCGCGCGCGCCGGCGGCGCCGCTGCGCACGAAGGCCTCGTTGAGCACCATGCCCTGCGTCAGCAGTTGCGTGAACGGCTCGTCGATCGAGACCAGCTTCAGGTCGCGCATCACCTTGGTCCAGAACCGGGCGTAGAGCAGGTGCAGGATGGCGTGCTCGATGCCGCCGATGTACTGGTCCATCGGCATCCAGTACTTGGTTCCGGCGCCGACCATCGCGCTTTCGTTCTTCGGGTCGCAGTAGCGCATGAAATACCACGACGAATCGACGAAGGTGTCCATCGTGTCGGTCTCGCGCCGCGCCGGCGCGCCGCACTTCGGGCAGGCGACCTTCAGGAAAGACTCGCAGCGCGCCAGCGGGCTGCCGCTGCCATCGGATACCAGATCCTCGGGCAGCACCACCGGCAGGTCGCGCTCGGGCACCGGCACGACGCCGCACGCCGCGCAGTGGATGATCGGGATCGGCGTGCCCCAGTAGCGCTGGCGGCTCACGCCCCAGTCGCGCAGCCGCCAGGTCGTCTGCTTGCCGCCGAGGCCGTGCGCCTGCAGCGCCTTGGCGATCACATCGGTCGCCTGCGCATGGTCGAGGCCGCTGTAGAGGTCGGAATTGACGGTGTGGCCGCGCGCCTTGTCGGCGTACCAGTCCTGCCAGTGGTCGTAGCTGAAGTGCTCGCCGTCGATCGCGATCACCTGCGTGATCGTCAGGCCGTACTTCTTGGCGAATGCGAAATCGCGCTCGTCGTGCGCCGGCACGCCCATCACGGCGCCGTCGCCGTAGCCCATCAGCACGTAGTTGCCGACCCAGACCGCGACTCTCTCGTGGCTCAAGGGATGGGTGACGAAGAGCCCCGTTGCCATGCCCTGCTTGTCGCGCGTCGCGAGCTCGGCCTCGGTCGTGCCGCCGGCACGGCACTGCTCGATGAACGCGGCGAGCGCCGGGTTCGAGCGCGCGGCGTGCACGGCGAGCGGATGCTCGGGGGCGACGGCGCAGAAGCTCACCCCCATGATGGTGTCGGCGCGCGTCGTGAAGACCCACAGCCGGCCGTCCTGGATCAGCTTGCCGTCGACGCCCTTGATATCGTGCGGGAAGGCGAAGCGCACGCCCTCGCTCTTGCCGATCCAGTTCTCCTGCATCAGCCGCACGCGCTCGGGCCAGCCGGGCAATTTGTGCGTCACGTGGTCGAGCAGCTCGTCGGCGTACTGCGTGATCCGCAGGTAGTAGCCGGGGATCTCGCGCTTTTCGACGAGGGCGCCCGAGCGCCAGCCGCGGCCGTCGATGACCTGCTCGTTGGCGAGCACGGTCTGGTCGACCGGGTCCCAGTTGACGACCTGGGTGCGGCGCTCGGCGATGCCCGCCTCGAGCATCTTCAGGAACAGCCACTGGTTCCACTTGTAGTAGGCTGGGTCGCAGGTCGCGACCTCGCGGCTCCAGTCGATGGCCAGACCCATGGCCTGCATCTGGCCCTTCATGTGCGCGATGTTGTCGTAGGTCCACTTCGCTGGCGGCACCTTGTTCTTCATCGCCGCGTTCTCGGCCGGCAGGCCGAAGGCGTCCCAGCCCATCGGCATCAGCACGTTCATGCCCTTCATGCGCAGCTGGCGCGTGAGCATGTCGTTGATCGTGTAGTTGCGCACGTGGCCCATGTGCAGCTTGCCGCTCGGGTAGGGCAGCATCGAGCAGGCGTAGAACTTGGGCCGCTTCGGGTCTTCCGTGACGCGGTAGGCGTCACGCGCCTGCCAGTGCGCCTGGGCGGCCTGCTCGACGCCGCGGGCGTCGTAGCGCTTGATCTCGGGGGTGCTCATGGGGATCGCCTGCGCGCCGTCAGGGCGGCCTTGGCGCCGGTTGAAGAGTGGCTTCGATTATAGAAAGCGCACCCGCTGCCGGCGCCGACGCCGACGCCGCGCCGGCGCCCGCTTCAGCGCGGCCCGGCCGGGCCCGGCGTCTGCGCTTGCACGGGCTCGGTCACGAATGCGATCCGGTTCAGCCCGGCCTTCTGGAGCCGCCCGATGAGTTCGGCGACGTCGCCGTACGGCGTGCGCTTGTCGGCGCGCAGCCGCACCTCGATGTCGGGCGATCGGCTCGCCGCCTGCGCGAGGCGGGCGTCGAACGCCACGGCGTCGAGCTTCTCCTCGTCGAGGTAGAGCTCGCCCTCGGGCGTGATCGCGACGGCGATGAACTTCGGCGTATCGCTCGGCTGCGCGGCGTCGCTCGCCGGCAGATCGAGCTTCAGGCTGCTTGCCATCAGCGGCGCGGTGACCATGAAGATGACGAGCAGCACGAGCATGACGTCGATCAGCGGCGTCATGTTGATGTCGCTCATCGGCTGCGAGCCGGCGCTGCGCTCGAGGCGGCCGAAAGCCATGCTCAGGCCTGCGCCGCGGCGAGCGCGTCGGGTTCGGCGCCGGTGACCATCTCGCGCAGATCGAGCGCGAAGCCCTCGAGTTCGGCCTCGCTGGCCGCCGCCCACTTGCCGAAGACGTTGTAGGCAAGCACCGCCGGAACCGCGACCGCGATGCCGGCGGCCGTCATCACGAGCGCCTCGCCGACCGGGCCGGCGACCTTCTCGATCGTGATCCCGCCGCCGGCCGAGATGCCGAGCAGCGCGTGATAGATGCCCCAGACCGTGCCGAACAGGCCGACGAAGGGCGAGGTCGCGCCGATCGACGCCAGCAGCACCTGGCCCGACTGCAGATGGGCGAGCGAGACGTGCAGTGCGCCGCGCAGGCGCCGCGTGAGCTGCGACTGCAGCCGGCCCTGGCCTTCGAGTGCGCGCGCGTCGGCGCCTTCGGTGGCGGCGGCCAGCAGAGGCTGCAGCACGCCTTCGCGGTCGAACTGCGCGAGCCGGGCGCGGCCCTCGGCGAGTGTCGGCGCGCCCCAGAAGGCGGGTATCGCACGCGCGATGCCGATCCTGGCGCGGCGCAGCAGCCAGCCCTTCCAGAGAATCGTCACCCAGGCGCCGACCGACATCGCCAGCAGCAGCAGCGCGACGGCGCGCGTGATCAGGTCGCCCTGCTCCCAGAACGCGCCCAGACTGCTCACCGGCCGTGCCCCGCGAAGCCGAGCACGTCGCTCATGTCGTACAGCCCGCTTTGGCGGGAGGCGAGAAAGCGCGCCGCGCGCAGGCTGCCCTGCGCGTAGGTGGCGCGGCTGCTCGACTTGTGGCTGATCTCGATGCGCTCGCCGGTGCCGGCAAAGAGCACCGTGTGGTCGCCGACGATGTCGCCGCCGCGGATGGTGGCAAAGCCGATCGACCCCGCCCTGCGCTCGCCGGTCACGCCTTCGCGCGCATAGACGGCGCAGTCCTTCAGTTGCCGGCCGGTCGCGGCGGCCGCGACCTCGCCCATCTGCAGCGCGGTGCCGCTCGGCGCATCGACCTTGTGGCGGTGGTGGGCCTCGACGATCTCGATGTCGTAGCCCTCGGCGAGCGCGCGCGCGGCGAGGTCGACGAGGCGCAGCACGACGTTCACGCCGACGCTCATGTTGGGCGCCATGACGATCGCGATGTCGCGCGCGATCGCCGCGACCTCGGCCTTCTGCGCGGCGCTGAACCCGGTCGTGCCGACGACCGCCTTGA
Organism: uncultured Burkholderiales bacterium; assembly: GCA_937864005.1. Classification (GTDB taxonomy): domain Bacteria; phylum Pseudomonadota; class Gammaproteobacteria; order Burkholderiales; family Burkholderiaceae_C; genus CAIKUF01. The sequence continues at coordinate 19,087 of CALMIL010000007.1, forward strand.
CGCCGAGTTCGCGGCACACGGCGAGGTGGGCGAGCGTGCCTTCGGGACGCGTGAAGTCGATCAGCACGTCGGCACCGGCGAGCCCGGCGTGCAGATCGGAGACGATCGTCACGCCGCTCGTGCGCCCGAGGAAGGCCGCCGCGTCCTGCCCGAGAGACGCGCTGCCGGCGACGTCGAGCGCGCCGGCGAGGCTGAAGTCGTCGGCGGCGGCGACGGCTTCGATGAGCATGCGGCCCATGCGCCCCGAGGCGCCCGCGACGGCGACTTTCATCGGAAAGCGCCCGCGCTCGCGGCCTGCAACCGGGCCGCGCCGTGTGCCGGCGCTGCTGAACGCGACTTCATCCGCGCGGTTCGAGCGGCGGATAGTCCCGCGTCGGACCTTCGGGTGCCGACGCCGCGGTTTCCACCCGGGGCGGGACCGGCAGCGCCTTGAGCTGCTCTTCGGTGAGCGCCAGCACCGGCACGTCGCCGCGCGAACGGTTGGGCTGGATCATGTTCAGGAATTCGGCCTCGGTCGGCAGGTCGGGCGCCTCCAGGCGCGTCAGCGAGTCGCCCTCGAAGTAGGCGACGACGACGCGCAGCTGGGTCGGGCTGCCCGGCCGGTTGAGGAGGAAGGTGTAGTCCCAGCGGTCGGCGTGGAAGATGTCGGTCAGCAGCGGCGTGCCGAGAATGTCGCGCACCTGGGCGCGCGTCATGCCCGGCTCGACGCGCTCGGCGCGCTCCTTGGTGATGACGTTGCCCTGGACGATCTCGACCCGGTAGGGCCTGAAGACGTTCACCAGATTGATGGGCTGGGTCACGCCGCAGCCGGCAAGCCCGGCCGCGAGCAGCGCGGCAGCGGGCCATGCCGTGGCGTGCCGGGGGCCGCGGCGCAATGGCGCTGATCTGAGAGAGTGCATGCGGGAAAGGGTCGCGCCGCCGCCGGCCGACCTCGATATGATGCAGGATTCTAGCGGCCGCACCGGCGCCATCGTTGCGCCGCCAAACGGGAATGTCGATGTCGAACAGCAATGCCGAGGAACTCAAGAGCTCGGGCCTGAAGGCCACGCTGCCGCGCATCCGCATCCTCGAGATCTTCCAGAAGTCGGGGCAGCGCCACATGTCGGCCGAGGACGTCTACAAGTCCCTGCTGCTCGACGGCTCGGACATCGGCCTGGCGACGGTCTACCGCGTGCTGATGCAGTTCGAGCAGGCGGGGCTGCTCAAGCGCAATCATTTCGAGTCGGGAAAGTCGGTCTTCGAGCTCAACGAGGGCTCGCACCACGATCACCTGGTGTGCCTCGACTGCGGCTGGGTCGAGGAGTTCTTCGACGCCGAGATCGAGCAGCGCCAGCGCGCCGTCGCGAAGGCGCACGGTTTCGAATTGCAGGAGCACGCGCTGTCGCTCTACGCGACGTGCACCAAGAAGGACTGCCCGCACCGCCATCGCAGCGATCGCTGAGCGGCACGGCGCGCCGATGGCGCGTCACTCCCTGGGATTGCTCATCGCCTTCTGGTGGCGGGCGATGAATTCGGCGTAGGTGTCGATGCCGCGCAGCTGCAGGATCGAGTTGCGCACCGCGGCCTCGACGAGCACCGCGAGGTTGCGCCCGGCGTCGACCGCGATCACCGCCTTGCGGATCGGCACGTCGAGGATGTCCTCGTACAGCGGCTCGTAGGGCAGGCGCTCGAAGTCGCGCTCCATCGTCTCCTTGCGCACCAGATGCACGATCAGGTGCAGCCGCATCTTGCGGCGCACCGCCGTCTCGCCGAAGATCGCCTTGATATCGAGCAGGCCGATGCCGCGCACTTCGAGCAGGTTGAGCAGCAGTTCGGGGCAGCGTCCTTCGATCGCGGTCTGCGAGACGCGGTAGAGATCGACCGCATCGTCGGCGACCATGCCATGCCCGCGCGAGATCAGTTCGAGCCCGAGTTCGCTCTTGCCCAGGCCCGACTCACCCGTCAGCAGCACCCCGAGGCCAAGGATGTCCATGAAGACGCCGTGGCGCGTCGTGCGCTCGGCGAAGTGCCGGCTCAGATGATTGCGCACGACGTCGATCACGTGGCCAGCCGATTCGGCGGTGACGAACAGCGGAATCTCGGCCCGGTCGCACATGCTGACCAGCCGCTCGGGCGGCAACTGGCCATCGGCGATGACGACGACCGGCGGGTCCAGCGTCACGATGCGCTGGATGCGCCGCTCCTGATCTTCGGGCGTCGCGGCGAACAGGTAGGCCACCTCGCGAACGCCGACGATCTGCACCCGGTAGGGGTGGATGTAGTTGAGGTAGCCGACGAGGTCGGCTGCCGATTGGGCGTCGCGCACCGCCGCTTCGTCGAACCGGCGCTCGGGATGAGCGTGGCCGGCGAGCCATTCCCAGTGCAGCGCGACCCGGTGCTGCTCGAACAGCGCTTCGGCGCTGATGACGCTCGGCTTCATGCGATCCCTCGCTCGACAGACGCCGGCAGCGATGCCCGGGCTGCGCGCCGCGCCCGTGCGCGGCCCCCGGCGCGCGCTGCCGCCGGCATCAAGCGACGGACTTCAACGGCACCCAGTTGGCGATCAACTCGTGGATGTGGGCGGCGTCGCCCTCGGCCTTGAGCCGCTCGCGCAGCTCGCGGTCGGCAAGCATCTCGGCAATCTCGGACAGGATCTCGAGGTGCCGCTGGGTCGCCGCTTCGGGTACGAGCAGGAAGATCAGCAGCCCGACCGGCTCTTCGTCCGGCGCATCGAAAGGGATCGGCTGCTGCACGCGCAGCACCGCGGCGAGCGGATTCTTCAGCCCCTTGATGCGGCCGTGCGGAATCGCGACGCCGTGGCCGAGGCCGGTCGAGCCCAGCCGCTCGCGGGCGAACAGGTTGTCGGTCACCGTCGCGCGCGAGATCGAATGCTGGTTCTCGAACAGCAGCCCGGCGTGCTCGAATGCGCGCTTCTTGCTGGTGGCGTCCACGTTGACCAGCACGTTGCCGGTCGGGAGGATGGCGGCGAGACGGTTCATCGGTTTGCGGCGCGGAATTTCGACCTTCGGACGTCCGTCTGCGCGGGCAAGGGGCTAGGCGACGGATTATAGGAATCGGACGCGATTGCGACCGTTTGCGGGCGCCTTTCGAGGCTCAATTGTGAGATTGTTGGTGCAACGCAGCAACAGATCGTTCCGCGGCTGGCGTTTCGAGCGCCCGAAAGCGCCGTCCGGACCGGCCGAACTGCCTGCCGCGGATCGCCGCCGCATTCAGCTTGCCGTGGCGTCCGGGCGTTTCGGAAAGCGCCGGCTCTGGTCCTGCAGCATCTCCTTGTGACGGCAGACCTGGCGGTCGAGCCGGTCCATCAGCTGATCGATCGCGGCGTACAAGTCCTCGTGGCTGTTCTCGACGAAGATGTCCTTGCCCTTGACGTGCAGCGTCACTTCGGCCTTCTGGCGGCGCTCCTTCTCCTTCAGCTTCTCGACCGACAGCAGCACGTTGACGTCGACCACCTGGTCGAAATGGCGCGTCACGCGATCCAGCTTGGTGAGCACGTACTCGCGCAGCGCAGGCGTGACTTCGAGATGGTGGCCGCTGATCGTCAGGTTCATGAGGCTTCCTTCGGAGAGTTGCAGGGGGTCTGAAGCGGTGGCTTGGCGGTGGCGTCGGCGGCCGCGAACGCGGCTGCCGGTGCGAGGCCAGTGTGCCCGCGAAACCGGGCGCTGACAACCGACAGGCGTCGCGCCCGAATGCCATAATCCACGGTCATCTTCCCGAAGATCGAATTGGACCACTCACACCCTCTGTGACCGTCCGCTCCAGCAGGCGTGGGGCGCGACGGTCGTGACCCGCCACCCCACCCGCGCCGCCGGCCATGCGCCGCCGAGTGCCGGAGAGTTCGATGCTCAACGTGTTCACGCTGGTCAACGGCCGGTTGTTCCAGGAGGAAATCTCGAGCGCCGATGCGCTGACCCATGTCGCCCCGATCTGGGTCGACATGGACGCGCCGACCGGGCAGGAGAAGGGCTGGATCAGCGGACGCTTCGGCGTCACGATTCCGGACGACATCGTCGACGACGATCTCGAGGAATCGGCCCGCTTCTACGAGGAGGACAACGGCGAACTGCACATCCGCTCGGACTTCCTGATCGATGACGAGGACAACCCGCGCAACGTGCGCGTCGCCTTCGTGCTCCACAACAAGATGCTGTTCTCGGTGCACGCCGAGGACCTGCCGGTATTTCGCCTGCTGCGGCTGCGCGCGCGGCGCATTCCGGCGCTGATCGAGGATGCGAAGGATGTGCTGCTCAAGCTCTACGACGCCGACGCGGAGTACTCCGCCGATTCGCTGGAGAGCATCTATGACGCGCTCGAGGCGGTGAGCAACAGCGTGCTCAAGCGCACCGTCAGCGACGAGACCGCCAGCGAGGCGCTGTCGGCGATCGCGAAGGAGGAGGACTTGAACGGCCGCATTCGCCGCAACGTGATGGACACGCGGCGCGCGGTGAGTTTCATGATGCGCAGCCGCATGCTCAACGCCGAGCAGTTCGAGGAAGCGCGCCAGATCCTGCGCGACATCGACTCGCTCGACAACCACACCACGTTCCTGTTCGACAAGATCAACTTCCTGATGAACGCGACGGTCGGCTTCATCAACATCAACCAGAACCGGATCATCAAGATCTTCTCGGTTGCGAGCGTCGCGCTGCTGCCGCCGACCTTGATCGCGAGCATCTACGGCATGAACTTCAAGGTCATGCCCGAGATGAACTGGGACTATGGCTATCCGTTCGCGCTCGTCCTGATGGCGTCGAGCATGATCGCGCCGTTCTGGTATTTCCGCCGCAAGGGCTGGCTGTAGCGCGTCCCGAAACCCGCCGCGCCGGCCGCCGCGCGGCGCATGCTAGATTCGTCGACCGCGCGCCGCGGCAGCACGACAACCCGGAGAGCCCTCACGATGATGTCCCGCCTGATCCTCGCCATCGCTGCCGCGGCCCTCACCGCGATGGCCCATGCGCAGCCCGCGACGGGCACGCTCGACAAGATCGCCAAGGCGGGCGCGATCAAGCTCGGCTATCTGCCCGATTCGGTCCCGTTCTCGTATGCCGACAACGACAAAGTGCCGTCCGGCTATTCGGTGGATCTGTGCAAGCGCGTCGCGGCCGGCATCCAGCAGCAACTGGCGCTGCAAAAGCTCGAACTCGAATGGGTGCCGATCACGCTGGCCAACCGCTACGAGATGCTCAACGCCGGCAGGATCGATCTGGAATGCGCGACCAGCACGAATACGATCTCGCGCCAGAAGATCGTCGACTTCAGCCTGATGACCTGGGTCGACGGCGGCAGTTTCGTGACGAACGGGACGACGCCCGCGAAGGGCCTGGCCGACCTCGCCGGCAAGAAGGTCGGCGTCGTCCACGGCACGACGACCGAACGGGCGCTTCGGGCGGCGATGGAGCGCGCGGCGGTGCGCTTCGACGTCGTGCCCGTCTCGGCGCATGTCGAGGGCATGCAGATGCTCCATGACGGCAAGATCGACGCCTACGCCGCCGACCAGACGATCCTCGTCGGGCTCATCGTCGCCAGCGGCGACCAGATCGTGGTGCGCATGGCGGAGCAGAACTTCTCGTTCGAACCCTACGGGCTCGCGCTGCGGCGCAACGACGCCGATTTCAAGCAGGCCGTGAACCGCGTTCTCGCGCAACTCTATCGGACCGGCGAAGTCAATTCGATCTATGACCGCTGGTTCGGCAAGCTCGGCAAGCCGTCGCAGCTGCTTGCCGCGATGTTCATCCTGAACTCGCTGCCCGAATAGCGCCACGCGGTACTCTTCGGCCGGACTCGCAACTTTTCCAAGGGCACGCCATGCTTTTTCCCGAACTCTTCAAGCAACTCGAGGCAGTGCGCTGGAACATGGAGCGCGACATCCCCTGGTCGTCGTTCGACGCCAGCAAGCTCAGCGACGAGCAGGCGCAGACCATCAAGATGAACGCGATCACCGAATGGGCCGCGCTGCCGGCGACCGAGATGTTCCTGCGCGACAACCGCGACGACAGCGACTTCTCGGCCTTCATGAGCATCTGGTTCTTCGAGGAGCAGAAGCACTCGCTGGTGCTGATGGAATACCTGCGGCGCTTCCGGCCCGAACTGGTGCCGACCGAGGCCGAACTGCACGCCGTGCGCTTCGAGTTCGACCCGGCGCCCGCGCTCGAGACGCTGATGCTGCACTTCTGCGGCGAGATCCGCCTCAACCACTGGTATCGCTGCGCCGCAGAGTGGCATACCGAGCCGGTGATCCAGGCGATCTACGAGACGCTCGCGCGCGACGAGGCGCGCCACGGCGGCGCCTACCTGCGCTACATGAAGCGCGCGCTGAACCGCTTCGGCGACGAGGCGCGGGCGGCGTTCGCCAAGGTCGGCGTGCTGATGGCCAGCGCGCGGCGCACCGCGCAGGCGCTGCATCCGACCAATCTGCACGTCAACCAGTCACTCTATCCGCGCGATACGGTCCAGAGCCGCCTGCCCGACCCGCAGTGGCTCGAACAATGGCTCGACCATCAGATCCGGTTCGACGGCGTCTGGGAAGGCAAGGTCGTCGAGCGCATCCTGCACAACCTGTCGCTGCTGATGGAACGCAGTTTCGCCAGCGTCCAGGAGCTCAACCGCTATCGCAAGGACGTGATGCGAACGCTGGGCGGCGTCGCTCAGCCGGCCTGAACCCGCAACCGCTTCGCGCCCGCGTCGGGGTCAACGTGCGCCGCGCCGCGCGCGTTGGGTGGAGGTGTGCCGGGCCGGGCCGACCCGCCGGTCCGGCGTGTGATGGAGCGCGCGAATGCACGATGCCCTGAATACGCTTGCCAGACGCTGGCGATTGCTCGCCGTCTTGTTGCTCGCACTGGCGGCTGCGCTGACCAGCGCGCCCTCGCGCGCGCAAGCGGCGGCGGCGCCCTTCGACCAGCAGACGCTGGACGAGCTGCTCGCGCCGATCGCGCTCTACCCGGACGCGCTGCTGACGCAGGTTCTGATCGCTTCGACCTACCCGCTCGAAGTGGTGCAGGCGGCGCGCTTCGTCGATCGCAACCGCGACATGGCGTCCGACGCGCTGGCCGCCGCCGCCCAGACGCAGCCGTGGGACCCGAGCGTCGTCGCGCTGGTGCGGTTCCCGTCGGTGCTCGCGATGATGGACGACAAGCTCGACTGGACGCAAAAGCTCGGCGACGCCTTCGTCGCCCAGCAGGCCGCCGTGATGGATACCGTGCAGTCGCTGCGCGCCCGGGCGCTGGCGGCCGGCAACCTCGTCAGCAACCCGCAGCAGACCGTCGTCGTCCAGGATCGGATCATCGTCATCGAGCCGGCGCAGCCGCAGTTCGTCTATGTGCCGTTCTTCGATCCGCGGTTCGTCTACGGCAACTGGTGGTGGGGAACGCCGCCGCGCTGGGTCTGGGCGCCGCCGCCGTGGTATCGGCCGCCGGGCTGGGTGCCGGGCTGGGGCCCGGGATGGGGCCCGGGCATCGGATGGGGCCGGCCGGTCGTCGCGCCGCCCTGGGTCTGGCATGGCCGCGGGCCGAACTGGCACGATCGCAATATCGTCATCAACAACAACAATACGATCATCGTCAACAACCGCGGGCCGCAAGTCTGGACGCCCGATCCCGGGCCGCGGCGCGGGGTCTCCAGGCCGGGCGGGCGCGAAGCCTTCGCGCCGAATACGAACCTTCCCGGGACGACGAGCGGATGGCCCGGCGCGGGGCCCGGGTCGCGTCCCGCGCCCATTCATCCCGGCTCGATGACCGGCAATCCGATGATGGGCACGCCGCCGCCCGCGAGCACCGGGCCGCGGCCGGGGACACGTCCGACGCCGCCTCACCCGGCCGCCGGCGGCAATGACGCCCAGCCGCATCCGGCCCACGCTGCTCCGGCGCAAGGCCCCGGCGCGCAGCCGCCAAGACCGAACGGATCGCCGCCGCCCGGGGCGCCACCCGCCGCGCGGCCCGCGCCGCGGCCGGCAGCGCCGCCCGCCGCGGGCGACGCACCCGCCGACGCGCCGCGCCCGGCGCCGCCGGCGCGCGGCAGCGCGGATCGGGACTCCGGGTCGCGCCCCGGGACATCCTCTCCGCCGCGCGCGACGCCGTAATTCCGGCCACACGCCAACGACCCGCATCGGTTCCTGCGCCTGCGGCCCGCGACCGCGCATGGCGACGCCGGATCGTGCGGCGATCTTCAGCCCTTCGCGGCCGCCGCGAGTTGTGCCTGGCCGGCCTTGCGGTCGGCGTCGACCTTCTGCGCACTCGGCCGCTGGCCGATCAGCGCGGTGTAGGTCTTCCAGTCGACGCCGCCCGCCGCAAGCAAATCCTCGCCGAGCACGATGCGGCTCGCGAGCGCGACGATCGGCAGGCTGACGTAGGCGGCGCAATCGGCCAGCGTGAACGTGTCGCCGCCGACATACGGCGCGAAATTCGCGAGCCGCTTGAAGCCGGCGATATTGCGGACGAGATCCTTGCGGATGCGCTCCTTGTTCGCGTCGGACAGCGCCGCGCCGCCGAAGAAGGCCTGGCCGTAGAGTTGGCGCGCGACGAGTTCGAGGTGCAGGTCGATGAAGGTCGTGAGCTCGCGCAGCTTGGCGCGCTCCCAGGCGTCCGCCGGCAGCAGCGGCGGCGTCGGGAAGGCCGCTTCGAGGTAGCCCAGGATCGCCTCGCTCTCGCACAGCGCGCCGCGCTCGGTGCGGATGAACGGCACCTTGCCCAGCGGCGTGCAGGCGAGCACGGCCTCGTCGCGGCGGCCGGTCGTGCAGACCTCCTCGGTGAAGGGCACGCCCTTCTCGAGCAGCGCGAGCTTGACCTTGTTGTAGTAGTTCGAAATCGTGATGCCGCAAAGCGTGATCATGGCGCGCGTCTCCGTCGATGGCTGAGGTGAGTGCAGGGAAGTGCCCCAGTCTATGCCGCAACGCGCGATGAGGGCTGCCGCGCAGGCGACAATCGGCCGTGGCCGACTTTCTCGACAAGCTGTGCGCGCGCGACGAACTCGCCGCGCGCCTGCGCGTGCTGGCGCGGCCGGTCGTCTTCACGAACGGCGTCTTCGACATCCTGCACCGCGGCCACGTGAGCTATCTCGCCGCGGCGCGCGCGCTCGGCGCGAGCCTGGTCGTCGGCCTCAACAGCGACGCGTCGGCGCGCGGCCTCGGCAAGGGGCCGGATCGGCCGCTGAACGCCGAGGCCGACCGCGCCTGCGTGCTCGCCGCGCTCGAAAGCGTGAGCCTCGTGACACTGTTCGACGAGCCGACGCCGATCGCGCTGATGCGGCTCGTGCGGCCCGACTGCTACGTCAAGGGTGGCGACTACGATATCGAAACGCTCGAAGAGACGCATCTCGTGCGAAGCTTCGGCGGGCAGGCACGCTCGATCGCCTTCGTCGACGGCTACTCGACGAGCGCCCTCGTCGCGCGCATCCGCGGCGCGACGAACGCGGGCGGTGGCGCGCCCGTGTGAACGACGACCCGACCTGCGATTCGATCCCGGCAAGGAGCGCATGCATGACACCGGCCGCACTGAAGATCATTCACGACGAGCATGCCGCGCTGGCGGTCATGCTGCGCACGATGGGCGTGCTGCTTGCCGCCTATCGCAAGCACGGCACGCCGCTCGACTTCACGCTTTTTCGGGCCATGCTCTTCTACGTCGACGAGTTTCCCGAGCGGCTGCATCATGCGAAGGAGTCGGACCTGCTCTTTCCGCTCCTGCGCGAGCGCGTGCCGGCGCTCGGCCCGGTGCTCGACCGGCTGACGAGCGACCATCGCAGCGGCAGCGCGGCGATCCGCGATCTCGAGCATGCGCTGCTCGGCTTCGAGATGATGGGCGAGGCGCGCCGTCCGGCGTTCGAGCAGGCGCTCGAGAGCTACGTCGCCTTCTGCCTCGAACATATGCGCATCGAGGAGTCGCAGGTGCTGCCGGTGGCCGAACAGGTGCTGCGGGGTGACGACTGGGCGACGCTCGACGCCGCATTCCGCGAGAACCGCGACCCGCTCACCGGCCACGCGCCGGCCGACGACTATCGCGAGCTCTTCACCCGCATCGTCGACAAGGTGCCGGCGCCCTTCGGCCTGGGGCCGGCGCTTTGACTTCGATGACGCGACGATGCGCCGCCGTCGCGCCGCCTCGACCGGCTCCGCGCGCGGCGCCGTGACGATCCGCGCGCTGATCCTCGCCGCCGGCCGCGGCGAACGCATGCGTCCGCTGAGCGACGCAACGCCCAAGCCGTTGCTCGCGGTGCGCGGCCGGCCGCTGATCGAGTGGCATCTGCTCGCCCTCGCGCGCGCCGGGGTGCGCGAGGTCGTCGTCAATACCGCCTGGCTCGAGGACCGGATCGTCGCCGCCCTCGGCGACGGCGCGCGCTTCGGCGTCTCGCTGCGCTACTCGCTCGAAGGGCGCGACCACGGCGGCGCGCTCGAGACGGCCGGCGGCATCGCGACCGCCCTGCCGCTGCTCGTCGATTCCCCGTCCGACTGCTTCTGGCTCGTCTCCGCCGATATCCATGCGCCCGGCTTCGACTTCGATCCCGGCCGCGCCGCAGCCTTTGCTGCCTGCGACGACCTCGCGCACCTCTGGCTCGTGCCCAATCCGCCCTACCACCCGCAGGGCGATTTCGCGCTCGACGCCGACGGGCGCGTCACGCGCAGTGCCGCCGCGCGGCCCTGGACCTACGCCAATATCGCACTGTGCCGCCCGGCGCTCGTCGAAGGCGTGGGCGCCGGGCAGCGTGCGGCGCTCGGCCCGCGCCTCTTCGCGGCGGCGGACGCCGGCCGGCTCGGCGGCGAGGTGCTGCGCAGCGAGTGGCACAACGTCGGCACGCCGCAGGATCTGGCAGAACTCAAGCCGCCAGGCTGAGCGTCACGGCGTCGATACGCTCCAGAACCTCGGGCGTCAGCTTCGGGGTCAGCGCGAGCGCGCCGAGGTTGTCCTGCAACTGCGCGATCCTCGAGGCGCCGAGGATCACGCTGCTGACGCGCGGGTTGCGGTTCGCCCAGGCGATCGCGAGCTGGGCGAGGTTGCCGCCAAGCTCGCGCGCGATCGGCTCAAGCCTGGCGACGGCATCGTTCTTCCCGCTGTCGGTCAGGTTCTTGACCAGAAAGCCCATATTCTCGAGCGCACCGCGGCTGCCGGCCGGCACGCCAGCGCGGTATTTTCCGGTCAGCAAGCCGCTCGCCAGCGGGCTCCAGGTCGTGAGGCCGAGGCCGATGTCGTCGTACAGCCGCGCATAGTCCTGCTCGACGCGCGCGCGGTGGAAGAGGTTGTACTGCGGCTGCTCCATCACCGGCTTGTGCAGGTGGTGGCGATCGGCGATATCCCACGCGGCGCGGATATCGGCGGCCGGCCATTCGCTCGTGCCCCAGTAGAGCGCCTTGCCCTGAGTGATCATGTCGCTCATCGCCCACACCGTCTCCTCGATCGGCGTCGCCGGGTCCGGCCGGTGGCAGTAGACGA
>CALMIL010000008.1 GCA_937864005.1 uncultured Burkholderiales bacterium
CGCCAGACCGCCGCCGCGCGCGCGACGCGGTCGCGCAGTTCGGCGTAGCTGATCTCCTGGTCGCCGCAGACGAGCGCGATGCGGCCGGGCTCGTGGCCGTCGAGCAGGATGGCCGCGGCGTTGAGCGCGACGAGCGCGGTGCCGGGCTGGCGCGCGGCGTGCGCCGCCTCGACGAGCGGATCGCTGCTGAAGAGGCCGGGCTTGTCGTCCAGCCAGCGCGTGTACTCGGTGGTGAGGATGGAGGCGTGGTCGCGCTCCTCGGCGGCGAGTTCCTTGTAAAGAAGCGCCTCGGGCGATCCCGGCGGCGCCTTCTTCGCGCACGAGGCGAAGAACTCGGCGGCCCGCTTCTCGAGCGCGATCGCGATCCTGAACAGGTTGGCCGGATCCTGCGGCCGGCTCTCGACCTCGCCGAAGATCGCCGCGAGCTCGATGCGAAAACTCTCCGAGACGTCGGGCGCCTCGATGTGATAGCGGCGCGAGAGCGTCTCCATATGCTCGCCCTCCATCACCGCGAAGCGGCTGAACAGCGTGCGCAATGCTTCGTCGTGGCTGTCGGCGGCGGCACGCTGATAGAACGCGCGGCCGCCGAGCTCGATCTCGAAGGCCATGCGCACCGCGGTCAGCGACGCGGCGTCGGGGTGCGCCTCCTGCGGCGCACGCAGCGCCAGCTCGCCGCCGCACTGCGGGCAGCGGCCGTACGGAAAGGCGAAACCCTCGCTGACCTTGCCGCAGCTGCCGCACTGCCATTGCATCGGCGCGTCGGCGCAGCAGATATAGGGGCCGTCGTCCTCGTCGACGAGCGGGCGGTGGCACTTGGGGCACTTCATCGCGTGTCTCCTTCAGCTCGCCTTGGCCGCTGCCGCGGGCTTCGCGCCCGCTGCCTTCGCCGCGCCGGGCGCGGCGGGCGGCGCAGCCTGCCCTTCGGCGCCGTCGTCGGCATCGTCCAGCTTCGGTGGCCAGACGGCTTTGCCCTGCGTCAACCAGGCGCCGATCGCGCGCGCCGCGCGCCGGCCGGCCGCCATCGCGAGGATCACCGTCGCGCCGCCGGTGACGATGTCGCCGCCGGCGAACACGCCGGGCAGGTTCGTCGCCTGCGAATCGTCGTCGGCCATGATGTAGCCGCGCTTGTCGAGCGCCAGGCCCTTCGTCGCCTGGCCGACGATCGGATTGGCCTTCGTGCCGAGCGCATAGATCACGGTGTCGCACGGCCACTCGACGAACTCGTCCTGCGGGATCGGCGTGCGCCGGCCGCGGGCGTCGGGCTCGCCGAGCGCCATCTTCTGCGCCTTCAGGCCGCGCACGTCGCCCTCGTCGTCGAGCAGCACCTCGACCGGCGCGTGCAGGAACGAGAACTCGATGCCCTCCTCGCGCGCATGGCGCAGCTCTTCGACGCGGGCCGGCGCCTCGGCCTCCGAGCGGCGGTAGACGCAGCGCACCTCGGCCGCGCCGAGGCGTTTGGCGACGCGCAGGCAGTCCATCGCGGTGTTGCCGGCGCCGATCACGACGACGCTGTCGCCGGCGCCGATCGGCGTGCCCTGGTACGGGAAGCGATCGCCGCCCATCAGGTTGACGCGGGTCAGGAACTCGTTGGCCGAATAGACCTGGCCGGCGAACTCGCCCGGAATGCCGAGGAAGGCCGGCGCGCCGGCGCCGGCCGCGACGAACACCGCGTCGTAGCCCATCGCCTCGGTGAGCTGGGTGACCGAGAAGGTCTTGCCGATCACCTTGTTCGTCTCGAACTTGACGCCGAGGTCGCGCAGCTGCTGCACCTCGCGATCGATGATGTCGCGCGGCAGCCGGAACGACGGGATGCCGTAGCGCAGCACGCCGCCGACGACGTGCAGCGCTTCGTAGACCGTGACGTCGGCGCCAAGCTTGACCAGATCGGCCGCCGCCGCGAGCCCGCCCGGCCCCGAGCCGACGATCGCGACACGGCCGAGCAGCGGCGGCGGCGCGGCCGGCGCCTCGGCCGGCGCCTGCCGCTCGGCGAGCGGCTTCGCGAAATCGCCGACGAAGCGCTCGAGGCGGCCGATCGCGACCGGCTCCATCTTCGCCTTGTGAAGCACGCACTGCGCCTCGCACTGGCTCTCCTGCGGGCAGACGCGGCCGCAGACCGAGGGGAACGGGCTCGATTCGTGGATCGCGTCGACCGCGCCTTCCAGGTCGCGCAGCAGCAGGTGGCGGATGAAGCGCGGAATGTCGATCCGCACCGGGCAGCCCTCGATGCAGGTCGGGTTGATGCACTGGATGCAGCGCTCGGCCTCGCGCAGCGCGTCGGCTTGCGTGTAGCCGAGGTTGACCTCGTGAAAGCAGCCCGAGCGCTCGGCCGCATCGCGCTCGGGCATCTTGACCTGAACCCGTTCGAGCGCCGAATATTTCTTGTAGGTGCGCTTGCCCTGCTTGACGAGCAGGTCTTCCAGGCTGCAGACGTGCGCCTGGTCGTCGTTGGCCTGCTGCTCCTGGCGCTTGAAGCGCTTCTGGCGCGCGTGCAGTTCCTTGAAATCGACCTTGTGGCCGTCGAAATCGGGGCCGTCGACGCAGGCGAAGCGCACCTCGCCGTCGACCGTGACGCGGCACGATCCGCACATGCCGGTGCCGTCGACCATGATGGTATTGAGCGAGACCATGGTCTTGACGCCGAACGGACGCGAGGTCTCGACGCAGGCGTGCATCATCGGCATCGGGCCGATCGCGACGACGAGGTCGGGCTTCTCGCGCTCGAGCACATCCTGCAGCGCGGCGTTGACATAGCCTTCGCGGCCGA
>CALMIL010000009.1 GCA_937864005.1 uncultured Burkholderiales bacterium
ATCATGATCGCGTGCAGCCGCTCGTCGACCTCGCCCGCCGACCACGACAGGCGCTGCGCGTTCTGCGACATCTCGAGTCCCGAGACGGCGACGCCGCCGGCATTGCTTGCCTTGCCCGGCGCGTAGAGCGTGCCGGCGTCGAGGAAGATATCCATCGCCTGCGGCGTGCAGGGCATGTTGGCGCCTTCGGCGACGCAGACGACGCCGTTGGCGACGAGCGTCGCGGCATCGTGCTGGTCGAGTTCGTTCTCGGTCGCGCACGGCAGCGCGATATCGGTCGGCACGTGCCACGGCCGCTTGCCGGCCTCGAATGCGAGGCCGAAGCGCTGCGCGAATTCGGACAGCCGGCCGCGCTTGACGTTCTTCAGCTCCATCAGCGCCTGCAGCTTCGCCGTATCGAAGCCGTCGCGGTCGACGACGGTACCGCCGGAGTCCGAGAATGTGATGACGCGCGCGCCCAGCTCGATCGCCTTCTCGGCGGCGTACTGGGCGACGTTGCCCGAGCCGGAGATCGATACCCGGCGGCCGTCGAAGCTCTTGCTCTCGCGGTGCAGCATCTGCTCGGCGAAATACACCGTACCGTAGCCGGTGCCTTCGGGCCGGATCAGGCTGCCGCCGAAGGCGATGTGCTTGCCGGTGAAGACGCAGCCGGTATCGTTCGACAGCTTCTTCATCGCGCCGGCCATGAAGCCGACCTCGCGCGCGCCGACGCCGATATCGCCGGCCGGCACATCGGTCTGCGAGCCGAGGTGGCGATACAGCTCGCTCATCAGCGCCTGGCAAAAGCGCATCACCTCGGCGTCGCTCTTGCCCTTGGGGTCGAAATCCGAGCCGCCCTTGCCGCCGCCCATCGGCAGCGTGGTGAGCGAATTCTTCAGCGTCTGCTCGAAGGCGAGGAACTTCAGGATCGACAGGTTGACCGTCGGGTGAAACCGCATGCCGCCCTTGAACGGGCCGATCGCCGAGCTGTGCTGGACGCGAAACGCGCGGTTCACCTGCGTCCGCGCGCGGTCGTCGACCCAGGCGACGCGAAACTGGATCACGCGCTCCGGCTCGACGAGGCGTTCGAGCAGCGCGTAGTCGCCGTACTGCGGATTGGCCTTGACGAACGGCCACAGGCTGACCATCACCTCGCGCACTGCCTGCAGGAACTCGGGTTGGTCCGGGTCGCGGCGCGCCACGGCGTCGAGAAAATCTTCCGGGCGATCGAAGGTCAAGGCATTCTCCAGCGGTCGGCGCCCCGTCTGGCCGAAAGGCCGGGGCGAAATGCACCATTGCAGTGCGACCCGGCATTGTAGGGGCGCGCACTGGATGCCCCTGCGAAGCGGACGCGGCGGGCGCCCGTCGCGCGCGGGGCGAGGGCGGCTGTGCGCGCTACATGCCCTTGAACAATCCGGCGTAGCTGCGGCTGACTTCGAGCTTTTGCGGATGGCCCTTGACGGCGACCAGCTGGCGGCCGCGCAGGTCGCGGCTGACGCCGGCGATCGCCTTCGTATTGACGAGCGTCGAGCGATGGATCTGCCAGAAGAGGTTCATGTCGAGCTCCTCGACCAGCTCCTTGATCGGCTTGCGGATCAGGGCCTCGAGATTTGCCGTCTGGACCCGGGTGTACTTCTCGTCGCTGATGAAGAAGAGCACGTCCTCGACCGGAATCATCTGGATGCTCTGCCCGACCGTCGCCTGGATCCACTTCAGGCGGTTCGCGGCCGCACCCGGATCGAGCCGGGCCGCGAGCGTATCGAGCAGCTGTCGCAGTGCGGCGGGTGAGGGCTCGCTCGGCGCCGCGCCGTCGGCAGCGCGCTGCGCGAGGCGCTTCCTGATGCGCTCGACGGTGAGCGCGAGGCGCTCGCGCTCGGCGGGCTTGAGCACATAGTCGACGACGCCCTGCTCGAAGGCCTCGACCGCGTACTGGTCATAGGCGGTGATGAAGACGATCTCGCAGCCGTGCCAGTCGTCGGCGGCCGGCAGTTGGGCGATTTCGCGCGCCGCATCCACCCCGGTCATGCCGGGCATGCGGATATCGAGGAAGACGAGGTCGGGGTGCAGCGTTGCGGCGAGCTCGACCGCTTCGACGCCGTTCCGGGCCTCGCCGACGACCTCGAGCTCGGGCCAGACCTCGGCGAGCCGCGTGCGCAGCTGCTCGCGCATCAGGCGTTCGTCGTCGGCGATCAGCGCGGTCGTCATCGGCGCTCCGGTTCAGAGGTCTATCGTGTCCGATGCGGCGCGCGCGCGCGCCGCCTCCTGCGCGGCGGCGGCCTTGCGGCGCTGCGCGCGCCGCCACAGCCAGACGAGGAGCAAGAGCGGCAGGACGAGCGGCGCCATGCTGATCGCGCCGACGCCGAGCGCGAGGCCGACCAGCAGCAGCAAGGCGCCGGCGAGCAGCAGGAGCGGCAGCAGCACGCCGAGCAGCAGCGCGACCGGGATGACGATCGCCGCCGCGACGACCGCGAGCAGGCCGCCAAGGCCCGCGCCCAGCTCGGGCAGCGGCGGCAGATGGCCGAAGCTCAGCTCGCGGTCGTTGATGACGACGTGCAGGCCGTCGGGCGCGAGGCCGTGCAGCGCGAAGACCAGCAGCGCGAGCATCACCGCGCCGAGCAGCGCGACGGCGGCGATCGAAAGCAGCAGGGCTCTCATGCGGTTGCTTCGTTGGTTCGGGCCTTGGAGCGATACGGCACCGTGATCGATACCCGCGTGCCGCCGCCCGGATTCTCCGCCACCTCGACCCGGGCGCGCTCGCCGTAGAGCAGGTGCAGCCGTTCGCGGATGTTCGAAAGCCCGAGCCCGGTGCCGGCGGTCGCCGCCTTGCCGAAGCCGAGGCCGGTGTCGGCGACGCTGACGACGAGGTCGCCGTGCACGATCTCGGCCGCGACGGCGAGCGTGCCGCCTTCGGCCTTCGGCTCGAGGCCGTGCTTGATCGCATTCTCGACCAGCGACTGCAGCATCATCGGCGGAAACTCGGCCGACAGCAGCCCGTCGCTGACGCGGATCTCGGTCTGCAGCCGCTCTTCCATGCGCACCTTCAGGATCTCGAGGTAGGGCCGGATCACCGCCAGCTCGCGGCCGAGATTGGTATCCGCCTCGCGCAGCGTCGGCATGCTCGCGCGCAGCAGCGCGATCAGGTTCTTCTGCATCTTGCTCGCGCGCGCCGGGTCGGTCTCGATCAGGTGATCGATCGACGCCAGCG
>CALMIL010000010.1 GCA_937864005.1 uncultured Burkholderiales bacterium
GCATGCTGCTGACGCTGCCGATGATGGGCACGCCGTTCACGATGGCCCTCGAGCGGATGCTCGAGTACTTTCGCTAGCGCAGTGTTTGATGCCGTGAGGGACTTGAGAAAGCCGATGGATTTGCCTTCGTGGCACGGCGGCACCCGCGCTTGCCGACTTTCCTCGCCACGATCGCACTCACCGCCCGGGTGACGGCGCTACGCGCCCAACTGCCGGATGCAGGCTCGACTGACTGGCATTGCCCGCAAGGCGCGCTGTCCGCTGGTGTCCGAAGGGCTATTTCTTGCTGTACGTCCACCCGGTAATGCGCCAGCCGGCCGCGACCTTTTGCAAAGCGAGCGTCATTAGCGCCGACTCCTTGACCGGCTTGCCCTTGAGCTTGTAGGTGTAGCTGGCGGGAACGACGACGTATGCGCGGTCTCCTGTGACCGCCACATGAAGCGGCTTGCCAGCCATGGCGAGAACTTCGTCAGTAATTGCGTTGGCGGTGGCGTTCGCCTGAAAGTCGGTCGCCCACTTCCCGCAGGCGCCAGCGCCGTGCCACTCATGAGGCGCAAAGTCGTCGATGATCGAGGTCTGCTCGGCGCAGGCAGCCAAGGCCGAATCGACGTCGCCCTTGTTGAGTCCATCGATGAATTGATGAATCGGAGCCAAGACAGCGGTTGTATCCGCTGTCGCGGCTATGGCTGTTCCTGCCGTCAGGAGCGCAACAGCGAACGCGGCCAGTACGTTTCTCATGGAGTCTTCCACCTGCTGCCTGTTGATTCCAGCAAAGTCTAGCAGCCGCTTTGCGGTCTGCGACACTCGAAAGACTACGAGGGTGGTGTTGCACTCTCTCTGGAACTTAAGCGACTGTTCGCGCGAGTGACCTTCTGCAGGATATCGGCGCCGCTCTTGGTCCAGATGAACGGCTTGGGGTTGTGGTTGTGATGCGCGACATACTCGCCGATGGCGCGGACCAACTCCGGCACGCTGGTGAACACGCCGCGGCGCAGGCGATTGACGGTGATGTCGCGAAAGAAGCGCTCGGCCATGTTCAGCCACGACGCCGAGGCGGGCGTGAAGTGCATGTGAAAGCGCGGATGCCTAGCCAGCCACTCCTGCACGGCCGGGTGCTTGTGGGTGGCGTAGTTGTCGGCGATCAGATGCAGCGCCTTGCCCTTGGGCGTCTGGCGGTCGATCTGGCGCAGGAACTTCAGCCATTCGGCGTGGGTGTGGCGCTGCTGGCACTGGCCGATGACCTGGCCGTCGAGCACGTCGAGCGCCGCGAACAGCGTGCTCGTGCCATTGCGCTCGCAGTCGTGCGTCATGGTGGCCGCGCGGCCCTTCTTCAGCGCCAGCCCGGGCTGCGTTCGCTCCAGCGCCTGCACCTGGCTCTTCTCATCGACGCACAGCACAACCGCGTGCTCGGGCGGCGCCAGATACAGGCCCACGATGTCTTCGAGCTTCTCGGCGAACTGCGGGTCGCGCGAGGCCCTGAAGCCGCGCACGAGATGCGGCTCGAGGCCATTCTTGCGCCAGTGGCGCGAGACGCTGGAGGCGCTGGTGCCCAATTCGGCAGCCATCGTGCGCGTGCTCCAGTGCGTCGCCGCCTCGGGCTTGCTCTGGGTGGTCAACTCCACCAGGCGCGCCACGTCCACCGTGACCGGCGGCGCTCCGCGCGGGAGGTCGCGCTCGATGCCCGCAAGCCTGGACTGGGCGTAGCGCTCGCGCCAGCGCGAGACCTGCACTCGGCCGATGCTCAACTGCACGGCGATGTCCTTGTTCTGCAGGCCTTGCGCCGCCAGCAGCACGATGCGCGCACGCTGCGCCAGTCTCAGACTGGTGCGCTTGGAGCGTGCCAGCCTGGCCAACTCGGCTTGCTCGCCGCTCGTCAGAACGATCTCGGTTGCAACTCGCACTGGCTGTCTCCACGCTGCATCGAGGTAGAGCATTGGAGACGCGAGGAGACTATACGTTTCATCAAAAGTGAGACGACACACTCGCGGATGCCCGAGTCCCGTCGATAGCGCCCGTCGCCGATCGACACCCACCGGCGGGGATAGAAGCCGCGCGCGGCCGGCTCAGCGCCGCTTGGCAGCGCCGGTTGCATGAACGGTGCCCGAACCGTATCCATTGCGCGCGGCGTCGGCGAGTTCCGTGACGAGCGCGGCCAGCCGCAGCCCGAGCGGGTTGAGATCCCGGCCCTCGAGGGTGACCGCGCCGAACGCAACCTGCACCTTCGGCAACTCGATTTTCAGAATCGTCAGCAGGGGCTTGAGCCCGCTGAACTCGTGAAAGAGATAGGTGCCGAAGCACAGGAAGTTCCCTTGGAGGACCATGCCCAGCGCCACCGAGGCCGCCATCGACTGGACCACGTGACGAGGCATCGTCAATCCTCCCTTGTGCAGGGTGCGCTGAACGTGGTCGAACGACAACGCGCTCGACGGCGGGACGACCCAGCGTTCGTTGGCGATGTCGTCCCAGCTCACACGCTTGCGCGCGGCCAGCGGATGCGCGCGGCTGGCGAGGACGCAGATCGAGTCCTCGAACAGCGGCCGCAATGCAAGCTCGGGGTCGGCGGCGATCGGCGCCAGGCGCGCAACGAAGAGATCGATTTCGCGCGCCTTGAGCAACGCGACGAGCACCGCTTCATCGGCCTCCCGGGCCAGGACCGTCACATCCGGATGCGGCTCGAGCAGCTTCGTCAGCGCCGCCGGCAGGATCCCCATTCCCCATTCCCCATTCCCCATCCGCCGCCGCCGATGCCGATGCGCAGCGCTCCGCGCGAACCGCCCGAGATGATGTCGATCTCCTGCGCCGCGAGGCAAACCTCGCCCATGATGGCGTCGGCGTGCCGGATGAAGCTCTTGCCGTGCACGGTCGGCACGACGCCGTGGGCGCTCCGGTCGAACAGCAGCACGCCGAGCGTCTGTTCCAGATCCGCGATCGACTTCGTCAGCGCCGGCTGCGACAGGTGCAGCGTCTGTGCCGCCTTGCGCAGGCTGCCCTGCTTGGCCACGGCGAGCAGCACGCAAAGCTGGTGCAGCTTGAGGTGGCGCCGAAGCCTATGCTGCAGATCGCTCGTCGCCATGGCAGCCTTCGGGTGTCACCGATCGTCGGCGTCAGGCTGTCGAATCATCTCGTCGCTGCCGTGGCTTGGCTCGATCGATGACGGGCCTCAGGCCGGCACGTGGCGCTCGCGCCCGGCCGATTCGGCCAGCTTGACGAGTGCGACGAGCGCCTGATTGACCGGCGTCGCGATGCCGTGCGCCGCAGCGCGGCGCACGACGGTGCCGTTCAAGTGGTCGATCTCGGTCGGCTTGCCGCGCGCGAGGTCCTGCGCGGTAGACGAGATCTGCGCCGGCATCGCGGCGGCAATGGCGTCGACGGCGGCGGCGGCCGCCGCCGGATCGAGCGGATGGCCTTCGGCGCGCGCGACGGCGAGCACCTCCAGCACCACCGATCGCTGCATGGCGCGCACCTCGGGCAGCGCGACGAGCCTGCCGTAGGGCAGTTGCGACAGCGCCGAGATCGCGTTGTAGGCGCAGTTGACGAGCAGCTTGCTCCACAGCTCGCCGACGACGTCGGCGCTGATGCGCACCGGCACCTTGGCGGCGGCGAACAGATCGACAACCGCCTGCATGCGCGCGGCAAGCATGGCGTCGTTCGCCGCTTTGGCGTCGCGCGCACCGATCACGAGGTCGCCGCGGCCGTGGTGGGCGACGACGCCCGGCGCCGGCATCTCGGTTGCGACGTAGACAACGGCCGGCAGCACCGTCTGGCGCACGTGGCGCGCGATCGCGCCGGCGTTGTCGACGCCGTTTTGCAGGCTCGCGACGATCGCATCGGCGCGCAGCAGCGGCGCGATCTCGCGCGCGACGGCGTCGCTGTCGGCCGACTTGACGCAGAAGAGGACGAGGTCGGCGTCGCGCACCGCGTCGAGCGCGGTCGTCGCATCGATGCGCACCGGCTCGACGCCCGACGCCCAGCGCAGTTGCAGGCCGTCGCGGCGGATCGCCTCGACGTGCGCCGCGCGGCCGACGAGCGTGACGCGCTTGCCGGCGCGCGCGAGCATCGCGCCGAAGAAGCTGCCGACGGCGCCGGCGCCGACGACGACGGTCTTGCGCAGCGGTCGGTGCGCGCCAGGGCTTGCCTCCATGCCGGCGTTCAAGGCTTGAAGTCGCCGCCGAAGCCGACGACGAAGGCGTCGGGTTTCAGATATTTGCGCAGCGCGGCATTCACGCCGTCGAGCGTCGCGGCGGCGAGCTGGTCATCGACCTTCTGCGAGATCGCGAACGTGCGGCCGAGGTAGAGGTTGTTCACGAGCGCGGCGGCGAGTGTCGCGTCCTGCGCGCGGGCGAGGCGGCGCGCGCTGAGCAGCCCTTCCTTCGCGGCGTCGAGCTCGGCCTGCGTGTAGCCGTCCTTCAGCGCGCGCGCGACCTCCTCGCGAAAGTCGGCTTCCACTTTCGGCTGGTTCTGCGGCGCGAAGATCGCCCACGCCTGCCACATCGAGTTCGGCTCGTGGCTGCTCCAGGCGACGCCGCTGCCGACGTCGTAGGACAGCCCGTCCTTCTCGCGGATGCGTTCCCACAGCCGCGAACTGCCGCCGCGCCCGAGCATCGCGTTGGCAAGCGTGAAGCTCGCGTAGTCGGCGTCGTTGTCGGTGAGCGGCAGCGCGAGCTTGGCGAGCATCATCGCGTTCTGCTTGTCGGGAGTGCGGATCACGATGCGCTCGGGGCTGACGGCGACCAGCGGCGTCGGCACCCGCGCGTACGGCGCGTCGGACGTCCAGTCGCCGAACGCCTTCGCGAGCGCGGCCTTCACCGCATCGGCATCCATCTCGCCGCTGGCGCCGAACTGGGCGTGGCTCGCGCCGTAGAAGCGCCTGTGGAAGGCACGCACCTGCTCGATCGTCACCGCCTTCGCGTCCTGCGCCCGTTCGTCGAAGCTGCGCGCGTGGCGCACGTCGCCGCGCGGATACGGGTCGCCGTGGCGCGCGAGCGCGGTCGAGACGAGCGCATCGGGCTCGGTGCGCTGCGCCGCGATCGCGCTCAGCGTCTGCTGGCGCAGTTCCTCCAGGTCGGCGGCAGGGAAGCTCGCATGGCGCAGGATGTCGCCGACGAGGGCGATCACTTCCGGCAGATTGTTGCGCGTCGTCGTGATCGAGGCCGTAAGCGCGGTATCGCCGCCGCCGAAGCTCACCTCGGCCTGCAGCGCCTCGAAGCGGTCCTGGATCTGCTGGCGCGTCATCATGGGCGTTCCGCGGTCGAGCAGCGCGGCGGTGAACTCGGGTACGTCGCCGACGCCGAAGAGGCTCTTCTCGTCGCCGTAGCGCAGCGTGAGGAGCGCCTTCACGGCCTGGCCGCGCGCGCCCTTGGGCAGCAGCGCAACCTGCATGCCGCCGGGCAGCGTGAAAGTCTGTGTGTGGGCGTCGATATTGGCCGGCGTCGGATCGAACGCAGCCGCCTGCGCGACCGCCGTGTCGCCCTTGTAGCCCTTCAGTTCGGCTTGCACGTCGATGCGCCTGGGCGCCGGCGCGCGCACCGGATTCTCGGTCGGCACATAGGTGCCGACGACGCGGTTCGACGGCACGAGGTAGGCGACGGCGACGCGCTGCACGTCTTCGAGCTTCAGGTCGCGCACGCGGTCGCGCAGCAGGAAGAAGAGCCGCCAGTCGCCCTGGCCGACGGCGCTCGAGAGCGCAACGCCGACCGCCTCCGGGTTCGTGAAGCGCCGGTTCCAGTCGTTGAGCCAGCGCGCCTTCGCGCGCTCGAGTTCCTCGGCCGTTACCGGCCGGCTCTTGAACGATTCGATCGTCTCGAGCAGCGCGCTGCGCGCCTTGTCCAGATCCTGCCCCGGAGCGAGCGTGGCCATGAACATCATCACCCCGGGGTCGGCGAGGTCCCAGGCGAAGCCGGAGACCGAGGCCGCAAGCTGAGTCTTCACGAGGGCCGCATAGAGCCGCCCCGAGGGTTCGTCGGCGAGGATCAGCGCGAGCGCCTCGGCCGCCGCATAGTCGGGGTCGCTCGCCGCCGGGACGTGATAGGCGGCGAGCAGCATCGGCGTGCCGCCCGTGCGCCGCAGCGTGAAGGTGCGCTCGCCGTCCTGCGCCGGATCGAGCGTATAGAGCGTCGGCAGCTTGCGCGTTGGCTTTGCGATCTTGCCGAACGCCTGCTGCACCCAGGCGAGCGTCTGCGCAGGGTCGAACTTGCCGGAGATGACGAGCGTCGCGTTGTCGGGCTGGTAGTACTCGCGGTAGAAGGCCTGCAGGCGCGGGATATCGACATTCTCGACGTCGCTGCGCGCGCCTATCGTGTCCTTGCCGTAGTTGTGCCAGTCGTAGAGCATGCTCATCGCGCGCTGCATCATGATGCGCTCGGGATTGTTCTCGCCCATCTCCATCTCGTTTCGCACAACCGTCATCTCGCTGTCCAGCGACTTGCGCGAGATGAAGCTGTTGACCATCGCATCGGCCTGCCAGTCGAGGTACCACCGCAGCGTCTCGGGGTTGGCCGCGAAGCTCGCGAAATAGTTGGTGCGGTCGAAGCTCGTCGAGCCGTTGGCGCGCAGGCCGCGCTTCGTGAACTCGCCGAGCATCGGCATCGGATAGTTCTTCGAGCCCTGGAACATCAGGTGCTCGAGCAGGTGCGCCATCCCGGTCTCGCCGTAGTTCTCCATCCGCGAGCCGACGTGGTAGGTCATGTTGACGGTCGTCGTCGGCTTCGAATCGTCGGGCACGAGCAGCACCTGCAGGCCGTTGGCGAGCCGGTACTCGGTGATGCCTTCGACCGTCTGCACCGGCTGCAGGGGTTGCGCCAGTGCCGGCGTCGCGGCGACGAAAGTGGCTGCAAGGAATAGGAGAAAGGCGAAAAGGCGATGCGGCATGGACGGGCCCCGGGTCGAGTGCGGCAGTGTAGAGGCACCCTGCCCGGCCCGGTTCCGCAATGTCTGTTCGCTTAACCCCCGCCTAACGGTTGGTGGCGCCTCTCGCATGTGGCTTGCAGCGTCGTCGCGGCGAACCCGGCGCGGGACAGACCGCGACGCTTCGGCGAGGCGGTCGGCTGCGCCGACTGCCCTGCGGTGCTCGCTGCCAGGGCCCCGGGGCACAACTCACTGCGCGCGGAGCGCGCTCCGTTCAAACAAGTGCGCCGAGTCAGATTACGTGGCGCGCTGGCGCGCGCGGGCCCTGGCTGCTGCGCTCCTCGGCGCCCCGCAGGCGCGTCGCGGCCTGCCCCGCGCCGGCTTCGCGGAACTGCTCGTTCCATGCATCGAACACACACCGCGCCGCCCGCGCGGCAGGCGGCACCCGGCAGGGGCGATTTGTGCGGCGACGAGGAACGCAGCGCCGGGGTCAGCGCGCGCAGCGCGCTTTCCATCTGACTTGCCGCGTCTGTCCGAACGCAGCGCCCGCAGGGCGCGAAGTGAGCTGCGCGGCACGACCCCGGCGCGAGCACCGCAGTGCAGTCGCCGCGCAGCGGCTACCGCCGCAGCATGAGCCGCGGAAGAGGGGCCCCGCGCAGCGGGGATCGAAGCGGGCGAATGCTGCGAGGCGCCGACGAGAGGGTGATGCGAATCGTTTGGCAGAGTGGAGGCGCAGCATGAGCCCCTGCCGGGTGCCGCCTGCCGCGATGCTCCGTACGTTGGCAAGCCGAACCCCGGCAGTGTCGCGCGTAGAACCAGCACGGGCTCAGCGCACCGTCCCTCCCGACTCGACGACCATATCGAGCACGTAGACCGGGCCTCCCGACTTGTCCTGGAAGCGCTTCAGGCGCAGCACGTTGCGCACGCCGCTCTGGTGGGTGTAGCCCTCGATGTTTTCGTGGAGCGCGCGCCACGCGCCGGGCGGTTCGATGCGCAGGCCCTTGTTGTCGAATGCGATCTCGCGCACCTGCAGGCAGCTCGTCGCGCCGGCGGGCGGGTTGCTGCACGCCACTGTCTGCGGCGCGACCTCGAGGAACACGCGCGCCGGCGTGCCGTAGCGTGCCTCGGGCGTGAGGCTCCCCGTGAAGGCGAGCGTGCCGGACTTCGCATCGGCAAGCCGCAGCGTCGGCGTCTCGCCTTGCGTCAGTTCGATCTTCATCGACGCGGCAAGCAGCGTTGCCAGCTCGTCGTCGATCTTCATCAACGCCGGATCGCAGGCCATCATCGTCGAGGCCATGCGATTGACGACCAGGCGGCCGTCGGCGTCGATCTGGTAGCCGCCGAAGCTGCGGTTGCAGCCGCCCTCGATGCTGAGGCGATCGCCCGCGAAGTGAAAGACGATCGGCCGCGCGGGGTTGGCGGCCAGGCCGGGCAGCGGCTTGCCGCCGGCGTCGGTTGCGGCGGCGAGCGTCCAGCGGTGCGATTCGAGCGTGCCCTGCAGGCCCTGCGCCCCCTTCGCCCCCTTAGCCTCCTTCGCGGCGAGCGTAAGCACGTAGCGCGCCGGCTGCGGCCAGGCGGCTGCGGCGCCGGGCTCCAGCCACGCGAGCCGGCCCTCGCCGACCGCGAAACGCTGCCCGCGCGCCTCGCCTTCGAGCTGGACGGCGTTGCCGCCCGGCAGCCAGACGAACTTGCCGCGCTCGACCCGTGTCGCTGCCTTGCGATCGATGTACTCGCTCGTCACCTCGTAGCTGCCGTCCTGGCGCAGCGTCAGCCGCGTCTTGATGCCGGGGCAGTCAGCGCACGGCATCACGCCCTCGTAGGTGCCGGCCCAGTCGAGCGCATTGCGGCTGCTGTGGGCGGGGTCGGGCGAACCGGCCGTGGCGTCGCCGCTGGTGGCGCAGGCCGACAGGGCGACGGCGAGCGCGGCGAGAAGAATCGAAAGCGGTTTCATGGCTTCACTCCGAAGGTCTGGAAGTAGATCGCGCGAAGAACGACGCGGTCTCGAATACCGATGCCGAAAAACGCTTGCCGTCGTGCGCGACGCTGCGCTTGAGCACGAAATCGAACAGCAGCACGTTGTGGTCGCGCAGCGCGAGCAGCGGCTCGACGGCCGATTCGGCGAGCAGCCCGCGCCCGGCAAGCGCGCGCGGCGATACGAGCGGCACGATACCGGGCAGAGGATAGTCCGATCCGTTGAGCAGACGGTCGTGCCAGTCCGGCCGATCGAGAATCGTCGCCAGGACGTCCATCCGGTTGACCTGCGTGACGGCCGAGAGGTCGCCGAACAGCCGGCCGCGGTAGGCGGGATCGTCCATCATGCCGGCGAAGACCTCGAAATTCGTCTGCCCCGACATGCGGTGCTCGTCGATCCGCGCCTCGCCGAGCGACGCGCAATGCGCGGCGACGACGCGCACGCCGCCATCGAGCGGCCGGCGCAGGCGCAGCGGATTGCTCAGGTGCTCGCCGAAGCCGTGCACCGCGCGCTCGTCGCCGGCGTGGCTGATGAGCGGCAGGTCGAGATGTGCCAGCTTCGCGTAGAAGCGGTCGCAGCGCGCATCGGCGGGGTCGATATTCATCGCCGACGGCAGCCACTTGATCGCGCGCGCACCCTGCGCGACGACGGCGTCGAGCCGGTCGAGCGCGGCCGGGTCGTAGGGATGGATCGACGCCGCCCACTGCAGGCGCGACGGATGGGCGTGGGCGAGCGCGGCGGCGTAGGCGTTGGGCACGAAGAAGCTCGACTTGCCCTGCATCGGCCGGCCGGCGTCGTCGCGCGCCCAGTCGAACGCGAACAGCAGCACGTGAAAGCCGGGCGCCATCTCGTCGCACTGCGCGAGCAGCCGGTCGGCGAAGCTCCTGTCGGTGCGGCCCGGCGAATGGTCGGTGCACGACGCGTTGATATAGAGCGCGCGCTGCGCATAGCCCAGCGGCCGCCAGAACTCGTCGAGCTTCGGGTTGTACCAGAGGCCGCTGCCCGAATCGCCGTCGCCGAAGACGTGGCAGTGCGTATCCCACATCTTGGCGGCGTCGAGAGTCTTCCAGGCGCCGATGACGAGCGGATGCTCGTGCAGCTCGGCCGGCAGCCCGGCGAGGCAGGCGTTGAACACGCCGTCGCGCAGACTGAAGTCGCAGCCGGCGAGCAGCGCCGTCGCGCCTGCGGCACCGAGCAGGGCGCGCCGCTTCATCTTGCAGCCAGGCAGCCCCGCGGCGCCCCGAACGCAGCGACACGCTCGGCGTGGCGTGCGATCGCGAACGGCAGCGGGCCGCGGACGGGAGGCTTCATGTCGGTGCGCAGTGTATCGACCGGGTTCGCGCCGCGCCGCATCGCGCGATAACAAACCGGCATCGGAAGCGCCGGGTTTACCCGGCTCGGGATAGCCACCGCCCCGCTTAGAGTTTGGCAGCCGGCCGCATCGAATCGGGCCGTTGGCCGCAGGAGAAGCAGCAATATGAGACCTTCGATCGGGATGCGCGCGCCGCTGCGCATGCCGGCCCGGCTGCTCGGCCGGCCGCTGCGGCGCGGCGCGATCGCCGGCGCGATCCTCGCCACGGCCGTATCGGTCTTCGCCGCCGACCCCGATCTGGCCGGCGCGCGCCAACTGATGAAGGACGGCAAGTTCCAGGAGGCCTACGCGCTGCTCCAGCCCTTCGAGGCTGCCGCCAAGGACAATGCCGAGTTCGACGTGATGCTCGGCGAGATCGCACTCGCGACCGGCCGCGCCGAGAACGCGCGCGATCTCTTCCGCCGCGCGCTGGCCGCAGCGCCAGGATCGGTCGAGGCGCACCTCGGCCTCGGCCGCGCCTATACCGCCCTCGGCGACTACGCGAGCGCGAAGCTCGAATTCGAGACCGTGCTGCGCTTCGACAACCTGCCGCCCGACCTGCACCAGCAGGTCGAGATCTATGCGCGCGCCGCGGCGCAGAGCGCGCGCGGCCAGCGCCTCGTCTCGTTCGGCTACGCGCTGATCGGCGCCGGCAACTACAGCGTGAATGCGACGCGCGGCACCGATGCCTTCGGCGGCAACGAGACCGACGACAACTTCGTCTCGTTTCGCATCGGCGGCGGCCTGAACTACGAACTCGAGAACGGCTATTCGCTCAACGGCACGCTCGATTACCGCTTTCGCGACTACGACCACGAAGACATCGACGCCGGCAACCGGCGCAACGATTCCGACCTGCGCTGGAATGCGAATGTCAGCCGCAACATCGGCGACGACAATATCGCGGTCGGCGTGCGCGGGCGCGTCAGCTACCGCGGCGACGGCAACTACCGCAACGATGTCGGCGTCTTCGGCAGCTGGCGCAAGCAGCTCGACGCCGACAACCAGCTCGCCTTCGGCCTCGAATACCGGCGCCGCAACTATCCGAACGGCCCGGAGCGCGCGCGCACGCGCGACATCTTCGAGTTCAACCCGAGCTGGTCGGTCGCGCTGTTCGACGGCAAGGGCGGCTTCTCGCTCACCGGCGCGCTCGGCCACGAAAACGCGCTGCAGGGCCGGGCCGACGGCGACGCCAACTTCTTCGGCCTGTCGCCTTCGTTCAGCTACACCTTCACCGATACGCTGGGCGGCTTCGTCTTCTTCTGGTGGCAGCAGGAGCGCTTCGGCACGGCGCGCGCCAACCTCGACCCCGACGGCAACCAGATCAGCTTCGGCAAGCGGCGCGACAACCTCTACGAAGTGGGCGGCGGGCTGACCTGGGAGTTCGCCCCGACCTGGACGCTGAACCCGGAAGTGCTCTACATCCGCGACGAGAGCAACTTCCTGTCGCCCAACTACAGCTCGACCGAGATATGGATCACGCTGCGCAAGGACTTCTAGCCGCGCGGGCGGCGGTCGGCGCCTCGTGCGGCGGCCGGCCGCGGCGCGGGAGCGACGATCTCCAGCGCGGGCGGCGCGAGTTGACGGATGTGGCCGATCAGTTGCAGCGCGAGCGGGCTGAGTTCGTGCGCCCGCATCGACATCGCGCCGACCGGGCGCACCGGTGTCGGGAACTCGTACGCAAGGCGCCTCAGCAGCGCCTTCTCGGGCGCGAATTCGAACTGCGAGCGCATGCCGAAGGCGAGCATCCCGCCGTGCAGCGCCATCGTGTACTGGTGGTGCACCGAGTAGGCCTCGACGACGACGCGCGGCATCTCGAGCCCGATCTCGAGGAGGGTGCGCCGCATGTGCTCGTAGAAGATGCAATCGGCCGGCGGCAGCACCCAGTCGGCCTGCAGCAGTTCCGGCCAGTCGAGATGCTCGCGCATGGCAAGCGGGTGATCGCGGGCCGCCAGCACGCACAGCTTCTCGTCGAAGAAGCGGTCGAAGCGCATCTCGTCGTCGTGTTCGAGCAGCGCCATGCGAAGGATCGCGATCTCGATGTCGCGCTTGCGCAGACGGTCGAGCAGTTCGGCCTCCCTGTCCTCGACGATCGAGACAAGGACTTCCGGGTGCTCGTCGCGCAGCCGGCGCACCGCGATCGGCAGGAACGGAATCGCCGGCATCGGCACGATGCCCAGGCGCAGGCTGCCCTGCTGGCCGCTCGAGATCAAGCTCAGGTCCTGCGCCGCGCGGCGCAACTCCGCGAACACGGCGGCCGCGCGCGGCGCGAAACTCAGACCGTGCACGGTCGGCACGACGCCTTCGCTGCGGCGGTCGAAGAGTCTCACTTCGAGAAGATCCTCGAGCGACGCGATCGCGCGCGTGACGGCGGGCTGCGTCAGATGCAGCATCGAAGCCGCCTTGCGAAAGCTGCGCGCCTCGAGCACCGCGATGAAGACGCGCAGCTCGCCGAGCTTCAGGTTCTTCGGCAGGCGGCGGATCAGGTGGTCGTGTTGCAAGCTCTTCTCCTCGAGTCCTCATTGTCGCGACCGCCCGATCGTCTGTTCGGGCGCCTCAGCGTATCACCCGAATGTGGACCGTCTTCGATACGGGCCAAGCGCCAGGCGCCCCCATCGGCCCGGGGTGCGGTGCCGGCCATCGGAGCGCGCGCTCCCGGAAAGGTTTCGTTGCCCGCATGCGCACACCGGACGGCACGGCATGCAGTGGCCAACCGTGCGCGCCCTGGCGGCACGTTTGCTGCAACCGGCGACCCGACCGCATACTCACGAGAAACAAAGAGGAGACAACAGCGATGAGCAACTCGAACTCGGAGAAAGTCCCGCTGATGACGCTCACCATGATGGTGGTGGGCGGCATGGTCGGCGCCGGGGTGTTCTCGATACCGCGCAATTTCGCGATGGCGACCGGCGTCTATGGCGCGCTGATCGCGTGGACCATCGCCGGCGCCGGCATGCTGATGCTGGCGTTCGTGTTCCAGACGCTCGCCAATCGCAAGCCCGACCTGGATGCCGGCGTCTATGCCTACGCACGCGCCGGCTTCGGGCCGTATCTCGGCTTCGCGTCGGCGTTCGGCTACTGGGCGAGCGCCTGCGTCGGCAACGTCTCGTACTGGGTGCTGATCAAGTCGACGCTCGGCGGCGTCGCGCCGATCTTCGGCGACGGCAACACGGTGGCCGCGGTGCTGGTGTCGTCGGTCGGCATCTGGCTCTTTCACTTCCTCGTGCTGCGCGGCACCAAGGAGGCGGCGGCGATCAACAAGATCGTAACGATCGCGAAGATCATCCCGCTCATCCTGTTCCTCGTGCTCGCGATCTTCTTCTTCAAGCCCGACGTCTTCGCCGCCAACCTGTGGGGCACGACCGGCGTCGAGCAGGCCTACCTGCACGGCAACAGCGATCTCGTCGCCACCGGCGCGGCGACGCCGCGCGACTACGGCAGCCTGTTCTCGCAGGTGATGGCGACGATGCTCGTCACGGTGTTCGTCTTCCTCGGCATCGAGGGCGCGAGCAACTACTCGCGCTTCGCGCAGAAGCGCTCGGACGTGGGCAAGGCGACCGTCACCGGATTCCTCGGCGTGCTGGCGCTGTTCGCGTCGGTCTCGATCCTGTCGTTCGGCATCCTGCCGCGCGCCGAGTTGCAGCAGTTGAGCCAGCCTTCGGTCGGCGGCGTGCTGGCCGCCGCGGTCGGGCCGTGGGGAGCGACCTTCATCGGCATCGGCGTCATCGTCTCGGTGCTCGGCGCCTATCTCGCCTGGACGCTGATGGCCGCCGAGGTGCTCTCGATCGCCGCCAAGAAGGGCGACATGCCGAAGTTCCTCGCCAAGGAGAACGCGGCCGGCGTGCCGTCGATGGCGCTCTTCTTCAGCTCGATGCTGGTGCAACTGGTGCTGGTGGCAACGCTGTTCTCGGACGACGCCTTCACCTTCGCGCTGTCGCTGTGCAGCCACCTGTCGCTGCTGCCCTACCTGCTGTCGGCGGCCTTCCTTCTGAAGCTCGTGTCGACACGCGAGACCTACGCACCGGGCGATCCAGGACACACCAAGGACTTGTGGGTTGCGGTGCTCGCGACCCTCTATGCGGTCTTCCTCGTCTTTGCCGGCGGCATGAAGTTCCTCGTGCTGTCGTTCCTGATCTATGCACCGGGGACGCTGCTGTACCTCAAGACGCGCAGCGAGCAGGGCAAGCAGGTCTTCGCGAAGGGCGAATGGATCGTCCTCGCGGTATTCATCGTCGGCGCGGTCTACGCGCTGACGGGTCTCATCACCGGCTACATCAGCATCTGATCTCTAAAAGGAGCAAGCACATGGCAAAGGCAACTGCAAAGACGGCGAAGGCCGCGAAGTCCACCGCGCCCGCATTCGGCGTCCACTCCGAGGTCGGCCAGCTGCGCAAGGTGATGGTCTGCGCGCCCGGCCGCGCACACGCGCGCCTGACGCCGAGCAACTGCGACCAGTTGCTGTTCGACGACGTGCTGTGGCTCGAGAACGCCAAGCGCGACCACTTCGACTTCATGACCAAGATGCGCGACCGCGGCGTCGAGGTCCTCGAGATGCACAACCTGCTCGCCGAGACGGTGGCGACGCCCGAGGGCAGGAAGTGGATCCTCGACCACCAGATCGTTCCCAACCAGGTAGGCCTCGGCTTCCTCGACGAGCTGCGCGGCTATCTCGAAGGACTGCCGGACCGCGAACTCGCCGAGACGCTGATCGGCGGGCTGTCGACGCTCGACTTCCCCGAGAAGATCGGCGGCGCGGCGCTGAAGGTCGTCAAGCAGGCGGCCGGCACCACCGAGTACCTGCTGCCGCCGCTGCCCAACACGCTCTATACGCGCGACACCACGTGCTGGATCTACGGCGGCGTGACGCTGAACGCGCTGTACTGGCCGGCGCGCCACGAGGAGACCATCCTCACGACCGCGATCTACAAGTTCCACCCCGACTTCGCCGGCAAGGTCAACGTCTGGTGGGGCGATCCGTTGCAGGACTTCGGCCTCGCGACGCTCGAAGGCGGCGACGTGATGCCGATCGGCAAGGGCAACGTGCTGATCGGCATGAGCGAGCGCACCTCGCGCCAGGCGATCAGCCAGGTCGCCGCGGCGCTGTTCAAGAAGGGCGCGGCCGAGCGCGTGATCGTCGCCGCGATGCCGAAGATCCGCGCCGCGATGCACCTCGACACCGTGTTCACCTTCGCCGATCGCGACTGCGTGCTCGTCGCGCCGGACTTCATGGCCAAGACCAGCACCTTCTCGTACCGGCCGAGCAACCATCCGAGCGGCATCGAACTGGTGGCCGAGAAGAAGCCCTTCGTCGACGTGGTGGCGCAGGCGCTCGGCTTCAAGAAGCTGCGCGTCGTCGAGGCCGGCGGCAGCGACTATCAGCGCGAGCGCACGCAGTGGGACAGCGGCGCGAATCTCGTCTGCGCGTCGCCGGGCGTCGTCTATGCGTACGACCGCAACACCTACACCAACACGCTGCTGCGCAAGGCCGGCATCGAGGTCATCACGATCGTCGGCGCCGAGTTGGGCCGCGGCCGCGGCGGCGGCCACTGCATGACCTGCCCGATCGTGCGCGACGCGGTGGATTTCTAGGCGTGTTGTCGCGGTCGGTTGCGGTCACTTGGCACAGCACGGATGCCGCCCCTGGCTTCAGGCAGGCATTGCGGGCTGCATCTGGCGCGGCAAAGTCGCGTCCGGACAGGCCGCTACGCTTCGCTGGAGCGGTCGGCGCTGCGCGCCGACTGCCCTGCGATTCTCGGTCTCGTGGCCCGTCGCAGAACTCGCTTCGCTCACTTCGTTCGCTGCGCTCAGACAACTGCGACGAGTCAGTCAACGATGCGCGCTGCGCGCGCGGCCACGAGCCCTGCGATTCTCGGCGCCCCAGAGGCGCTACGCGACCTGTCCGGACGCGCCTTTGCTGTGAATCGCGGAGTGCTGTTGGCATGGGCGACAAGAGCGGCAAGCGTTGCATGGCGGCAGGCGCTGCCCGGCAGGGGCGATTTGTGTGGCGGCGAGGAGCGCAGGCCTTCAGTCGGCGCGCGCAGCGCGCTTCGTGAACTGACTCGTCGCAGCTGTCTGAGCGCAGTGAGCGCAGCGAACGAAGCGAGTTCTGCGACGCGACTGAAGGCCGAGCACCACAGCGCAGCCGGCGCGCAGCGCCGGCCGCCACAGCATGAGCCCGTGGCGGGCAGCGCCTGCCGCGACGCGCCGAAGGGACAAGCAAGCGCAAGACAACGAACCGAAGCAACGGGCTGCAAACAGGCACTCACGTTTCATGCGTCGCAGGTCTCGCAATTCGCAGTGGAGCAACTGAGATGAGCGACCTTCCCGACAACGACAAGAGCGGCTTCAAGTTCCCCGGCGCGGTCACGACGCTGGCGATCGTCACGCTGCTCGTCTGGGTCGCGGTGCTGTTCATCCCGGCGGGGCAGTACCAGCACGAGGCCGACGGCTCGACGATCCCCGGCACCTACCAGCAAATCCCGTCGCCGCTGACCTTCGGCGAGAAGGTCAACCAGCTGATCCTCTCGCCGGTGAACGGCGTCTATGGGTTGCGCAGCACCAGTGGAACTTACGTCGATACCGAGATCGTCGGCCGCATCTTCGGCCAGATCGGCATCATCGTCTTCATCATGGCGATCGGCGCGTTCATCTCGGTGAGCTTCGCGACGCGCGCGCTCGAGGTCGCCGTCGCGTCGCTCGCGAACCGGCTGCGCGACAAGGGCTGGCTGCTGATCAGCGCGGTGATGGTGCTCTTCTCGCTGCTCGGCTCGACGATGGGCTTCTCGGTCGAGACGCTGGGTTTTTATGCCCTCTTCCTGCCGCTGATGGCCGCGCTCGGCTACGACCGGCTCGTCACGTCGGCGATGATCATCCTCGGCGCGTTGGTCGGCGTGATGGCGGCGACGGTCAATCCGTTCTCGATCGGCGTCGCCGCCGGCGAGGCCGGCGTGTCGATCGGCGAAGGCATAGGCTTGCGCGTCCTGCTGTGGATCGTGCTGACTGCGATGGCCATCGGCTGGGTGCTGCGCTATGCGGCGAAGGTGCGCGCCGACCCGGGCGC
This sequence comes from uncultured Burkholderiales bacterium, assembly GCA_937864005.1. GTDB lineage: Bacteria > Pseudomonadota > Gammaproteobacteria > Burkholderiales > Burkholderiaceae_C > CAIKUF01. The sequence goes on from CALMIL010000010.1 coordinate 17,227, forward strand.
CTCACTCGTCGGCTTCGACGCCGAGACCGGCATCGACCCCGCCGCCGCCGAGAAGGCCGCGCAGGAGAAGCTCAGCGGCACGCAGAAATGGGTGCTCGTGATCACGGTCGCGGCCTTCGCGCTGATGATCTTCTCGGTCATCCCGTGGTCCAGCGTACTCGGCGGGCGCGGCGGGCCGGCCGAGGATCTGCTGCTGCACGAAGTCGCCGATGCGCAGCCGTTCTGGTTCGAGCTGAACTGGTGGTTTCCGCAGTTGGCGATGCTTTTCATCCTGGCGTCGATCCTGATCGGCTTCGTCGCAAGAATGGGCGAGAAGGAGACGGTGCGGCTGATCGCCGCCGGCGCTGCCGACATGATGGGCCCGGCGATGGTCGTGCTGCTCGCCGGCGGCGTGTCGGCGATCATGAACAATACGCAGACGCTGGACACGATCCTGCACTCGATGGAGCGCATGGTCAGCGGCTCGTCGGCGGCGTTCTTCGCCTTCCTGACGATCGTCGTCAATATTCCGCTCGGCGTGCTGATCCCTTCCAGTTCTGGGCACGGGGCGCTGGCGATGCCCCTGCTCGCGCCGATGGCCGACTTTGCCGGCGTCAGCCGCGCGACGACGATCACCGCCTGGATCATGGGCCACGGCCTGGCGCTGATGCTCGCGCCGACGAGCGTCGTCCTCGTCGGCGGCCTCGCGATCGCGAAGGTCGGTTACGACAAATATCTGCGCTTCGTCTGGCCGCTGCTGGTCGCGATGCTGCTCGTCTCGGCGGTCATAATCGGCGTTTTCGCGACGCTCGAAGCTTGAGGGGTGACAAGCTATGCGTCGCTGCACTTCCCACCCGCATCATCACCACCCTGAAGGAAACCAGACCATGACCGAGTCGAACACCACCCGCCGCGGCTTCGTGACCGCCGCGGCCGCCGTCGCCACCGTCGCCGCGACGTCGGCCGCCACCGCGCAGACGGCAGCCACCGCACAGGCATCGCCCAAGCACGATGGGCAGATCGATTTCAGCCTGTTCCGGGTCGGCTTCATCATCGGCGGCGGCGGCGGCAGCGGCACGCTGACATTCAAGGACCACGGCTATCCGCTGACGATCGGCGGCATCAGCCTCGGGGCGACGATCGGCGTTGCCCGCGCCGAATTCGTCGGCGAGGTCTACAACCTCAAGCAGGCGAGCGATATCGAAGGCACCTATACCGCAGTCGGCGCCAGCGCGGCGCTTGCCGGCGGCGGCGCCGTCGCCGAACTCGAGAACTCGCGCGGCGTGCGCCTGCGCGTGAGTGGGCGCCAGATCGGCCTGATGGTGAGCATCGACCTGTCGGGCTTGCAGGTTCGGCTGCGCAACTGATGCGCCCCGCCGCGGCAGTCGAGCACTCGACGAGAGCGGCGGCGTGATCTCGATCAAGTGCGCAAGGCGTGCGTCAACGCCGCACTGCGCGGACTGACCGATCTTCGCCTTCGGCTTGCTGCTCCCTTCGCAACGGGTGCGCCAGCGGGCCCGGCCATCGAGCCGCTTCGAGACGGTGACCGCGTTGCCGTGCGCCGTCCTCGACGCGTTCGAGCGGCACGCGCGGCACCGCTCGATATTCCGCGGTGCACTGTTCGTGCGGGCTGCACGCCACAGCGGCTGCAGGCAACTGCGGACTGAAGCTCTGCAAGCCGAGGCACCGATTGCCGGTGTGCAGGTCGGCGAGCCCGCGGCGCAACAGCGGGGCTGGAGTGCGCGGTGGCATCCATGCCACATTCGCGCCGGCTCGTTCGCGCGGACACGGTTTGTTATCGCATGATTCGCAATGCTTATCGGCACTGCGCCGATGGCCCGAAGGAAGCATGGCAATTCGCTTGCGATAATCGATGCGCTTTTCGCCTCGCCGCCGTGCGCCCCGGGGCGCGGTTCCGTTGCCGGAGCCGACCCTCCATTCGCAGAAGTTCTAGCTCCGGGAGCCTTGCTTTGTCTGCACCCCCTGTGTCCGCCCTACCCGATCGCCACTTCCGCATCCGGCGCCTGCTGCCGCTGCTTGCCGCGGCGGCGCTGCTCACGGCCTGCCAGCGCGAGGTCGAGCAGCCGGCTCCCGAGATCCGCCCGGTGCGCACGATCACGATCAAGAAGCGCGCTGCCGGCAGCACGGTCGCGATCACCGGCAACGTGCAGGCGCAAAACGAGATCAACGAGGCGTTTCGCATCGACGGCCGGCTGATCGAGCGCCTGGTCGACGTCGGCGATGCGGTGAAGAAGGGCCAGCTGATCGCGCGCCTCGACCCGCAGAACGAGGAGAGCGGCGTGCAGGCGGCACGGGCGCAACTGTCGGCCGCGCAGGCAAGGCTGATCGAGGCGCGCGCCACTTTCGATCGCATGCGCGATCTCGTCGCCGAAGACGCCGTCTCGCGCCAGCAGTTCGATCAGGCCGAAGCCTTGCGCAAGACGGCGGAGGCGCAGGTCGAGGCGGCGCGCTCGCAGCTCACGCTGGCGCAGAACCGGCTTGGCTATACGCAGCTGTATGCGAGCGTGTCGGGCGTCGTCACTTCACGCGGGCCCGAACCGGGCGAGGTCGTCGCCCCCGGCCGCACGATCGTGCAGGTCGCGCGAGAGGGCGCGCGCGACGCCGTCTTCGACGTGCCGGTGCAGGTGAAGAATGCCGCGCCCCGCCATCCGGATATCCGCGTCGCGCTTGCCAGCGACCCGGCCGTCACCGCGGCCGGCCGCGTGCGCGAGATCGCCCCGCGCGCCGATCCGGTCACCGGCACCTTCCGGGTGCGCGTGCGGCTGATCGACCCGCCGGCGGCGATGCTCCTGGGCGCCACCGTCACCGGCCGCATGACGCTCGACGCCGCGCCGGCGATCGAGATCCCGACGACTGCGCTGGTGCGCAGCGGCGGTCAGGCGTCGGTGTGGCTCGTCGACCCGACGGCCAAGACCGTGTCGCAGCGCGAGATCGCGGTCGGAGCGTCCAGCGCCAATGCGGTGCAGGTCACGGGCGGCCTGACTGACGGCGACATCGTCGTCACCGCCGGCGTGCAGGCGCTGCGCCCGGGCCAGAAGGTCAGCGTGCTCGGGACGCCGGCCAAATGATCGGCCCGAACCTTTCCGAATGGTCGCTCAAGCGGCCATCGTTCATCGTCTTCCTGATGATCCTGGCGGTGGTCGCGGGCGCGCTCGCGTTCAAGAAGCTCGGCCGCGACGAAGACCCGTCGTTCACCGTGCGCACGATGATCGTCGCCGCCGCCTGGCCCGGCGCGACGGTGGAGGAAACCATCGAGCAGGTCACCGAGCGGCTCGAGCGCACGCTGCAGGAGACGCACACCTTCGACGCGGTGCGCAGCTACACGATTGCCGGGCAGACGACGATCTTCGTCGACCTGGACGAGACGACAGCCACCGCCGACATCCCCGACGTCTGGTACCGCGTGCGGCGCAATATCGCCGACATGCGCGGCACGCTGCCGGCCGGCGTGCTCGGGCCGTTCTTCAACGACGATTTCGGCGACACCTTCGGCATCATCTACGGCTTCACCGCCGACGGCTTCACGTTCCGCCAGCTGCGCGACCACGTCGAGGACATCCGCTCCAAGCTGCTGCAGGTGCCCGACGTCGCCAAGATCGAGGTGCTCGGTGCGCAGGACGAGCGCATCTACATCGAGTTCTCGAACGAGAAGCTGGCCGGCCTGCGGCTGAACCAGCAGGCCATCATCGGCACGCTGCAGGCGCAGAACCTGCTGCGCCCGTCGGGCGTGCTCAATACCGACAAGGAGCGCGTCTACCTGCGCGTGTCGGGCGCCTTCGACAACGAGCGCGACATCGAGAACGTCAACCTCGTGATGGGCGATCGCGTCGTGCGCCTCGGAGACATCGCCGAAGTCAAGCGCGGCTTCGTCGACCCGCCGACGCCGATGTTCCGCGTCAACGGCAAGCCGGCGATCGGCCTTGCGATCTCGATGCGCGACCAGGCCGACATCCTCGCGCTCGGGCGCAACGTTCGGGCCGAGATGGACCGCATCCGCGCCGAACTGCCGGTCGGCATCGAGCCCGTGCTCGTCGCCGACCAGTCGGCCACCGTCGACTTCGCGATCAACGACTTCCTCGTCTCGCTGTACCAGGCCATCGCCATCATCCTGGTGTGCAGCTTCGTCAGCCTGGGCGTGCGCCCGGGGCTGGTCGTCGCGATCGCGATCCCGATCACGATGGCGCTCGTCTTCACGGTGATGAACGCGCTGCACATCGACCTGCAGCGCGTCTCGCTCGGCGCGCTGATCATCGCGCTGACGCTGCTCGTCGACGACGCGATGACGACGGTCGACGCGACGCAGCGCCGCCTGGCCGCCGGCGACCCGCCCGATGCGGCGGCGTCGTTCGCCTACCGCACGCTGGCCGCGCCGATGCTGATCGGCACGCTGGTGACGATCGCCAGCTTCGTGCCGGTCGGCTTCGCGCCCGGCGGCGCGAGCGAGGTGCTGCAGTCGCTCTTTTCGGTCGTCGCGATCGCGCTCATCGCCTCGTGGCTGGTGGCGGTCGTCTTCGGGCCGATCATCTGCAAGGCGCTGCTCAAGCCCCCGGCGCCGACCGAAGGCGAACCCAAGCCGAGCAAGCTGAAGGATGGCTACCAGGCTTTCCTGCGCGGCGCGATCCGCGCGCGCTGGCTGACCATCGGCGTGACGGTCGCGATGTTTGCCGCCGCCATGCTGGCGCTGCCGCTGGTGCCCCGGCAGTTCTTCCCGTCGTCGGACCGCAACGAACTGCTGGTGGACCTGACGCTGCGCCAGAACGCGTCGATCGCCGCCAGCGAACGCACCGCCGAGCGCGTCGAGGCGCTGCTGAACGGCGACCCCGACGTCGATCACTACAGCACCTATGTCGGGCGCGGCGCGATCCGCTTCTACCTGCCACTGTCGGTGCACCTGGCCAACCCCTTCTTTTCGCAGATCGTCGTCGTCGCCAAGAGCATCGAGGCGCGCGATCGGCTGCAGGCAAGGCTGGAGGGCAAGCTGGCGGTCGATTTCCCCGAGCTGGTGTCGCGCGTCTCGCCGCTCGAGATGGGCCCGCCGGTCGGCTGGCCGCTGCAGTACCGCGTGATCGGCCCGGACAAGGACGAGCTGCGCCGCATCGCCGAGAAAGTGGGCACGCTGATGGCGGCCGATACGCGCGTGCGCAACGTCAACTACGACTGGATGGAGCCGGCGCGCCAGTTGCGCCTGCACATCGACCAGGACGAGGCGCGGCGCCTGGGCATCAGCACCGCCGGCATCGCCGCCGTGCTGCAGGCCTCGGTGACCGGCACGACGATCACGCAGGTGCGCGACGATATCTACCTCGTCAACGTCGTGGCACGCGCGACCGACAGCGAGCGCGCCAGCTTCGACACTTTGGCCTCGCTGCAGGTCGCGACGCCCAGCGGGCGGATGGTGCCGATGTCGCAGTTCGCGCGCTTTTCCGAGGAGCAGGAGTTTCCGCTCGTCTGGCGGCGCGACCGCGTGCCCACGCTGACGGTGCAGGCCGACGTCACCAAGGGCGTGCTGCCGGAGAGCGTGGTGGCGGCAATCGGGCCGAGCATCGCCAAATACAACGCCACGCTGCCGCGTGGCTACAAGATCGAGACCGGGGGCCTGTACGAATCGAGCAACGACTCGAGCGAGAACGTCTTCTCCGTCGTGCCGATGATGATCCTGCTGATGCTGCTGTTCATGATGATGCTGCTTATCAGCTTCCGGCGCCTGGCGATGGTGGTATTCATCCTGCCGCTCGGCCTGATCGGCGTCGTCGGCGCGCTGCTGCTCTTTCAACGGCCGCTCGGCTTCGTCGCCATCCTCGGGATACTCGCGCTGATCGGCATGATCGCGAAGAACGCGGTGATCCTGATCGTCTCGATCGAGGAAGAGCGCGAGGCCGGCGCGAGCGTGACCGACGCGGTGATGACCGCCGCCGGCAACCGCCTGACGCCGCTCGTGCTGACCGCGATCTCGACCGTGCTCGGCCTGATCCCGATCGCGCCAACCATCTTCTGGGGGCCGATGGCGATCGCGATCATGGGTGGGCTGATGGTGGCCTCGCTGCTGACCTTGATCCTGCTGCCGGTGCTCTACATCACGATCTTCGGCCGCGACGACAAGAAGTCGCCGCCGCCGCAAGCGGTGGCGAAGCCGGCCTGAGCGTCGATGGCCAGCAGCGGCACGATGCCCCTGCGGCCGCCGGCGCCGCAGGGCGCGGCGGTGCTCGAGATGCGTCTGGGCGAAGTGCGCCAGATCTTCGACTCGATGGATCCGGCGCCGTTTCGCGAGCGCGACCTCGACCCGAAGGCGACCGACTACATCGTCGAGTGGGCCGAGGAAGTGCCCAGGCAACAGCCGCTGGCGCTGGTCGTGCGAGTGAGCCGCCCGGTGGACGCGCCAAGCGCCGAAACCGTGCTGGGCGATGCGGTGCGCGAGTATTTCCGCCGCCGCGCTGTGGCAAAGCGGCGCGAACTGGCGCAACTGTTTCGCATCGGCCGCGTGAGCCTCGTCATCGGCCTTGCGTTCCTCGGTATGGCGATCGCCGCCGGCGAGGCGCTGGCCGCGCTGATCAGCAAGGAGAGCTGGGGCGGGATCGCGAGGGAAAGCCTCGTCATCGGCGGCTGGGTCGCACTGTGGCGCCCGCTCGAGATCTTTCTCTACGACTGGTGGCCTCTGCGGGCGCGGGCGAGGTTGTACGACCGGCTGGCGGCGATGCAGGTCAGTCTGCACCGGATGGAGCCAGCCGCATGAGTACGGTGCTGATCCGCGCCCTGCTCTACTTCGGCATCTGGATCGTCATCGACCAGAGCGCCAAGCCGGCGAACCTGGCGTTCGGCGTGCTGGCGGCTTTCGCCGCCACCTGGGCCAGCCTGAAGCTGCTGCCGCCCGCGGCCGGGCAGGTGCGGCTCGGTGCGCTCGTGCTGCTGCTGCCGCGCTTCCTGTGGCAGTCGCTCGTCGCCGGCATCGACGTCGCGCGCCGAGCCTTCGCGCCGAGCCTGCCGCTGGCACCCGGCTTCGTGCAGTACCGGACAGGCCTGCCGCGCGGCGCCGCGCGCAACGCCTTCGAGGCCATCTCGAGCCTGCTGCCCGGCTCGGTGCCGGCCGGCGAGACAGAAACCCACATCGAGTACCACGCGCTCGACGTTTCGCAGCCGGTGGTCGAACAACTCGCGGCCGAGGAGAAGGCTTACGCCAAGGCGCTGATTCCGGGGCCGCCTCATGGCTGAGTTCATGCAGTGGATGGCGGCCTTCCTGGTGCTGATGGTCGCCCTCGGCCTGGTGCGCGTGGCGCGCGGCCCCGGGCGGGCCGAACGCATGATGGCCGCGCAACTGCTCGGCAGCGGCGCGATCGGCGCGCTGCTGCTGTTCGCCGCGGCGAGCGGCGAGCCGGCGATCGTCGACGTCGCGCTGACGCTTGCGCTGCTGGCCGCCTTCGCTTCGATCGCCTTCGTCAAGTTCGCGCTGCGCCAGGACCGCGCCGGCGACGACGAGGAGCCGCGGGCATGAGTGTGCTGCTCGACCTCTTCAGCATCGCCGCCATCGTCGCCGGGGCCTTCTTCTTCCTCGCCGGCACGGTCGGGCTGCTGCGCTTTCCCGATGCCTACACGCGGCTGCACGCGCTGACCAAGGCCGACAACCTCGGGCTCGCGCTGGTCGTGCTCGGCCTGCTGCCGCAGATGGACGGGATGCTCGCCGCGGCCAAGCTGGTGCTGGTGTGGCTGCTCGTGCTGCTGTCGAGCGCGGTGGTCTCGCAGTTGATCGCGCGCGCGGCACGCCGGCAGGACGAGGGCGCGCGATGATGACCGCACTGGTGAGCGGCGTCGTCGTGCTGCTGCTGCTCGCGCTGGCCGTGTGGGCAGTCGTCGCGCGCGACGCCTTCCTCGCCGTCGCCGGCTTCATCGTCTACGGCCTGCTGCTGTCGCTGCTGTGGGTGCGCCTGTACGGCATCGATGTCGCGCTGACCGAAGCGGCGATCGGCGGCGGCCTCTCCGGCGCGCTGCTGCTCGGCGCGGTCGGCAAGCTGCGCGGCACCGAAGCCGCCGCCAATGCCGAACGCTGCGGGATCGGCACGCACATGCTGGCCGCTGTGCTGTCGGTGGCGGTGACGCTGGCGCTGATGGTCGGCGTGCTGTTCCTGCCCGATCCGGCGCCGACGCTCGCGCCGCAGGTGATGAGCAACCTGGCCGCGACCGGCGTCGGCAACCCGATCACCGGCGTGCTGCTCGCCTTCCGCGCCGTGGACACCCTGCTCGAGGCGATCGTGCTCGTGATCGCGCTCGTCGGCGTCTGGTCGCTCGCGCCGGATCGTGCCTGGGGCGGCCGGCCGGGGCCGCGCTACGACGCCGACCCGAACGGCATCCTCGCCTATCTGGCACGCTTGCTGCCGCCGATCGGCATCGTCGTCGCCATCTACATCTTCTGGGCCGGCGCAGACCATCCGGGCGGCAAATTCCAGGCCGCGACCATCCTGGCCGCGATGTGGATCCTGGTGCAGATGGCGGGCCTCGCCGACGCGCCGCGCACCGACAACCGCGCGCTGCGCACCGGCATCGCGCTCGGGCCGCTCGTGTTCGTCGCCGTCGGCGTGCTCGGCGTGGCGAGCGCGGGTGTGTTCCTCGGCTACCCCGAAGGCTGGGCCAAGCCGATGATCGTCGTCATCGAGATCGCGCTGCTGCCGACGCTAACACTGGTGCTGGCGCTGCTGATGGGCGGCGCTCCCGCGCGCAGCGCCGACGCGTCGATCGCGAGGGCGAAGCCATGAATGTCGAGCTGCTCTTCGCGCTGTGCGCCTGCATGCTGATCGGCATCGGCCTGTACGGGCTGATCGTGCTGCCGCATCCGCTGCGCAAGCTGGTCGCGTTCAACGTCATGGGCTCGGGCGTATTCGTGCTGTTCGGCGCGCTCGCCAAGCGCGGCGCGGCGGCCGGCGTGGCGGCCGACCCGGTGCCGCAGGCGCTCCTGATCACCGCGATCGTCGTCGCCTTCGCCGCCACCGCGGTCGCGGTGGCGCTGTTGCTGCGGCTGATCGACACCACCGGCACGGCCTCGCTCGCCGACGAGCCTGTGGCCAAGGACTGAAGCGCCGTGGACGCCTGGAACCCGACCCAAGGCGCAGGGCTGCTCGCGGCAGCCGTGCTGCTGCCCTTCGTCGGCATGCTCGTCGGGCTGGCGCTCGGCGGCCGCTGGCCGCAGCGCGTCGCCTTCACCGTCATGCCGCTCGGACTGGCGCTGGCGCTCGGCATCGCCGTGCACTGGCAGGCCGCCGATGGCGCGCTCGTCTACCTGCTCGGCGGCTGGTCGCCGCCGCTCGGCATCGCGCTGCGCGCCGACGGCGCGGCGGTCGCGATGCTGCTCGCGGTCGCGGTCGTCGTCTGCGGCATCGGCCTCTATGCGCGCGCCGATTTCGGCACCCCGCACGGCGCTGGCGAGTCGCGCACCGCCTTCGCCTACTGGCTGCTGTTGATGGCGGTGTGGGGATCGCTGAATCTCGTCTTCGTCAGCGGCGACCTGTTCACGCTCTACGTCGCGCTCGAACTGCTGACCTTTGCCGGCGTGCCGCTGGTGTGCCTCGCGGGCAGCGGCGAGACGCTGCGCGCCGCGCTGCGCTACCTGCTCTTTGCGCTGTGCGGCTCGGTGCTGTACCTGCTGGGCGTCGTGCTGCTGTACGGCGGCTACGGCACGGTGGACATCCCGCTGCTGGCCCTGGCCGTGCAGCCCGAACCGATTGCCTGGGCCGCGCTCGCGTTGATGACGGTCGGGCTGCTCGCCAAGACCGCCCTCTTCCCGCTGCACATCTGGCTGCCGCCGGCACACGGCGGCGCGCCCGCGGCGGCAAGCGCCGTGCTGTCGGCACTCGTCATCAAGGGCTCGTGGTTCCTCGTGCTGCGGCTGTGGCTGGACGTGATGCCGGGCGTCGCCACCGCGTCGGCCGCGCAGCTGCTGGCCGCGCTGGGTGCGGCGGCGATCGTCGTCGGCAGCGTCGTCGCCTTGCGCCAGCAGCGGCTCAAGCTGCTCGTCGCGTATTCGACGGTGGCGCAGATCGGCTACCTGTTCCTGCTTTTTCCGATGGCGTTCGACGCCAGTGGCGCAATGGTCTGGGGCGATCTGGCGCAGAGCGCCGGGCTGCTGCAGGCGATTGCGCACGCCACGGCCAAGGCCGGCATGTTCATGGCCGCCGGGCTCGTCTATGCCGCGCTCGGCCACGACCGCATCGACGATCTGGTGGGCGCCGCGCGCGCGCTGCCGGTCGCGGTGGCGGCGCTCTTCGTCGGCGGCCTCGCGCTGATGGGCGTGCTGCCGAGCGGCGCGTACCTCGCGAAGAAGCTGCTGCTGGCGTCGGCCGACGAGTCGGGCCAGTGGTGGTGGACGTGGGTGCTGCAAGGCGGCGCGGCGTTCACCGCCGGCTACGTGGTGCTGATCGCGGCGCGGGTCCTCCGCCGTCCGGCCGCACCGCTGGCCGGCCTGAAGCCGGTGTCGCTGCTGTCGCAGTGGGCCGCGCTCGGGCTGACGCTGGCGTCGTTCGCGCTCGCGCTTGCCGCGGTAGTCGGGCCGTTGTCGGCAGACTTGCTGTCGAAGGCGTTCACGGCCAAGGAGATCGGCACCATGCTCGTCACCTTCGCGGCGGGCGCGGTACTGGCGGCAGCACTCTCGCGACGGCCGCTGCTCGCGCCCGCGGCGCCACCGCGCGGCGGCATTGCTAATCTCGGCGCGGCGTTCGAATCCGGCGACCGTTTCGTTCGCCGCTGGCCGTCAGCCATGCTCGCGCTGCTGGCGATCGCGGGCGCCAGCCTGTGGCTGCTGGCGCGTGTCTGAGCGCGGATTCATGCGAGCGGGGCATTCATGAGCACGAGCGGCGACACCGGCGACACCCGGCTCTCGCGCGGCGCGCTCGTCGGCCTCGTCGTCGGCTCGATGGTCGGCGCGGGCATCTTCACGCTGCCGGCCGCATTCGCCCACTCGACGGGCGCGCTCGGCGCGCTGATCGCGTGGGGCATTGCCGGCAGCGGCATGCTGATGCTCGCCTTCGTCTTCCAGAACCTGTCGCAGCGCCGGCCCGACCTCGACGCCGGCATCTATGCCTATGCGAAGGCAGGCTTCGGCAACTATCTCGGCTTCCTCGCCGCGTTTGGCTACTGGGTCGCGTGCTGCTTCGCCTGCCTCGCCTGCCTGGTGCTGATCAAGGCAACGCTCGGCCAGTTCTTCCCCGCCTTCGGCGACGGCTCGACCCCAGTCGCGATCGCGACCGCGAGCCTGATGCTGTGGGGCATCCAGGCGCTCGTGCTGCGCGGCGTGAAGCAGGCCGCCGCGCTGAATACGATCGCGACCGTCGCGAAGATGGTGCCGATCGGCATCTTCATCGTCGTCGTCGCCGTCGGCTTCCAGCGCGACATCTTCGCGCTGAACTTCTGGGGCGGCGAGGACGAGAGCCTCGCGGCGGTCGCCAGCCAGGTGCGCCAGACGATGCTCGTCACCGTCTTCGTCTTCGTCGGCATCGAGGGCGCGAGCGTCTATTCGCGCTTCGCGAAGAAGCGCGAGGATGTCGGCGTCGCCACCGTGCTCGGCTTTCTCGGCGTGCTGTGCCTGCTCGTGCTCGTCACGATCCTGTCCTTCGGCGTGCTGCTGCGCCCCGACCTCGCGGCCCTCGCCAACCCGTCGATGGCGGGCGTGATGGAGGCGATCGTCGGCCCCTGGGGGCGCGTCTTCATCAGCGTGGGGCTGCTCGTTTCGGTCGCCGGCAACTTCCTGTCGTGGGCGCTGCTCGCCGCCGAGGTGCTGCATTCCGCGGCGCGCGACGATACGATGCCGCGCTTTCTCGGCCGCGAGAACGCGAAGCAGGTGCCGCATGTCGCGCTGTGGCTCTCGAACGGCCTGATCCAGTTTTTCCTGCTCGTCACCTGGTTTGCCGAACAGGCGTTTCACCTGGCGCTGAAGATGACGAGCGCGATGACGCTGGTGCCGTATCTGCTCGTCGCCGCCTACGGCGTGAAGCTCGCGCGCAGCGGCGAGACGTATGCCGCTGGCGATCGCCGCCGCGGCGTCGACGCCGTGCGCAGCGCGATCGCGACCGCCTACGCGGCGGCGATGATCCTGAGCGGCGGCCTGAAGCTGTTGCTGCTGTCGGCGCTGCTGTACGCGCCCGGCAGCGCGCTGCACCTGGGCGTACGGCGCGAGCGCGGCAAGCCGTACTTCGACAACACCGCCGAGGCGGCGCTATTTGCCGCGCTCGTCGTCGCGGCGATCGCCGCGCTGGTCGCCCTCGCGAGCGGCGCGCTCTCGATCTGACACCATGCGTGCCGTCGCCTCAATACGCATCGTCCGGGCTGGAGGGCGCCTCGCCTTGCCCGTTCGCAACGGCGCTCAGCCCGGGCGGCGCGGCTCTCCACGGCCGGCCGGCCTTGGCGATGTCGAAGCCGACATCGTAGAGCGCGCGCATGCGCACCGGGTCGAATACCTCGTCGCCCGTGAGCTCGACGCCTTCCGGAATCGAGATCCAGAAGAAACGCGCCTGCTCGCGCACCGCGATGCTGTAGATGCGGAACAGATCGCCGACGAGCGCCGCCTTCATCGCCGATTCGAACGAGCGCATCGCGATGCTGCGCACCGAGCGCGTCGTCACCTCGGGCGTCGGCAGCAGCTGGCCGTTATGGATGACGAAGACGCGCTCGCGCCCGATGCCGCGGCCGACGCCTTCGCGCGCCTCGCCGAAAGCGAATACGCCGCCGGAATAGAAGACATTGGCGCCGACGCCGCCGTCGACGTGCATCTCGTCGTAGTGCCGGCCGCCGGCGACCACATCGAACATCACCGGCGGGAAGGCGACCGGGATCGACGCCGACGCGAGCATGACCTGGCGAAACAGCGCCAGCGCCTCGGGCCGGCCGCTGGACGCGATCAGCCCCATGTTCCAGACGACGAAGCGCTGGGCGTCGAGGTTCGCTGTGCCGATGTAGAGCCGCCGGCCCGCGGCGTGCGCCTGGGCGACACGGCGCAGCAGCGCCGCGTCGACATGCTGCTCGAGCAGGTTCATCAGCGGCCCGGTCTCGGCAAAAGACTCGCCTGTCAACAACTGCGGGATGAAGCTCAGCACGCGAAAGATCTGGCGCGATGCGGTCGTCGTGTAGAACTCGCGCAGCGAATCGTCGTAGTCGGGGCCGACGAAGGCGAACGGCGCGATCAGCGCGCCGGTGGAGACACCGGTCACGATCTTGAACACCGGTCGCCGGCCGGTCTGCGTCCAGCCGTTCAGAAACCCGGCGCCGAATGCGCCGTTGGCGCCGCCGCCCGACAGCGCGAGCTGCGGGTAGCGCACGATGCCGTCCTCGCGCAACGGAAAGTCGGCCGCCGACTCCTGCTCGAACGACCGCCTGAGATCGGCCATGAAGGCAGCGCTTTGCCGGCCAGCCGGCGCCCTCACATCGGGCAGGCCGGGAATGCTCGTCTCGTTCAGCAGCGCGGTGGGCGGCGCATTGCGCGGCAGCGTGCTGCAGCCGGCCAGCAGCGCGAGGCCGACGGCGACAGCCCATGGCCGCAGTCGCGCGAGCACCGCTACGATGATGGCCGCGGTTCGATCGCCCGTGCCCCGCGCGGCCGCGAACCGCAGAGGGCCGGCGCAGCATGCTGTCGGTCTGGCGAGCAACAAGGACATGGTGTACTCGGTGAGGCGGGTTGCACGGGTCCGGATGAGTCTATCCGGCCGCACGCCGCGGCCGAATGCACGGAGATCAAGGAAGCGAAGAAAGGATAGCGTGATGAGGACAGGCAGACATCTTGCACTTGCGGCCACGATCGCGCTTGCCGGCTGCACCGTCGGGCCGAACTACGTGCGCCCGACGACCGAAGCGCCGACCGCGTGGCGGATCGACTACCCGAAGGCGGCCGAGGTGGCGAATACCAAGTGGTGGGAGCAGTTCGACGATCCGGTGCTCAACGATCTGGTCGAGACCGCGCTGAAGGACAACCGCGATGTGCGGGTTGCCGCGGCGCGCATCGACCAGTTCCTCGGCGCGCTGCAGTCGACCCGTTCGCAGCTCTATCCGCAGCTCGGCTACGGCGTCGACGCGACGCGCGCGCGCACCACCGAGGTCGGCATGCCGCCGCTGCCGGCGGTGCTCGACCCGACCTTCTCGCTCTATCAGGCGACGCTCGGCGCGAGCTGGCAGCTCGACCTCTTCGGCCGCGTGCAGCGCCAGACCGAGGCCGCGCAGGCGCAGGTCTTTGCCAGCGAACAGGCCAAGCGCGGCGTCGTGCTCACGCTCGTCGGCGGTGTCGCGACGGGCTACGTCAATCTGCGCTCGCTCGACCGCCAGCTCGAGATCGCGCAGGCGACGGCGGCCAACTTCGGCGCCACCGAGCGCCTCTTCGATCTGCGCTTCAAGGCCGGCATCGTCTCCAAGACCGAGCTGATGCAGATCCGCTCGCAGCACCAGCAGGCGCTGGCGGCGATTCCGGCCTTCGAGCAGGCGATCGCGGCGCAGGAGAACCTGATCTCCATTCTGCTCGGCAGGAACCCGGGGCCGATCGTGCGCGGCAAGACGATCGCCCAGCTCGCCGCGCCGCAGATTCCGGCCGACCTGCCGTCCACGCTGCTCGAGCGGCGGCCCGACATCCTGCAGGCCGAACAGAACCTGATTGCCGCGAATGCGAGCGTCGGCGCGGCGCGCGCGCTGTACTACCCGTCGATCTCGCTGACCGGCGCGCTCGGCACCGTCAGCACCGCATTTTCGAGTCTGTTCACCGGACCGGCGAGCACCTGGCTGATCGCGGGCGGCCTGGCCGGGCCGATCTTCACGTTCGGCGCGATCGAAGGCCAGGTCGGGTCGGCCGAGGCGCAGTACCGCGCCGCGCTCGCCGGCTACCAGCAGACCGTGCTCGGCGCGTTTCGCGAGACGAACGACGCGTTGACCGGATCGCAGAAGCGCCTCGAGGAGTTCGAGACGCAGCGCCTGCGCGTCGAGGCGCTGCGCGAGTTCGCGCGGCTGTCGAAGCTGCGCTTCGACAAGGGCGTCTCGGGCTACCTCGAGGTGCTGATCTCCGAGAACGAGCTGTTCGCCGCCGAGATCGCATCGGTCAACCTGCAGGCGGCGCGCTATACGCAGCTGATCAACGTCTATCGGGCGATGGGCGGCGGCTGGGTGGATATCGCCGACCAGATGACGCCGCAGCCGCAGGGGCTGAAGACGGCGCGCGCGCAGTAGGGCAAGGCGCCGCAAGCCCCGATTTCGCCACGCAACAGTCGGCCATGACCTCGAAGTTCCAGGCCTTCGTCTCGGGCGCGGTGCTCGCGCTGATCGTCGGCTGGGTGCTGCACATCGGCAGGGACGTGCTTGTTCCGGCCGTCTTCGGCGCGGTCGTCGTCTACATCATCGTCGGCCTGACGCACGCGCTCGAGCGCGTGCCGGTCGTCGGTGCGCGGCTGCCGCTGCAGCTGCGCTACCTGCTGTCGATCGTCGTCATCGGCTTTGCGCTGCTCGCCGCCGGCTATCTGCTGATCGCGAACCGCGATCATGTGATCGCGCTCGCGCCGCAATATCAGGCGACGCTGCTTGCCGCGGCGCAGAAGGTGGCGCAACTGTTCGGCATCGAGACCGAACCGACGTGGGCCACGCTGCGCCAGGACATGCTGGCGCGCGTCAATATCCAGGTGCTGCTCGGTTCGATGCTGGCGTCGGTCTCGTCGATCGCGGTCACGGTCGTCGTCGTGCTGCTGTACGCGGTGTTCCTGCTCGTCGAGCAGCACGTGTTCGATGCCAAGCTCGCGCGGCTGTCGAAGGACCCGCAGACGCTTGCCAAGCTGCGCAAGGTGATCGGCGACATCAACGGCCGGGTCGGCGCCTACCTCGCGCTCAAGACGCTGCTGAGCCTCTTGCTCGGCGCCGTGAGCTGGGTCGTGATGTACTACTTCGATCTGCAGTTCGCACCGTTCTGGGCGGTGCTGATCGCCGTCCTCAACTTCGTGCCGTATCTCGGCTCGGTGCTCGGCGTGATGTTCCCGGCAATCATGGCGATCGTCCAGTTCGTCGATCCGGGACTCGTCTTCTCGCTCGTCCTCGCGCTGACCGTCGTGCAGTTCCTGATCGGCAACTTTCTCGATCCCTACGTGATGGGCAATTCGCTGAACCTGAGCCCGTTCGCGATCCTGATCAGCCTGGCCGTCTGGTCGCAGCTTTGGGGCATTCCCGGCGCCTTCCTCGCGGTGCCGATCACCGCGATCCTCGTCATCGTCCTGTCGGAGTTCGCCGGCACGCGGCCGATCGCGGTGCTGCTGTCGCGTGACGGCCGGCTGTGAGTCGCGCATGACGCCGCGCGACATCGGCAGCCTGCTGCAAGCGGCGGGCGAGAACTGGGTCAAGGACTATGCGCAGAGCATGGGCGCGGCGCTCGCGTTCTATACGATGTTCTCGATCGCGCCGCTGCTCTTGATCGTGATCTCGGTCGCCGGCCTCGTATTCGGCGAGGAGGCGGCGCGCGGCGAGATCTACCATCAGTTGAGCGAGATGCTCGGCTCGGCCGGCGCATCGGCGGTGCAGACGCTGCTCGAGCAGGTCTGGCTGTCGTCGGAGAGCAGGCTTGCGACGGCCTTCGGCGTCGTGCTGCTCTTCATCGGCGCGACCTCGGTGTTCGCCGAACTGCAGGACGCACTCGATCGCATCTGGCACGTGCCACAACGCACGCCCAGTTCCGGCCTGTGGTCGCTGCTGCGCGCACGCCTGCTTTCGTTCGGCATGATCCTCGGCTTCGGCTTCCTGCTCATCGTCTCGCTCGCGATGAGCACGGCGCTGGCCGCCGTCGGCCGCTGGTGGGACCCGCAGGCGGTCGGCTGGCTGACGATCGCCAACGCGATCGAGGTCACGCTCAGCATCGCCTTCGTCACCTGCATCTTCGCGATGATCTACAAGGTGATGCCGCGTGCCGGCGTCGCATGGCGCGACGTCTGGGTCGGCGCGGCGGTCACCTCGATGCTGTTTCTCGCCGGCAAGTTCCTGATCGGCGTCTACATCGGGCACAGCCGCGTCTCGAGCCTGTACGGCGCGACGGCCTCGCTCGTCATCGTGCTGCTGTGGGTCTACTACTCGGCGCAGATCTTCCTCTTCGGCGCCGAGTTCACCTGGGTCTACAGCCACAGGTTCGGTTCGCGCACGGAGCGGATCCACGCAGCGGCCGACGCCGCGCGCGCCGGCTGAGCAAGCCGGTTCGGCAGGACGCGGCGGGACGCGGCCCGACCCGCAAACCAAACGTTACACTACGGCCCGCCTTGCCTGCACCCACCCTCGGCAAGACGCTTCGGAGATCGAAATGCGCTACGTCTATATCGCCCTGATCGTGATCCTTGCCGGCATCGTGCTGATGTTCAAGGTCCAGAACCTCGACACGGTCACGGTGTCGCTGTTCTCGATGAGCTTCACGATGCGAATCTCGATGCTCGTGCTGCTCGTCTATGTGTTGGGCATGTTCACCGGCGGCTTCGTCGTCCAGTTCCTGCGCAAGTCGGTCAGCGGCGCGATGAACCGATAGCGCACCCCTTCCCCCTTACTTAAAGCAACGGAACCTTAGACCATGAGCAATTTCTGGGACCTGATCTGGCTGATGCTTTCGGCCTTCCTGTTCATCGCCTACCTGATGATCCTGTTCCAGATCATCGTCGATCTGTTCCGGGACTCCGAACTCGGCGGCGGCTCGAAGGTGCTGTGGATCATCGGCCTCGTCTTCATCCCGATGCTGACCGCGATCATCTACATCATCGCGCGCGGCCGGGGCATGGCGGCGCGCCAGAGCGCGTCGATGCAGCGCGCGAAGGCCGATACCGACGCCTACATCCGATCGGTCGCCGGCAAGTCGCCGGCCGAGCACATCAGCGAGGCCAAGGCCTTGCTCGACGCCGGCACCATCACGCAGGACGAATACGCCAAACTGAAGGCGAAGGCGCTCGCCTGAGCCTCGGCCGCGCCGTCCGGGCGGCGCGATTCAGGGCTGGGCCTGCCTGGCCCAGCTCTCGATGCCCTGAGCGATCTCGCGGATCGCCGCTTCGCGCCCTTCCCAGCCGCGGATCTTGACCCACTTGCCGGGCTCGAGATCCTTGTAGTGCTGGAAAAAGTGCTCGATCGTCTTGCGCCGCATCTCGTTCACGTCTTCCGGCTTGTGCCAATGGCTGTAGATCTTGAGGACCTTGTCGACGGGCACCGCGAGCAATTTCACGTCGACGCCCGCTTCGTCGTCCATCATCAGCACGCCCAGCGGCCGGCAGGTGACGACGACGCCGTGCGATAGCGGGTACGGCGTGATGACGAGCACGTCGACCGGATCGCCGTCGCCGGCCAGCGTCTGCGGGATGTAGCCGTAGTTGCACGGGTAGTGCATCGACGTCGTCAGGAAGCGGTCGACGAACAGCTCGCCGCTTTCCTTGTCGACCTCGTACTTCACGGGGTCGGCGTTCATCGGGATCTCGACGATGACGTTGAACTCGTCGGGCGCATTCTGGCCGGGGGAGACGCGTCGAAAGCTCATGGTGCGGGCCTGGCTGATTGAGGATGGCATGGATTCTACGGAGCGCACTTGCCCGGCGCTTACGCTGGCGGCCGCGGAACGCGGTTTGCGAGCCCATACAATGCGCGCTGTCCCGATTCGCCCCCATCCGCGCTGGCGCAGTCGTTTCACGGCTGACCACGGCGCGCGCAACGCGGCGAAGACAACGATTCCAAATCCACGAGAGACCCCAGAAGGAGAGCTTTGATGTCGACGACGATGGCGCTCAATTTCGCGCTGCTATGCGGCCTGGCCGCGGTGATCTACGGCTTCCTGCAGCGAAGCTGGATCCTCAGGCAGGATGCCGGCAACGCCCGCATGCAGGAGATTGCGAAGGCGATCCAGGAAGGCGCCGCCGCCTACCTCGCGCGCCAGTACAAGACGATCGCGATCGTCGGCATCGTGCTCGCGGTGCTGATCGGCATCTTCCTCGACAGCACGACGGCCGCCGGCTTCGTCATCGGCGCCGTGCTGTCGGGCGCCTGCGGCTTCATCGGCATGAACGTCTCGGTGCGCGCCAACGTGCGCACCGCGCAGGCCGCGACCAAGGGCATCGGCCCGGCGCTCGATGTCGCCTTCAAGGGCGGCGCGATCACCGGCATGCTGGTCGTCGGCCTCGGCCTGCTCGGCGTCGCCGCGTTCTTCTGGTTCACCGTGATGCAGGGCCAGATGACGCCGGACAAGAGCCTGTCGGCGCTTCTGAAGCCGATGCTCGGCTTTGCCTTCGGCGCGTCGCTGATCTCGATCTTCGCGCGCCTGGGCGGCGGCATCTTCACGAAGGGCGCCGACGTCGGCGCCGACCTCGTCGGCAAGGTCGAGGCCGGCATCCCGGAGGACGACCCCCGCAACCCGGCGGTGATCGCCGACAACGTCGGCGACAACGTCGGCGACTGCGCCGGCATGGCGGCCGACCTGTTCGAAACCTACGCCGTGACGCTGATCGCGACGATGGCGCTCGGCGCCCTCGTCGTGCGCAGCGCTGGCCTGCACGCGGTGCTCTACCCGCTGCTGCTGGGCGGCGTCTCGATCATCGCCTCGATCATCGGCTGCAGCTTCGTCAAGGCGTCGCCCTCGATGAAGAACGTGATGCCCGCGCTCTACAAGGGTCTGGCCGTCTCCGGGTTGCTCTCGCTCGTCGCCTTCTACGGCGTCACCGTCTTCTTCATGCCGGCCGACGCGCTCGGCAGTGACACCCACCTGCGCCTGATCGGCGCCTGCGCGGTCGGCCTCGCGCTCACCGCGGCGCTGGTCTGGGTCACCGAGTACTACACCGGCACCCAGTACAAGCCGGTGCAGCACATCGCCGCGGCGTCGACCACCGGCCACGGCACCAACATCATCGCCGGCCTCGGCGTCTCGATGCGCTCGACCGCCTGGCCGGTGATCTTCGTCTGCATCGCGATCATCCTTTCGTTCAGCCTCGCCGGCCTGTACGGCATCGCGATCGCGGCGACCTCGATGCTGTCGATGGCCGGCATCGTCGTCGCCCTCGACGCCTACGGCCCGATCACCGACAACGCCGGCGGCATCGCCGAGATGTCGGGCCTGCCGCAGAGCGTGCGCGACGTGACCGACCCGCTGGACGCCGTCGGCAACACGACGAAGGCGGTGACCAAGGGCTACGCGATCGGCTCGGCCGGCCTTGCCGCGCTCGTGCTCTTTGCCGACTACACGCACTCGCTCGAAGGCCGCGGCATGAGCGTGAGCTTCGACCTCTCCGACCCGAAGGTGATCGTCGGCCTCTTCATCGGCGGCCTGATCCCCTACCTGTTCGGCGCGATGGCGATGGAAGCCGTCGGCCGGGCGGCAGGCAGCGTGGTGGTCGAGGTGCGGCGCCAGTTCAGCCAGATCAAGGGCATCATGGAAGGCACCGCCAAGCCGCAGTACGGCGTCGCGGTCGACATGCTGACGAAGGCGGCGATCAAGGAGATGATGGTCCCGTCGCTGCTGCCGGTCGTGGTGCCGATCCTCGTCGGCCTGCTGCTCGGCGCGGCGGCCCTCGGCGGCCTCTTGATGGGCACGATCGTGACGGGCCTCTTCGTCGCGATCTCGATGTGCACCGGCGGCGGCGCGTGGGACAACGCGAAGAAGTACATCGAAGACGGCCACCACGGCGGCAAGGGCAGCGAAGCGCACAAGGCGGCCGTCACCGGCGACACCGTCGGCGACCCGTACAAGGACACCGCCGGCCCGGCCGTCAATCCGCTGATCAAGATCATCAATATCGTCGCGCTGCTGATCGTGCCGCTGCTGCCGGTCGGCGCGTCGATGAACGCCGCCGCACCGCATGCGGCAGCAACCACCGCGCCGGCCGCCGTCGCGATCGCGATCCCCGAGACCGCCAAGCTCTACTTCGAAGTCGGCAAGGCCGATCTACCGGCCGATGCGCCGACGACGCTCGCGCGCGTGATCGCGGTCGTCAAGACGAACGACGCGCTGCACCTCGTCGTCAGCGGTTTCCACGATTCGAGCGGCGATGCGGCGATGAATGCCGAACTGGCCAAGCAACGCGCGATGGCGGTCGCCGAAACGCTGAAGGCGAACGGCATCGCCGAGTCGCGCATCGAGTTGAAGAAGCCCGAGCAGATCGACGGCGGCGACGCGGCCGAGGCGCGGCGCGTCGACGTGACGGCCAAGTAAGGGCACTTTCCGGTGCACGGCGGGCGCGATCCTGACCTGCCGTGCCACGCGGGTCGCACGACGACAGCGGCCGCGCGGCGCGCCAGCGAACGGCCGTGACGTCATGATGCGAAAGCTGCTCGGCCTGCTGGCGTTTCTCGCGCTGCTGCTGGTCGGCGCGATCGTCCTGGTGATCGCGATCCGCACCTACGACATCCAGCGCGGGCCGGCGCTCTCGGTCTGGCACACCCACGTGCCGCACGACCTGCGAGCCGGCGAGATCGCCAAGCTCGACTGGGACGGCTACCTGCAGGCCGAGCAGCGCGTTTTCGACGAAGTGCGCGCCGAGATCGTCGAGCGCATCGAACCGGAAGAGCGCGTCGCGAGCAACCGCTTCTTCGAAGGCAGCCCGCTCTACCCCGGGCGTTTCGCGACCGACTGGAACCGATCCTTCGTGATGGCGCCGGACGGCCCGCCGCTCGGTGCCGTCGTGCTGCTGCACGGTCTGACGGATTCGCCGTACAGCATGCGCGCCTTCGCGCAGCTCTACCGGGACCGCGGCTTCGTCGCGATCGCGATCCGTCTGCCCGGTCACGGCACGGCGCCGTCCGGGTTGACGAAGGCGCAGTGGGAAGACTGGACGCAGGCCACGAGGCTCGCAGTGCGCGAGGCGCGGCGGCGCATCGGGCCAGCGGCGCCGCTGCACCTGCTCGGCTATTCGAACGGCGGCGCGCTCGCGACGCAGTACGCGCTCGACGCGCTCGCCGACCCGCAGCTTTCGCGGCCCGACCGCGTCGTGCTCGTTTCGCCGATGATCGGCGTCACCGCCTTCGCCCGCTTCGCCGGCATCTTCGGCTGGCCCGCATTCTTCCCGGCCTTCGCGAGTGCCACCTGGCTGGGCATCGTGACGGAATACAACCCGTTCAAGTACAACTCGTTCCCGATCAACGGCGCGCGCCAGTCGTCGCTGCTGACACGCGAACTGCAGGGCGCGATCACCGACGCGGTGGCGAGCGGCCGCATCGCCCGCATGCCGCCGATCCTGACCTTCCAGTCGGTGGTCGATTTCACCGTCAGCACGCAGGCGATCGTCGATTCGCTCTACGCCGTGCTGCCCGCCAACGGCAGCGAGCTCGTGCTGTTCGACGTCAATCGCCATGCGCAGCTCGCCCCGCTTCTGCGCGCGCGCTCGCTGGACGCGCTCGATCGCATCCTGCCGGCGCCGCCGCGCAACTACCGCACCGCCGTCATCGCCAACGGCGACAAGCCTTCGGGCGTCGTCGTCGAGCGCGGCATCGACGCGGGTGCGACGGTGCCGACCACCCGCCCGCTGTCGATCGAGTATCCGACGGGGATGTTTTCGCTGTCGCACATCGCACTGCCGTTCGCGATGGACGATCCGCTCTACGGCATCGAGGCGGCCCCCGACGCGCACAAGGAGTTCGGCATCAATCTGGGCAGCGTCGGCGGTCGCGGCGAAACCGGCGCGCTGATCGTCAACGCCGACGCGCTGACGCGCGCCTCGTCCAACCCCTTCCTGCCCTACATGCTCGACCGGGCGGCGCAGGCGATCGCAGCGCCGCGCACGTCGGCGGCGGCAGGCCGGCCGTGAAGCGCGCCGCGGCGTCGCGCTGCGCGATCGCCGCGCTCGCGATGCTGGCGCTGCTCTTGTCGCTCGCCGCACCGAGCCGCGCCGCCGACACCGCCGATGCACCGGCCGAGTCGCGCGCGGCGGCGATCCCCGCGGCCGACATCGCCGCCACCGCCGACGTCGACCAGGCGTTCGCGATGGCCGCAGAGCGGCGCGCGAAGGCGAGCGACGTGCCGGAGAAGCTCGAGCGCAGGCTCGCGCTGCAGGCCGATTCGCTGAGCGAACTGGCAGCGATCACGAACAACAGCGATCTGGCACGGCTGTCGGTGCGCCGGCTCGAGAGCCTCGAGCGCCACTGGCAGCTGCACGACCGCACGATCCGCCAGACGCGTTCGGAACTCGCGCGCGCGACCAACGTCGCATCCGAGGACGCGGCGCAGCTCGCGGCGCGCCGCGCGGCATGGATCGCGACGCGCGACGAACCCGACCTCGCACCCGCGCTGCACGACCGTGCCGACGAACTGATCGCCGCGATCGCGGCCGCGCAGGCCGTCGTCGCCGACGAACTGGCCAAGCTGCTCGACCTCGGGCGTGTCAGCGCGTCGATCGAGGCGCAGGTCAAGCTCGGTCTGGGCGAGGTTTCGCACGAGGTCGATGCCCAGGACCGGCGGCTCGTGACGATCGACTCGCCGCCGCTGTGGCGCGTGGCGCGCGACGCGAGCGGAGCCGAGACGATCGGCGCCGGCCTGCGCGAAAGCCTGACCATCGAAGCCGCGTTCGCGCGCGACTTCGACGCCACCCGCGAACGCGTGCTGCCGGCCTACGCCGGCGCCGCGTTGTTGCTGCTGCCGTTGCTGTTCGGGCTGCGGCGCCGCGCGCGCAAGCTCATCGCCGCCGGCCAGGCCGAGACGGGGACGATGCAGGCCCTCTTTCATCCCTGGGCCGCCTGGCTGATGCTGCTCGCCGCGGTCGCGATCGCCTATGACTTCCAGGGGCCGATCCTGCGCCAGCAACTCGTGATGCTGCTGGCGTGGATTCCGGTCCTCATCCTGCTCGAGCGGCGCGTGCTGACCTTCGTCGGGCGCTGGGCGTATCTTGCCGCGCTGTTTTACCTGCTCAACGCCATCGTGTCGCAGCTCGTCGGCGACCCGTTCTGGCACCGCGTGCTGCTGCTCGCGATCAACGTGCTGATGCTCGCCGCGCTCGGCTGGAGCATCTGGCGCGTGCGCGACGGCGCCGGCGACGAGACGCCGCTGCCGGCCCGGGCCTGGGCCGCGGCGCGCTGGCTGGCGTTCGGCGTGCTGCTCGTCGCCGCCGGATCGAACATCATCGGCAACGTCTCGCTCGCCGACATGCTGACGACAGCCGCACTCGGCAGCGCCTACGGTGCGCTCGCGATCTACGCCGGCGCGATCGTCCTGCTCTCGCTCGTGCAGGTGCTTTTCGCCGGGCCGACCGCCGCGCGGCTCGCGCAGCGCCATTCGGCGTCGTTGCTGCCGGCGATCGGCCGGCTCGGGCGGCTCGCGCTGGTCCTGATGTGGCTCGTGTTCGCACTGCAGTCGTTTCGCATCTACCGCCCGCTCGCGACCTTCCTCGTCTCGGTGCTGAGCCACGAGTTCACGCTCGGCTCGCTCACGCTCAGCCTCGGCAACCTCGTCGCGCTCGGCGTCGCGACCTGGGCCGCGTTCTGGATCGCGCGCACGATCCGCGAGGTGCTCGCCGAGGACGTGCTGCCGTCGCTCGCGCTGCCGCGCGGCGTCGGCAACAGCATCTCGTCGCTGAGCTACTACGTGATCCTCTTTCTGGGCCTGCTGTCGGCGCTCGCCGCGGCCGGCTTCCAGGTCAGCCAGCTGGCACTCGTCTTCGGCGCACTCGGCGTCGGCATCGGCTTCGGCCTGCAGGACGTGGTGCGCAACTTCGTCGCCGGGCTGATTCTGATGTTCGAACGCCCGATCCAGCGTGGCGATACGGTCGAGGTGGCCGAACTGCTCGGCACGGTGCGCGACATCGGCCTGCGGGCGACGACGATCACGACCTTCGACGGCGCCGACGTCATCGTTCCGAACGGCATGCTGCTCGCCGACAAGCTCGTCAACTGGACGCTGCGCGGCACGCGCCGGCGCGTCAGCATCGACGTCGCGACGACCCACGCGGCCGACCCGAAGCGCACGCTCGAACTGCTGGTCGAGATCGCGCGCACGGTCGACGGCGTTGCCGCGACGCCCGCGCCGGCCGCGATCATGACCGGGCTTGCAACCGGCGTGCTGGAGTTCAACCTGCGCGCGTGGACGACCGAGCGCGCCGACTGGCTGCGCATGCGCAGCGACCTCGCGGTCAAGGTCCGCGACGGGCTCACGCAGGCCGGCATCGAGCTTGCGCTGCCGCAGCGCGAACTGCACCTGCGCGACGGGAAGATGCCGCTGGCCGATCGGGCCCAGGCCGGAGGGGACGCCGTCGGCAGCGGCACGACTGCGGCGAGCACATAGCCGGCGATACGGGGGGCGACCCGTGAACGCAAACGCCGTCCCCGAGGGACGGCGTTGTTGGCGCGACGCGTGCGAGGCGCCGCACGGCCTGAACCGTTGCCGGGCAGGCCCGGCCCCTGCGGCGCCTACTGACGCTGGGCGCCCTTCATGTTGCCGGCGACGCCGCCGGCAATGCCGCCGATCGCCGCGCCGGTCCAGGCGTTGCCGCCCGCGATCGCCGCGATGCCGGCGCCGGCGCCGGCGCCGATCGCCGCGCCGCTCATCGTTCCCTGCTGCTGCGGCGTCATGTTGGTGCAGGCAGCCAGCCCCGCCGCCGCGACGACGGCAACCCACGTTGCGATTCGCTTCATGTTCGCTTCTCCCTTCTTCACTTCTTCAGGCCCGGCAGGGCCATCTCGAACCAGATCGTCTCGATCACCGGCCGCTGCAGCCTTCCCGGATTGGCCGCGTACCAGCGGTTCAGGCCCTCGCGCACGCTGTCCAGCGTCTGCCCCTGCATGCCCTTGGAAAGCCGCGGCAGGAAGCTCTGCGCATCGCTTGGCGGCGTATTGCCGGCGTATGCCGCCTCGACCTGCGCCACGTTGGCGATGCCGACGAGGTAGGCCTTCTGCACGTCTTCGGACGACCTGGTCCACTGCTCGCCAGTGACGATCGGCACTTCGGCCGCGACGGCGTGGCCGGCGTAGGCCAGCGCGAGCGCGGTGCATGCCGCGAGCGCGAGCCGGCGAAATTTCGATTCACTTGCCATGGGTTCCTCCGTTCAGGGGTTGTGTCGGCGACCATCGGAAACCGAAATCTCGACGCCGGTCACGGCAATTCTCGCATGCCGTATCGGGCGACCCGTTGCGCCAGCGTCAGTGCCGCGCGGGTGTCAGATCACGCCGTCCTTCGTCATCGTCGCGACGATCAGGCCGACGAACTGCGGTATCAACTGCGCCACCGCGGCCCCTGCCCCGGCCGACGTCGTCGTCGACGCGGACCAGATCACCTCGGCGTCGTTGGCATCGAACAAGCGCGTATCCGCATTCACGTTCTGCGTCGTCGTGACCTGCGGCGGAATGGTCGTCGCCCACATCGAGTTCTGGTAGCCCGCAAAGCCGCCCCAGCCGGGGCCCCAGCCCGGCCCGGGCCCCCAGCCCGGGCCCCACGCCGGGCCCATCACCATGCCGGGCGAGACGTTGACCTGGGTCGAGACGTTGACGATGCGCGTCACCAGCACCTGCTGCACGCCGGCCTGGGCGACGGCGGTGCGCAAGCGCTGGACGCTGACCGGGCCGTCCTCGGCGATGAACTTGTAGGACTGCACCGCCTTCAGTCCCGCGGCTTCGAGCGCGGCCACCATCTGGTCTTCGAAGATGCGGCGGTTCGTCGAATCGCGCGCCGCCGACATCACCATCACGTTGCGCACCGCCTTCTTGCCGACGAAGGCCGGGTTGACCCATTGCGCGTCCAGCGCCGTCGGCTGCGTCGCACAGCCCAGCACCAGCAGCGCGGCCGCCGCGGCGGCCAGCATCGATCCGAATCGGGCGAGGAATTTCATCGTCATGCTCCTTGTGGCGTCGCGGCGTCGCGCCATCAACTCGAACCGCGCGCCGCATCGCCGATGGTAGTCGCCCCGCCCTCGCCTTGCGTGACCACGGTGCGCCACGGCTCGGCCTGGCGCAACACACGCTGCGGGAACGGAATGTCGACGCCCAGCGCGTCGAGCCTGGCCAGAACGGCGAGATTGACCGCCGAGCGCACCGCGCCCTGGCCGTTCTCCGGGTCACCGATCCAGTAGCTGATCGAGAGGTCGAGCCCGTCGGCGCCGAAGCCGGTGAGCGTGACCGACGGCCCGGGGTCCTTCAGCACGCGCGGGACGGCCGCGATGACCTCGACCAGTGCCGGGATCAGCGCGCGGATGTCGGTACCGTAGGCGACCTGCAGCGGCGAGCTCATCGAGACGCGGCGATCGGCGAGCGTCAGGTTCTCGACCTTCTGCGTGATCAGCAACTCGTTCGGAACGAGCGCCTCGCGCCCGCCGAGCGCGCGGATCACGGTGTATCGGGTACGGATGTCGGTGATGCGGCCCTCGAAGTCGTTGACGACGATCATGTCGCCGATGCGCAGCGCGCGCTCGGCGAGGATGACGAAGCCGCTCACATAGTTGGCGGCGATCTTCTGCAGGCCGAAGCCGACGCCGACGCCGATCGCGCCGCCGAACACCGACAGCGCCGTCAGATCGATGCCGACGACCGACAGCGTGACGAGCAGGCCGACGAACAGCAAGCCGATGCGCACCAGGTTGGCGACGATCTTGCGCGTCGACAGCGACGTCGTCGAGCCGTGCGTCAGATGGCGCTCGATGACCGACGACAGCCACAGCATCAGCATCACGACGAAGCCGCCCATCAGCACGCCGTGCAGCACCTCGCCGAGCGAAACCTGCGAGCCGCCCATGCGCCAGCTGATCCCGTCCAGCCCCTCGAGCAGCGGCTGCAGGATGCCCAGCAGCCAGAGCACGACGGCGATCCACGCGAGCCACGAGACGCTGCGCTCGACCGCGATCGCGACGCGCGAATCGGGCAACGCGGCGCGCATCACGCGCGCGGTGAGCCGGATCGCTGCGAGCGACATCAGGATCGGGATGACGACCTTGATCAGCGCCAGATGCGTCACCCCGCGCAGCGTCTCGCGTGCGACCAGCGCGCAGACGAGTGCCAGCACCGGAAACAGCACGCCGTCGACGATGCGCTTGCCGAACATCACCTGGCCGTCGATCGCGAACATGCGCCGCAGCTGCCACGCCACGAGCCACGCGACGAGCAGGCATGCCGCCAGCGCGCCGATCTCGACAAAGATGCTCGTGCGCGTCATGTCGGTGGCGAGCGCCGCGAGCCGCGGGAACGCGGTGGACAGGCCCAGATCCATCGGCAAGGCGCGGCGCGCTCAGAGATCGGCCAGCACGCGCAGGTGCACCGCGACGCTGCGCGCGAGCGCTTCGAGCGCGTAGCCGCCTTCCAGGCACGAGACGATGCGGCCCTTCGCGTGACGCTCGGCGACCGCCTTGACGCGCCGCGTGATCCACTCGTAGTCGGCCTCGACGAGGCCGAGCTGCCCCATGTCGTCCTCCCGATGGCCGTCGAAGCCGGCCGAGATGAAGATCATCTGCGGCTTGAATTCCTCCAGCCGCGGCATCCACATCGCCTCGATCAGGTCGCGGATCTCCGGCCCGCGCGTATAGGGCGGGATCGGCAGGTTGCACATGTTGGTGCCCATCGGCACCGCGCCGCTGTTCGGGTAGAGCGGATGCTGGAAGATGCCGACCATCAGGATGCGCTCGTCGCCGGCGACGATATCTTCGGTGCCGTTGCCGTGATGAACGTCGAAATCGACGATCGCGACGCGCTCGAGCCCGTGCACGTCCAGCGCGTGCCGCGCGGCGACGGCGATATTGTTGAAGAAGCAAAAGCCCATCGCCTGGTTGCGCGTTGCATGGTGGCCCGGGGGGCGCACGGCGCAGAAGGCGTTCTCGACCTCGCCCTTGATCACGGCGTCGGTCGCCGCGACAGCGGCGCCCGCCGAACGCAGTGCGGCGCGCCAGGTGGCGGGGCAGGCCACCGTATCGGGGTCGATATAGCGCGACTCGGTGCCGGCCGCGATTCTCTCGAGCAGATCGTCCAGTTCACTCACGTAGCGGCTCTCGTGGGCACGGGTGAGAGCCTCGATCTCGACCAGCGGGGCATCGCGCAGGTCCAGCACGTCGTTCAAGCCGGATATGAGCAGTCGGTCGTTGATCGCATCGAGCCGCTGCGGGCATTCGGGATGCCCTTCGCCCATATCGTGCAGGCGGCAATCGGGGTGGCTGTAGAGCGCGGTGGACATCGGAAGGCTAAGCAGCGAAATGGGGCCGCAAGCAGCGGGTTGATCGGCGGAAGGCAGACCGCGGTTTTCGGGTATTGTCGTTCGCATGACAAATCCCCTCGCCTTGCAACTTGCCCGTCTGGTCGATCAGGTTAGCACGATCATCGTCGGCAAACGCCCGCAGATCGAGGACTGTCTGGCCTGCCTGCTCGCCGGCGGACACCTGCTGATCGAGGACCTGCCCGGCGTCGGCAAGACAACGCTCGCGCACGCGCTGGCCGTCTCGCTCGGCCTGCGCTTCTCGCGCACCCAGTTCACCGCCGACCTGATGCCGACCGACCTCGTCGGCGTCAGCATCTACGAGCGCGGGCGCGAGGCCTTCGTCTTCCACCCCGGGCCGATCTTCGCGCAGGTGCTGCTCGCCGACGAGATCAACCGCGCCGGGCCGAAGACGCAGAGCGCCCTGCTCGAGGCGATGGAGGAACAGCAGGTCACCGTCGAAGGCGAGACGCGCGCGCTGCCGCGGCCGTTCTTCGTCATCGCGACGCAGAACCCGAGCGAGCAGATCGGCACCTATCCGCTGCCCGAATCGCAACTCGACCGCTTCCTGATGTGCATCACGCTCGGCTACCCGGATGCCGCCTCCGAACGCGCTCTGCTGGCCGGCGAGGATCGGCGCGAGGCGATCCATCACCTCGCGACCGTGATGTCGCCCGATGAGCTGATCGCCGCGCAGCGCGCGGTGCTCGCAGTGCATGCGTCCGACGCGCTGCTCGACTACCTGCAGGCGTTGATCGCGGCGACCCGCTCGGGCCGCTGGTTCGTCGAGGGCCTCTCGCCGCGCGCCGGCATCGGCGTGCTGCGCGCGGCCAAGGCGCACGCGCTGCTCGCGCGGCGCGACTACGTCGCGCCGGACGATGTGCAGGCGATCCTCGCGCAGACGGTCGCGCACCGGCTCGTGCCCGCCGCCGGCGCGGGCCGCGGCCGGCGCGAGCAGGTGCGGGCGATGATCGAAGCGGTCGCGCTGCCGTAGCGATGGGCACTGCCTGCCCTCCTGCGTCGAGCGCGGTGTGACTGCGTCCGCCGTCGCCGCGCCGCCCGGCCGCAGCCCGCGCCGCCGCTTTCGCGACTGGTGGCAGGCGCGCACGCCGCGCAGCGATACGCTGCTGCTGACGCAGCGCAACGTCTACATCCTGCCGACGCGCGCCGGGCTGCTGTTTTGCCTGACGCTCGTCGTGCTGCTGCTGGCGTCGATCAACTACCAGCTCAACCTCGGCTATCTGCTGACCTTCGTGCTGGCCGGCGCCGGCATCGCCTCGATGCACCAGACGCACGCCACGCTGCGCGGGCTGACGCTGCACCTGCAGCCCGTCCCCGCGGCCCACGCAGGCGATGCCGCGCCGCTTTCGGTGGTCCTGACGACGCCGGGCGCGGCGCGCTTCGGGATCGGCCTGCGCCTGCAGTCGGCGTCGGCATCGACGCTGACCTGGATCGACGTGCCCGCCGGCGGCCAGGCGACGGCCCGGCTGAGCTTCGTGCCGCCACGGCGCGGCCTGCACGAGGTGCCGGCGCTCGTCGCCGAGACGCGTTTTCCGCTCGGCCTCTTTCGCGCCTGGGCCTACTGGCGCCCGGCGGCACAGGTGCTGGCCTATCCGCAGGCCGAAGCCCCGCCGCCGGGGCTGCCGGCGACGAGCGCGACGCCCGGCGGCCCGGCCGTCGCACGGGCCGGTCAAGGCGCCGAGTTCGACGGCATCCGTGCCTACCGCCGCGGCGATGCACGCAAGCTCGTCGTCTGGAAGAAGGCGGCGCGCGCGCTCGAAGGCGGCGGCGAACTCGTCAGCCGCGAAGCCGGCGGCACGGCTCACCTGCAGCTGTGGCTCGCCTGGGAGCAGTGCGGCGACGCGGCGGGCGAAGCCCGCCTGTCGCGCCTTGCGGCGTGGGTGCTCGCCGCCCATCGCGCCGGCGTCGATTTCGGGCTGCGCCTGCCGGACCTCGAGATCGCGCCGGCGCAAGGCGACGTGCACCGCCGGGCCTGCCTGGAGGCGCTTGCGCTATGGCGCTGACCGCCGCGCCGCGCGCGCGAATCGGCTGGCGGCCCGCATGGCGGCAGCTGCCGCGCGAGGCACGCGATACGCTGTTCCTCGTCGGCGTCGTCGGCTGGACCGTGCTGCCGCACCTTTCGCACCTGCCGCTGTGGTGTGCGGCGCTGACCGGCCTGATGCTGCTGTGGCGCGCCCAGCTTGCGATCACCAATGCGCCGTTGCCCGGGCGCTGGCTGCTCGTCGCCGTGCTGTGCGTCGCGACCGGCCTGACGCTCTGGACGCACCGCACGCTGCTCGGCAAGGAAGCCGGCGTGACGATGCTCGTCGTACTGGTCGCGCTCAAGACCCTCGAGCTGCGCGCGCGGCGCGACGCCTTCGTCGTCTTCTTCCTCGGCTTCTTCGTCGTCCTGACGCAGTTCCTCTACGCGCAGACGCTGCCGGTCGCGCTCGCGATGGTGGTCGCGGTCTGGGGGCTGCTGACGGCGCTCGTCCTCGCCCACATGCCGGTCGGCCAGCCGGCGCTGCGCCATGCGGCGGCGCTCGCCGCACGCTGCGCGCTGCTCGGCACGCCGGTGATGGTGCTGCTGTTCGTCCTCTTCCCGCGCATCGGCCCGCTGTGGGGGCTGCCGAACGACGGTCTGGCGACGACCGGGCTGTCGATGAGCATGCAGATGGGGTCGGTCGCCGAACTCGCGATCAATGACAGCGTCGCGCTGCGCCTGCGCTTCACCGGTGCCGCACCGCCCCCCGAGTCGCTCTATTTCCGCGGCCCGGTGCTGTCCCGCTTCGACGGCCGCGAATGGCTGCCGCTGACGCCGCGCTTCGTCTCCGACGGCGAGGCGCGGGCGCAGTTGCGCGGCAGCGGCCGGACCGTCGAGTACCAGATGACGCTCGAGCCGTCGCGCCTGGCGCTGCTGCCGCTGCTCGAGGCGGCGCCCGACGCACCCCACCTCGAGGGCGCGCGCGTGCGGGCGACCGACGACCTGCAGTGGCGCACCAATCGGCCGGTCGCCGAACGCGTGCGCCTCGACGCCCGGGCCGTGCTCGCGTTCAGCCACGGCCCGCTCGAAGCCGATGGCGCCCTGCGCGAGGATCTGCTGCTGCCTCCCGGCGCCAACCCGCGCACCATGGCCTGGGCCGAGGATCTGCGCAGCCAGCCGCGCTTCGCGCAGGCCGACGCGTCGACGCTCGTTCGCGCCGTGCTGGCCCACATCCGCAGTGCCGGCTTCGTCTATACGCTGACGCCGGGGGTCTACGCAGAAGACGGCGGCGTCGACGGCATCGACGAATTCTGGCTCGACCGCAGGCAGGGCTTCTGCGAGCACTATGCGGCGGCCTTCGTCGTCGTGCTGCGCGCAATGGGCGTGCCGGCGCGCGTCGTCACCGGCTATCAGGGCGCGGACGCCGAGCCGGTCGACGGCTACTGGATCGTGCGCCAGAGCAATGCCCACGCCTGGGCCGAATACTGGCAGGCTGGCCGCGGCTGGCTGCGCGCCGATCCGACCGCCGCCGTTGCGCCCGACCGCATCGTCCGCAGCCGCCGCCTCGAGCCGGCGCCCGGCCTCGTCGCCAGCGCGATCGGCGGCGTGAGCCCCGCCCTGCTGGCCCGCCTTCGCAACGGCTGGGAGGGTCTGAACAACCGCTGGAATCAGTGGGTGCTGAACTACTCGCGCGGCCAGCAGCTCGATCTGCTGAAGGATGTCGGGTTTTCCGCCCCGAGCTGGCAGGATCTCGCGCTGCTGCTGATCGGCACCCTGAGCGCGCTGGCGCTCGCCGGCGCGGGCTTTGCGTGGTGGGACCGCCAGCGCGTCGAGCCCTGGGTGCGCGAATCGGCACGCCTGCGCGGCGCGCTGCGCCGGCTCGGCATCGACGCCGGCCTGCACGAATCGCCGGGCCGTCTTGCCGGCGCCGTGCATGCGCGCTTCGGCGCGGCAGGCGCGGCGCTCGCCGATGCGCTGGAGCGACTCGAACGGCAGCGCTACGGCCGCGGCGGACGGCGCGATCCCGCCCGCGCGGTGCTGCGCAGCGTGCGGATCGAAGCGGGCCGCCTCGCGCGGCGACAATCGGCGGCATGAAACTTCGATGGAAAAGCTTGCCGATTGCCGCTGCGGCCGCGGCGATCGCGCTTGCGCTCGCGAGCGTCCCGGCGGGCGCCGCCGCGTCCCGGCACAAGAAGGCCAAGCAGCAGACGACGCAGCAGACGACGCAGCAGACGACCCAGCAGACGACCCAGCAGACGACCAAGCAGACGACCAAGAAGGCGGCGAAGGCCGACCCGGCGCGCAAGGATGCGAGCTATCTGCAGCGCGACGACGTGATGCGCTTCGGCGTCGAGATCGCCGAGCGCAACGGGCTGGACACCGCCTGGGTGCTGGCAGCGCTCGCGGATGCGCGCTATCAGCCGAGCGTCGCCCGATTCATCGCGCCGCCACCGGCCGGCACGGCCAAGAACTGGGCCGCCTACCGCGCCCGCTTCGTCGAGCCGCGGCGCATCGCGGCCGGCGTCGCGTTCTGGCGTGCGAACGAAGGCTGGCTGCTGCGCGCCGAGGATCTCTACGGCGTGCCGCCCGAGATCGTCGTCGGCATCATCGGCGTCGAGACGATCTATGGCCAGCAGATGGGAAGCTTTCGCGCCATCGACGCGCTCGCCACGCTGGCATTCGACTACCCGGCCGGCGCGCGCGATCGAAGCGCGTTCTTTCGCGCCGAACTCGAGCAGCTCTTCATCCATTGCCGCAGTACGCCGCAGCGCGCCGGCTGCGACCCGCTCACGCTGCAGGGCAGCTATGCCGGCGCCCTCGGCATGCCGCAGTTCATGCCCGGCAGCATCAACCGGTATGCGGTGGATTTCGACGCCGACGGCCGTATCGACCTGCGCGACAGCAGCGCCGACGTGATCGGCAGCGTCGCGCACTACCTGGCCGAGTACGGCTGGCGGCGCGGCGTGCCGACGCACTTCGCGGTCGCGGTGCCGGTCGACGCCGCCGACCGCGCACTGCTGCTCGGCCCCGATATCGTCCCGACCTTCAGCGCCGCGCAATTCGCCGCGCACGGCGCCGTGCTCGCGCCCGAGGCGCAGCGCTTCGACGGCCTGCTCGCCCTCGTCGAACTGCAAAACGGCGCCGCCGCGCCGAGCTATGTCGCCGGCACGTCCAACTTCTTCGCGATCACGCGCTACAACCAGTCGAGCTACTACGCGATGGCGGTGATCGAGCTCGGCGAGGCGGTCAAGCAAGGAATCGGCGCGGTGCGCTGACGTCACGATATGCCGAGGCGCGACCCGATCGTCGGCGCGCAGCGCAGTTCATCGCGCGATCGGCGCATTCCGTCGCAACGGGCGTGCATTGCCCCGTGCGGGCGCCGATACTGAGGCCATCGAGAGCAAGGAACGCACTCGACGCCACAGACCAAGGAGCCCGCCATGAATGCATCGACTTCCCTCAAGACCGTCCTGCTGATCGCCATCGCATCGGTATTCGCGACCGCAATCGAGCTCGCCGGCATCGACAGTCTGGCGGCGCCGCGCGAGGCCGCCTTCAAGCAGGCCGTCGTTCAATTGCCGACCGTCGTCGTCACCGCGCAGAGCCAGGCGCAGGCCGTCGCCAGCGTGCAGCAACTGCCGCGGATGGTGATCGTCGGCCGCCGCGATGCGCTCACCGCGACCGCACAGGAAGTGCGCGCGGCGTCCGAAAGCTGAACGTGGAAGGCTGATCGCGACCTGACGCGACCGGCATTGCGCGGCAGACCCGAGCGGTCTGCCGCGCATTTTTTTGGCCTGCCGCGTTTCGTCGTGGCCGGCCGATCATCCCGCATCGAGCGTCGCCTCGGGCGCGATGCGAATGGCATCTGAGCCGATCGTCCAGACGCGGCTCGGAGGGCCGCCTGCCGAGGCAGTCTCGCCGGCCGATCCCCGCACGATCGCGATCCGTGACGGCGACGGCGCGTCCCGGCCGTCGGCGCGCAGCGCAGTTCATCGCGCGATCGGCGCATTCCGTCGCAACGGGCGTGCATTGCCCGATGCGGGTGCCGATACTGAGGCCATCGAGAGCAAGGAACGCACTCGACGCCACAGACCAAGGAGCCCGCCATGAATGCATCGACTTCCCTCAAGACCGTCCTGCTGATCGCCATCGCATCGGTATTCGCGACCGCAATCGAGCTCGCCGGCATCGACAGTCTGGCGGCGCCGCGCGAGGCCGCCTTCAAGCAGGCCGTCGTTCAATTGCCGACCGTCGTCGTCACCGCGCAGAGCCAGGCGCAGGCCGTCGCCAGCGTGCAGCAACTGCCGCGGATGGTGATCGTCGGCCGCCGCGATGCGCTCACCGCGACCGCACAGGAAGTGCGCGCGGCGTCCGAAAGCTGAACGTGGAAGGCTGATCGCGACCTGACGCGACCGGCATTGCGCGGCAGACCCGAGCGGTCTGGCGCGCATTTTTTTGGCCTGCGCCCTGGCTCGTGTTCGCCGCTGCGCCAGCGTCGTCAATCGCGCGCGCCGGGCGACG
>CALMIL010000011.1 GCA_937864005.1 uncultured Burkholderiales bacterium
TCAGGCACAGCGGACGCGGCGCGGTGCTGTCGCCGATCGCCTACGAACAGTTGACGCGGCCGAAGTCGTTTTGCTTCAGGCTGGCGTGAAGCGCGGCGTTGGAACGCGCCCGAAGGTCAGGGGAGCGTTCGGCGGTGTGCGCCGTCGGGGGCAAGCTCGGCGCGCGACCCGTCGCGCAACGGCGCGGGTCATGCATCCGGCACACCGCAGACGCGAGGCGCGTCGCGCTCGGCAATGACGACGTTTTCGGCGCCCGTACGTGGGGGAAACCCCCTGATCGCGGGGCCCGGACGGGCGGACACGCTTTTTATAATCGCGCGACCGCCGCGGGCCTGCACCGAGTTCGATCCCTGTTCTCGACCGCAGTTCGCATGCTTCACTCCACACGAAGGAGGCTCGCGTGAAAGGCCTGCTCGCCCTATCCCGGCTGATCGACGCCGTGACCGAGAAGATCGGTCAGACGCTGTACTGGCTGATCCTCGCCATGGTGCTCATCAGCGCCGCGAACGCGACGATCCGCAAGACCTTCAACTACAGCTCGAACGCGTACCTCGAAGTGCAGTGGTACCTGTTCTCGGTGATCTTCCTGTTTCTCGCCGGCTATACGCTGCTTCACAACGAGCACGTGCGCATCGACATCATCACCGGCCGCATGTCGGCGCGGGTGCGCGCCGGCATCGATATCTTCGGCACCCTTTTCTTCCTGCTGCCGATGTCGGTCCTGATCATGTGGCTGTCGTGGCCGGTATTCGTCGATGCCTATGTGCGCGGCGAGGTCTCCACCAACGCCGGCGGGCTGATCGTCTGGCCGGCGCGGCTGATGGTCCCGGTCGGCTTCTTCCTGCTGATCATGCAGGCGATCTCCGAACTCATCAAGCGCGTGGCGTTCCTGCGCGGCATGATTCCCGATCCGAGCGAGAAGCCGGTCGAGAAGACCGCCGAGGAACAACTCGCCGAGGAGATCCTGCGTAGCCGCGGCGATCGGGATATCGCCGAGGAGGCCGAGCGCATCGGCACGGACGGCAAGGGGCGGCCATGACCGCGTTCCTCGTCGACAACATCGCGCCGCTCATGTTCGCGGCGCTGGTCGTCGTTCTGCTGCTCGGCTATCCCGTCGCATTCGCGCTCGGCGCCGTCGGCATCGGATTCGGCCTCCTCGGCATCGAACTCGGCCTTCTGCAGCCGACGCTGCTGCAGGCGCTGCCGGAGCGCATCTTCGGCGTCATGGCCAACGACACGCTGCTCGCCGTTCCGTTCTTCACGTTCATGGGCTTGATCCTCGAGCGAAGCGGAATGGCCGAGGATCTGCTCGACACCATCGGCCAGCTTTTCGGCCCCGTGCGCGGCGGGCTGGCCTATGCGGTGATCTTCGTCGGCGCGCTGCTCGCGGCGACGACCGGCGTGGTCGCCGCGTCGGTCATCTCGATGGGTCTGATCTCGCTGCCGATCATGCTGCGCTACGGCTACGACCGCAGACTGGCCACCGGGGTCATCGCGGCGTCGGGAACGCTGGCGCAGATCATTCCGCCTTCGCTGGTGCTGATCATCATGGCCGATCAGCTCGGCCGCTCGGTCGGCGACATGTACGCCGGCGCGTTCATTCCCGGACTCACGCTTGCCGGCCTCTACGCCCTGTACGTGATCGGCACGTCGATCTTCAAGCCGCACTGGGCTCCGGCCCTGCCCGAGGAGGCGCGCACGCTGCGCGAGGCCAGCGGCGCGACGGGAAACCGCTCGCTCCTGGCCCTGACCCTCGTCTCATTCGCTGCCGCGACGGCCTGGTGGCAGGTGTACTACGAGCGCATGCACCCCGAGGTCGCCACCGACGAGCGCATCGTGATCACGATGTCGGTCGGCGTCGGCGTCGCCTTCGTCTGCGCGGTGCTCAACAAGGTCTTGCGGCTCGGTCTGCTGTCGCGCATGGCCGAGCGCGTGACCTTCGTGCTCATTCCGCCGCTGGCGCTGATCTTTCTCGTGCTCGGCACGATCTTCCTGGGCGTGGCCACACCCACCGAGGGCGGCGCGATGGGCGCCACCGGTGCGCTCGTCATGGCTCTGGCGCGGCGCAGGCTGTCGATGCCGCTGCTCAAGCAGGCGATGAATACGACGGCCAAGCTGTCGACCTTCGTCGTCTTCATCCTGGTCGGCGCGCGGGTGTTCAGCCTCACGTTCTACGGTGTCAACGGTCACGTGTGGGTCGAACACCTGCTGACCTCGCTCCCGGGCGGCCAGCTGGGCTTTCTCATCGTCGTCAACATCCTGATCTTCGTCCTCGCGTTCTTCCTCGATTTCTTCGAGCTGTCGTTCATCATCATCCCGCTCATCGGGCCGGTCGCCGACAAGCTCGGCATCGATCTCGTCTGGTTCGGCGTGCTGCTCGCGGTCAATATGCAGACCTCGTTCATGCATCCGCCGTTCGGCTTCGCGCTGTTCTACCTGCGCAGCGTCGCGCCGGCGAAGGCGTACGCGGACCGCATCACCCGCAAGATGATCGCGCCGGTCACGACCGCACAAATCTACTGGGGTGCGGTTCCGTTCGTGCTCATCCAGATCATCATGGTCGGGCTCATCATCGCCTTCCCGAATCTCGTCTCGGGCGGGCTCGCGACGAAGCAGAAGGTCGACATCGGGAATATCCACATCGAAGCGCCGGCGGCGACCGGCGGCGGCGCCGCCGCCGCGCAGGACGACGCGGCCAAGGCGCTGGAACGCGCGTTCCAGGGCGGGTCCGGATCCGAAGACAAGCCGGCCGACGACGATGCGACCAAGGCGCTCGAGAAGGCGATGGGCGGTCAGTCCGGCGCGGACAAGCAGGGCGAAGACGCCAAGAAATAAGCGCGCCCGGGAGGCGCGCCGCGCGAGGCGGCCCCGCCGGGGCCGCCTGTCACGAGATCGTGGGCCCTATTTCTTCCGCCGCTCGAGGCGCTGGGCGGCGATCTGGAAGTTGTCGAAGTGGTTCTCGGCGACCGCGAACCATTCGATCTGGTCGGCCTTGAACGCCTTCCAGGGCTCGTAGATCTTCTTGAACTTCGCATTCTTCTCGGCGATGCCCTCGTAGACCTCCTGCGTCGCCTTGTAGCAGGCCGCCATGATGTCGCTGGAGAAGGGTTGCAGCTTAACGCCGTTGGCCAGCAACCGCTTGAGCGCCGCCGGGTTGAGCGCGTCGTACTTGGCCATCATGTCGACGTTCGCCTCGTGGCAGGCGGCCTGCAGGATCGACTGATATTCCTTGGGCAGGTCGTTGTAGGCCTTGATGTTGACGAACAGGTCGAGCTCGGGGCCGCCTTCCCACCAGCCCGGGTAGTAGTAGAACTTGGCGACCTTGTAGAAGCCGAGCTTCTCGTCGTCGTAGGGGCCGACCCATTCGGCAGCGTCGATCGTGCCCTTCTCGAGCGCGGGATAGATGTCGCCGCCCGGGATCTGCTGCGGCACGACGCCGAGCTTTTGCAGCGGCAGGCCGCCCGTGCCCCCGACGCGGAACTTGAGGCCCTTCAGGTCATCGACGGTCTTGATTTCCTTGCGGAACCACCCGCCCATCTGGCAGCCGGTATTGCCGGCGGCGAAGCTGAGCATGTTGTAGTCCTTGAGGAAGTCGTTGTAGAGCTGGCGTCCGCCGCCGTGATACATCCACGCGTTCTGCTGGCGGTCGTTCATGCCGAACGGAAGCGCGCAGCCGAAGGCAAAGGTCGGATCCTTGCCGAAGAAATAGTACGGCGCGGTATGGGCGCACTCGATGGTCGCGTTCTGCACCGCATCGACGACGCCGAACGGCGGCACGATTTCGCCGCCGGCGAAAACCTGGATCTGGAATTTGTTGTTGGTCGCCGACGCGACGCGCTCGGCGACGGTTACCGCGCCACCGAAGATGGTGTCGAGCGACTTCGGAAAGCTCGACGCCAGACGCCACTTGACTTCGCCCGACTGTGCGAAGACGGGAGCGGTTCCGGCAGCGAGAATGCCGGCGATGCCGGAATGCGCGAGAAACGAGCGACGTTCCATGAATGGTCCTCCAGAGTGCCGGCAAGCGGCGGGCTGCGATGAGGGAGGCTCCCTCGGATGGAGTTCACGTCGGTTCTGCAGCCCGCAGGCAAGCCGCTTGCGTTCCGGTCGTCAACTCGCTGGCCGGCGAGTCTAGCGAAGGCATCGCGCCGCGACGATTGGCGATTGCCCGTAGAAGCAGGCGTGCGCCCGCCGCAATCCGACCGCCCCGCGCCCGGCTATCGCGCTCTGCCCCCGGCGCGCAGCCGCAGACTGTTGCCGATCACGATCAGGCTCGCACCGACGTCGGCGAAGACCGCCATCCACATCGTCGCATCGTCGAAGATCGCGAGGCCGAGGAAGAGCGCCTTGATCGCGAGCGCGAGCGCGATGTTCTGCACGAGGATCGCGTGCGTCGCGCGCGACAGGCGAATCAGCTCCGGGATGCGGCGCAGGTCGTCGTTCATCACGACCACGTCGGCGGCCTCCATCGCGGCATCGGTGCCGGCGGCGCCCATCGCGATGCCGATATCGGCGCGCGCCAGCGCGGGTGCGTCGTTGATGCCGTCGCCCGCCATCGCGACCGTTGCGTGTCGCTCGCGCAGCGCGTCGATCGCCGCCAGCTTGTCCTCGGGCAGCAGGCTGCCGCGCGCGTCGCGCAGGCCGGCCTCGCGCGCCACCGCCTCGGCGGTGCGCTGGTTGTCGCCGCTGAGCATCACGCTTGCGAACCCCATCGCGTCGAGTTCGGCGATCGCCTGCGCCGCTTCGGGCTTGACGGTATCGGCGACCGCGAACAGCGCCAGCGCGCGATTTTCGGTCGCGAGCAGGCTCGTCGTGCGACCTTGCGCCTCGTGCTCGCGCAGCAGCGCTTCGATGCCTGGCGAGCAAAGGCCGCGCTCCTCGATCAGGCGGTGGTTGCCGAGCAGGTAGCGCTCGCCGTCGACCGTCGCCTCGACGCCGCGCCCGGCGAGCGCCTGGAAGCCCTCGAGCCCCGCATCGCTCGCCGGCAGACCTTCGGCGATCGCCTTCGAGACCGGATGCTGCGAGTGGCCCGCGAGCGCCGCCGCGACCCGCGCCAGCCGCGCCGCGTCGGCGGAGGCGTCGAGCGCGGTCCAGGTCGCGAGGCGCGGCGCGCCCTCGGTGATGGTTCCGGTCTTGTCGAAGGCGATCGCCTTCAGGCGCCGCGCCTGCTCGAGATAGACGCCGCCCTTGATCAGGATGCCGCGCCGCGCGCCGGCGGCCAGGCCGCTGACGATCGCGACCGGGGTCGAGATGACGAGCGCGCAAGGGCAGGCGATGACGAGCAGCACGAGCGCCTTGTAGATCGCATCCAGCGCGGCCCAGCCGGCGATCCAGGGCCCGGCGATCGCGACCGCGAGCGCGAGCGCGAAGACGGCCGGCGTATAGACCGCGGCGAAGCGGTCGACGAAGCGCTGCGTCGGCGCGCGGCTGCCCTGCGCCTGCTCGACGGCGTGGATGATGCGCGCGAGCGTCGACTGCGACGCCGGCGCGGTGACGCGCAGTTCGATGGTGGCGGCGAGATTGATCGTGCCGGCGAAGAGCGCGTCGCCCGGCGCCTTGTCGACCGGCAGGCTCTCGCCGGTGACACTCGCCTGATCGACGCTCGTGCTGCCGGCGACGAGCGTGCCGTCCAGCGGCACGCGCTGGCCCGGGCGCACGCGCACGATCGCCGCCACCGCCACCTCGGCCGCCGGCACGACGCGCCAGGAGCCATCGGGCTGGCGCAGTTCGGCGCGGTCGGGGGCGAGCTTCAGCAGGCTGCCGATCGCATTGCGCGCGCGGTCCACCGCGCGCGCCTCGATCGCCTCGGCGATCGCGTAGAGCGCCATCACCATCGCCGCCTCGGCCCACTGGCCGATCAGAAACGCGCCGGTCACGGCGACCGTCATCAGCGCGTTGATATTGAGCCGCCGGTCGCGCAGCGCCGCGAGGCCCTTGCGGTAGACCCCGAAGCCGGCAAGCGCGATCGCCAGCGCGGCGAGCGCCGAGCCGGTGATGCGCCAGGCGAGCGCTTCGCCGCCGAGCCAGGCAAGCAGCTCCGCGCCCGCCGCGCACGCGAGCGCGAATGCGAGGCGCTGCAGTTCGCGCCGCTTGCCCGCGGCGGCGTCGGGCGCGCCGGTATCGGGCAGCGGTTGCGGGTCGAAGCCGGCGGCGCGGATCGCCGCCAGCGCCGGGGCCAGCGCGGCGCGGTCGGCGTCGATCGTCAGGGTGCGCGCCGAGAGGTGAAAGCCGAGGCTGCGGATGCCCGCTACGCCGGCGAGGGCGGCGCGAATCTCGGACTCCTCGGCCGCGCAGTCCATTGCCGCGATCCGCCAGCGCGTGCCGCGGCCGTCGGGCGGCGGCGGCGCGGCGGGGTGTGGCGCGGCGCAGCAGTGATCGTGCCCGTGCGCATGACGCGTCGAAGCATCCATGCCGGGATTGGAAACCCTGTAGCAGGTGTAGAGTCAAACGGCATCGCAAAGGAGCGCAAAATGAAAATCGGCGACCTCGCTCGCGCGACCGAAACCTCGGTCGAGAGCATCCGCTACTACGAGCGCGAAGGGCTGCTGCCGGCGCCGGCGCGCACCGGCGCCAACTACCGCAGCTACGACGCGCAGCACGTGCGGCGTTTGATGTTCATCCGCCGCTGCCGCGCGCTCGACATGGCGCTGGACGAGATCCGCACCCTGCTCGGCTGCATCGACCAGCCCGATGGCGATTGCAGCGTCGCCAATGCGCTGCTCGACGAGCATCTCGGCCATGTGCGCCGCCGCATCGCCGAACTGCGACGCCTCGAAACCGAACTTCGCGAACTGCGCGCGCAATGCGCCTCGCCGCGCAGCGCCGATGCCTGCGGCATCCTGAACGGCCTGTCGCAGGGCGGCGCGCGCGCACGGCCGCGCGCCGGCCCGCACCGCCACGACGATCTGCACCGGTACTAGTCCACTGCGTCACTGAAATCGCGCCCCTGCTGTCCGCCCGATACGGGCGCGCTGCGGCGTTGCAAATGCTTGCGATACCTGCGGGTATCGCTGCGCTTTGCGCCTTGCCAGTGCGGCAAATTCATCCGTTTTCTTGCGTGCCTCGCAGTATCGAACACTGCACTAGACTCGCGAGCCATCGACCATCAGGCATCGCACCATGCGCGTCGGCGTACCGAGTGAAATCAAGATCCAGGAGCACCGCGTCGGCCTGACGCCGATGGCGGTGCGCGAATATGTCCACGCTGGGCACGAGGTGCTCGTGCAGTCGGGTGCCGGCGCCGGCATCGGCGCCGCCGACGCGGCGTATGCGGCGGCCGGTGCGCGCATCGTCGCGGGCGCCGCCGAGGTCTTCGCCGGCGCGGACATGATCGTCAAGGTCAAGGAGCCGCAGCCTGCGGAGTGGAAGCTGCTGCGCGCGGGGCAGATCGTATTCACCTATCTGCATCTGGCGCCGGACCCTCGACAGACGCAGGCCCTGATCGATTCCGGCTGCATCGCGGTCGCCTACGAAACGGTGACCGACGCGCACGGCGGGCTGCCGCTGCTGGCGCCGATGAGCGAGGTCGCCGGCCGGCTGGCGATCGAAGCGGCCGCGTTCTCGCTGCGCAAGCCGGCTGGCGGCATGGGCCTGCTGCTCGGCGGCGTGCCCGGCGTTCATCCGGCGCGCGTGGTCGTGATCGGCGGCGGCGTCGTCGGCCTGCACGCCGCGCGCATGGCGGCCGGCCTCGGCGCCGAGGTCAGCGTCCTCGACCGATCGGTGCCGCGCCTGCGCCAGCTCGACGAGCTGTTCGAGGGCCGGGTGCGGAC
The DNA here is from genome assembly GCA_937864005.1 of uncultured Burkholderiales bacterium. Lineage (GTDB taxonomy): Bacteria > Pseudomonadota > Gammaproteobacteria > Burkholderiales > Burkholderiaceae_C > CAIKUF01. The sequence continues at coordinate 7,770 of CALMIL010000011.1, forward strand.
CTGCTATTCGGACCGGGCGACGATCGAAGCCGAAGTCTTCGCCGCCGACGTCGTGATCGGCGCGGTGCTCGTTCCCGGGGCGAGCACGCCCAAGATCGTGACCCGCGGGATGCTCGCCAGGATGCGGGAGAGGAGCGTGCTGGTCGATGTCGCGATCGACCAGGGCGGCTGCTTCGAGACCTCGCGGCCGACGACGCACGATGCGCCGACCTTCGAGGTCGACGGCATCATCCACTACTGCGTCGCCAATATGCCGGGCGCGGTGCCGGTCACGTCGAGCCACGCGCTGAACCATGCCACGCTGCCGTTCGGCCTCGCCCTCGCCGAGCACGGCGAGGCGGCGCTCGCCGCCGACGAGCATCTGCGCCGCGGCCTCAATGTCCACCGCGGCCGGGTGACCTGCGAGCCGGTGGCGCGCGCGCTCGGGCTGCCGTTCGTCAGCGCCGAAGCCGCGCTCGGGCTCTGACTCGCGCGTTCAGCGCGCGCTCAGGCCCATCGCGCGGCTCTCGCCGAAGACCGGGCTGTTCGCGCTGCCTTCGGCGATGACCGCGCAACTGCGGCCTTGGCGTTTGGCCTCGTAGAGGGCCTGGTCGGCGCGCCGCAGCGCGTCGCTGATCATCTCGCCGTGGCGCGACATCACGATGCCGAAGCTCAGGCTGAGCCGCTGGCGGCTGCCGGCGACGCGGCAGCCGTCGAGCTGCAGCGACAGGCGGTCGACGACGGCGAGCGCTTCGTCGACGTCGGTCCTCGGCAACAGCATCGCGAATTCGTCGCCGCCGATGCGGCCCGCGACATCGTTCGCGCGCAGCGCGTCGCGCATGCAGCGCGCGACGTCGCGCAGCGCCTCGTCGCCGCCCGAATGCCCCTGCGTATCGTTGATCTGCTTGAAGTGATCGATGTCGAAGGTGACGACGGCGGCGCTGCCGGGGTCGCCCAGCGCGAGCGATCGGGTCGCCAGTTCGTAGAAGCGGTGACGGTTCGGCACGTCGGTCAGCATGTCGGTATAGGCGAGGGTGCGCAGACGGCGCTGCGACAGCGCGAGCTTGAGCGTCGTGCGCTCGTGGGTGAGCAACAGGCTCAGATAGACCATCGCCATCGCGAGCATGCCCGAGGCGAGCGCGGCGAGCAGTGCGCTGTCGTTGCTGGCGAGCGCCGTTGCACCGTCCAGCGCCGCCTGCACGGCGCGCAGCGCATTCACCGCGGCCGCCGCGAACTGCATGGCGATCAAGGCTTCGAGCGCCGAACTGCGATGCGACGCGCGCAGGCGCAGCGTGATTGCCGCGCCGTAGAGATACAGTGCACATGCGCCGGCGCCGAAGGCGGCGACGCGCGCCGCGATATCGCCGCCCGTGGCCCAGACGGCGACCCACGGCACGAAGGCAAGGCCGAGCAGCACGGCGTCGGCCACCGGCGGGATCGGCAGCGGCTGTCGCGGGTAGAAGCGCCGCAGCCCGATCAAGGTGACGATCGGCCACTGCATCACGAGCAGGTTCGACAGCGGAAGCAGCCAAGGGTGCGTATCGCGCAGGAACTGCAGCGCGATGCCCGCCGTCCCCAGCCATTGCGCCGCGGTCCACCACCAGAAGCCGCGGTAGATGCGCTGCGTGGCGCCGAAGAGCGTCATCAGCGCACTCGACATGACCATCGTCGCGAGGGTGGCGATGACGAGCGTCGGCAGGTCCAGCGTCATGCTTTGCTCCGCTTCGCGCGATTGTCGTTCCCGGGCCAGCGACTGTAGTCCATTCACCCGTCAGGGGTGAAACAATCGGTATCGCGCGGTCGAGGGCATCGCGCGTCAGGAGCAGCCCGAATGACGGAACCGAAGTGCAGGCAGCGTGTGTGCAGATGGCGATCGGCCGGCGTCGCGGTCTGCCTGGGGCTCGCTCTGCAGGGCCTGGCGCATGCGGCGACGGCCAGCGTCTATCTCGAAGAGCTGACATCACCCGAACTCCAGTCGCGCATCGCCGAAGGCGCGACGATCGCGCTCGTCCCGATCGGCGGCACCGAGCAGAACGGCCCGCATATGGTGCTGGGCAAGCACAACGTGCGCGCGCATCTGCTTGCCGGGCGGATCGCCAAGCGGCTCGGCAACGCGATCGTCGCGCCGGTCCTGCCCTACGTGCCCGAGGGTGCGATCACGCCGCCGCAGGCGCACATGCGATACAGCGGCACGATCTCGATCACCGACGCCGCTTTCGAGGCACTGCTCGAGAAGATCGCGCGCAGTCTGCACCAGCACGGGTTCCGCGAGATCGTCTTCCTCGGTGATCACGGCGGCTATCAGCAAGCCATGCAGCGCGTCGCGGCGCGCCTGAACCGCGAATGGGCGCAGCGGGGCGACCCGGCCCGCGCATTGGCACTGCGCGCGTACTACGACGCCGCGCAGAACGACTATGCGGCGATGCTGAAGGCGCAGGGCTATGCCGCGTCCGAGATCGGCGAGCATGCGGGGCTGGCGGACACATCGCTCGCGCTCGCGCTCGACCCGGCCCTGGTGCGAGAGGGGGCCCTCGCGGGCGAGCCGCGCGCCGGCAGCGGCGTGCGCGGCGACCCGCGCCGCGCGACGGCGGCGCTCGGCCAGCAGGGCGTCGATCATATCGTCGACGCTTCGGCGAAGGCGATCCGCTCGGCCTCCACGGCCCGCTGACCGGCGGCGCGGCCGTTGAATGACAATGCCGGCGGCGGCGATCGGCCGTTCGCAGGGCATTCGAGGAGTTGCATGGTGATACGTCGGTCGAGGGCAGGGGCGGGGACAGGCAAGCGGGTGGCGTTGTACGCCGCGCTCGCGGTCGCGTTGGCGGGCACCGGTCTGCACGTTGCGGGCCCGGTGGCCGCGGCCGCGGGCGGAGCGGTCGCGACCGTGCAAGGCATGCCGCCGGTTGCGGACCCCGGCAACCTTTACAGCGAGACCGGCGCCGGCATGCTCAGCCCCGTGGTGCGCGGCGACCTCGAGCGCATCTACGTGCCCAACCTGCGTGGCGGCGACGTGACCGTCATCGATCCGTCGAGCATGAAGGTCGTCGACCGCTTCAAGGTCGGCCGCGGCCCGCAGCACATCGTGCCGGCGTGGGACTTGCGCACCTTGTGGGTGACGAACAACTCGGAACGCGGCGACGACGGGAGTCTGACGCCGATCGATCCGCGCACCGGCAAGCCGGGTCCGGCAGTCGCGGTCGACGATCCGTACAACATGTACGCGACGCCCGACGGCAAGTCGGCGATCGTCGTCGCCGAGGCGAGGAAGCGGCTCGATTTTCGCGATCCGCACACGATGGCGCTGCAGTATTCGATCCAGGTTCCGGGCTGTCCGGGGATCAATCATGCCGACTTCTCGATCGACGGCCGCGTCGCGTATTTCACCTGCGAATTCTCGGGCGCGATCGCACGCATCGATCTCGTGCGGCGCGAAGTCAGCGGCTATCTGCAACTGCAGCTTCCTGCCACGCGCCTGAAGGAGACCAAGGGCCCGCGCAACGTCGCCGGCCAGCCGTGGGCGCCGGGCGAGACCGAGGTCTGCACGGCGCGCCGGGCGATGCCGCAGGACATCCGCTTCTCGCCCGACGGCAAGCGCCTGTTCGTCGCCGACATGCACGCCGATGGCGTGCACGTCGTCGACGCCGAGGCGTTTCGCGAGGTCGGCTTCATCACCACCGGACTGGGTTCGCACGGCTTGTATCCGAGCCGCGACGGCAAGCGTCTCTATGTCGCCAATCGCGGCACGCACCAGGTTCATGGCGGAAGAAGGGGCGACGGCGGCGTGACGGTGATCGACTTCGCGAGCGAGAAGATCGTCGCCCGCTGGCCGGTGCCCGGCGGCGGCAGCCCGGACATGGGCAACGTCAGCGCCGACGGCAAATATCTCTGGCTGTCGGGGCGCTTCGACGATGTCGTCTATCGATTCGATACAGCGACCGGCGCGGTCGCAACGATCAAGGTCGGCGCTGAACCGCACGGCCTGACCGTCTGGCCGCAGCCGGGCCGCTACTCGCTCGGCCACACCGGCAACCTGCGCTAGTGCAGTGCTCGAGACTGTGAGGCACTCGAGAAGACCGATGCATTTGCCGCACTGGCCAGGCGCAAACCGCAGCGATACCCGTAGGCATCGCGAGGATTTGCAACGCCGCCCGGGCGGCAAAGGCGCGATTTCATGTGCCGAACAGTGTCGAACACTGCACTAGTCTTGCTGTGTTCATGAAGCCCCTGCTCGACTCGTTCTGGCGCGCTGCCGCGTACTGCCTGCATCCGCGCGTGATCGCGCTGTCCTTGCTGCCGCTCGTGCTAATGGTCGCGATCGCGCTCGGTCTGGGCTACTTTTTCTGGGATCTCGCGATCGACAACGTGCGCGCGACTTTCGAGTCGTGGTCGATCTATGTCACGCTGACCGACTGGCTCGCCGCCATCGGGCTGCCGGGCTTGAAATCGGCGCTTGCGCCGCTCGTCGTCGTCTTTCTCGTCACGCCGGTGATCGTCGTCGGTTCGCTGCTCGCGGTGGCGCTGCTGATGTCGCCGTCGATGCTCTCGCTGGTGGCCGAGCGGCGCTTTCCGGCGCTCGAGAAGAAGCGCGGCGGATCGTTCTTCGCGAGCGTCTTCCTGTCGCTCGCAGCGACATTCGTCGCCTTGGTCGCGCTGCTGATCTCGATTCCGTTCTGGCTCATCCCGCCGCTCGTGCTGATCCTGCCGCCGCTGATCTGGGGCTGGCTGACCTATCGCGTGCTGAGCTACGACATGCTCGCCGAGCATGCCAGCCGGGACGAGCGCAAGACGCTGCTGCGCCGCCACCGGGGTGCGCTGCTCGGCATCGGCGTGCTCACCGGCTACCTCGGCGCGGCGCCGAGCCTGGTGTGGGCATCGGGGGTGCTCTTCATCGCGTTCGCGCCGCTCCTGGTGCCGGTCGCGATCTGGATCTATACGCTGGTCTTCGCGTTCTCGGCGCTCTGGTTCGCGCACTATCTGCTGGCGGCGCTGGAGGCGCTTCGCGGCGGGGCGGCGGGCGCCGCACCGCCCGCGGGCTCGCACCCCGAGCCCGCGCTCGATGCCTCCGAACTCGTCCTGCCGCCCGCACCGGCGCCGTACGACGCGCCGCGGCTCGGGGGCGACCGGGGCTCGACGTGAGCTTCGGCCTCATCATCGTCGGCGACGAGATCCTCTCCGGCAAGCGCGAGGACAAGCATCTCGCGAAGGTGATCGCGCTGCTCGGCGCGCGCGGTCTCGCGCTGTCGTGGGTCGAGTTCCTGGGTGACGAGCGCGCCCGCATCGCCGCGGAACTGAAGCGCGTCTTCGCGAGCGGCGATATCGCGTTTTGCTGCGGCGGGATCGGCGCCACGCCCGACGACCATACGCGCCAGGCGGCCGCGGCGGCGCTCGAAGTGCCGCTCGTGCTGCACCCGCAGGCGCGCGAACTGATCCTGCAGCGCGTGCGCCAGATGGCCGCCGAGCAGGGCCGGCCGTTCGACGAGAACCACCCGGATACCCTGCGCCGTCTCGAGATGGGCGTCTTCCCGCTCGGGGCAAGCATCATCGCCAATCCGTTCAACAGGATTCCGGGCTTCTCGGTCGGCGACGTGCACTTCGTCCCCGGCTTTCCGGTCATGGCGCATCCGATGATCGAGTCGGTGCTCGACGGCCGCTATGCGAATCTTTGCGGCAAGCAAAGGCCGAGCGAGCGATCGGTGATCGTCTTCGGGTCGATGGAGGCGTCGCTCACGCCGCTGATGGAGCACATCGAGTCGGCGTTCCCGGGGGTGAAGGTCTTCAGTTTGCCGAGCGTCGACCATCCGACCCTCGGCCGGCATATCGAACTCGGCGTGAAGGGACGGCCACCGGCGGTGGACGTCGCCTACGAAGAGCTTCTGGCCGGCCTGCGCAGTCTTGGTGCGGCGCTCGGCTCCGAATTGGTGCGTTGAGTCCACAATCTAGCGCCTTGACGCACCGAACGGGTGCATCGCGCCCCGAGTTCTCTCCTGTCGCACGGCTTGGTGCGCCTGCCGGAGCGGGCATGGATTCTGCTAAATTGGGTTGTCTTCTTGCCTTGCGCCGCGGCCCGCCCGATGCGCCGTCGGCAAGTCGCACCATCCCCCCCCCCCGAACAACTACGCCTTCCTGGAGCATTTTGATGGCCAAGACCGTCGCCGACGTGATGAAGATGGTGAAGGACAACGAGATCAAGTTCGTTGATTTCCGCTTCACCGATACCCGCGGCAAGGAGCAGCACGTGAGCGTGCCGGTGTCGCACTTCGACGAAGACAAGTTCACCCACGGCCATGCGTTCGACGGCTCGTCGATCGCCGGCTGGAAGGGGATCGAAGCGTCCGACATGCAGCTGATGCCCGATCCGAATACCGCCAATATCGACCCGTTCTACGAAGAGCCGACGCTGATCCTGACCTGCGACGTCGTCGAGCCGGCCGACGGCAAGCCCTACGAGCGCGATCCGCGCTCGCTGGCCAAGCGCGCCGAGGCCTACATGAAGTCCTCCGGCCTCGGCGACCTCGCGTATTTCGGTCCCGAGCCCGAGTTCTTCGTCTTCGACAGCGTGCGCTGGGGCAACGACATGTCGGGCTGCTTCTTCAAGATCGAAGCCGAGGAGGGCGCCTGGAACTCGGGCACGAAGTACGAGCATGGCAACTCGGGCTATCGCCCGGGCGTGAAGGGCGGCTATTTCCCGGTGCCGCCGGTCGACAGCGCGCAGGACCTGCGCTCCGAGATGTGCCTGATCCTGGAGTCGCTCGGCATCCCGGTCGAGGTCCACCACCACGAGGTCGCGACCGCCGGCCAGATGGAGATTGGCACCAAGTTCTCGACCCTCGTGCAGCGCGCCGACTGGCTGCAGCTGCAGAAGTACGTCATCACGAATGTCGCCCACGCCTACGGCAAGACGGTGACCTTCATGCCCAAGCCGATCGTCGGCGACAACGGCTCGGGCATGCACGTGCACCAGTCGGTCTGGAAGGACGGCAAGAACCTGTTCGCCGGCGACGGCTACGCCGGGCTCTCGGAGTTCGCGCTGTACTACATCGGCGGCATCATCAAGCACGCCCGTGCGCTGAACGCGATCACGAACCCGGGAACGAACAGCTACAAGCGGCTCGTGCCGCACTTCGAGGCGCCGGTCAAGCTCGCCTACAGCGCGCGCAACCGGTCGGCCGCGATCCGCATTCCGTACGTCGCCAACCCGAAGGGCCGGCGCGTCGAGGCGCGCTTCCCGGACCCGCTGTGCAACCCCTACCTCGGCTTCGCGGCGCTGCTGATGGCCGGGCTCGACGGCGTCGAGAACAAGATCCACCCCGGCGAGGCGGCGACCAAGGATCTCTACCACCTGCCGCCCGAGGAAGACGCGAAGATTCCGACCGTCTGCACCAGCCTCGATCAGGCGCTCGACTACCTCGACCGCGATCGCGCCTTCCTGACCAAGGGCGGCGTCTTCACCGATAGCTACCTGGACGCCTATATCGAGCTCAAGATGCAGGAGGTGACGCGCTTCAGGATGGCGGCGCACCCGCTCGAGTTCGAGATGTACTACGCCGCCTGAGAGCGGGCCGTCTCGCAGGCCCGGCCGGGCGGTGGGCAGCGAAATGTGCGGTCAAGGCGGCGCAGTTTTGGTCGCCCGCGCCGCGGCCATGCGCCACAATGGGGCCATGAAGCCGTCCGTCGCCCTCCTGTTGGCTCTGGCCATCGTTGCGTCCCCGCTGCTCGCATCCGCGCAGGAGGGCAGCCGCCCGGTCTACCGATGCCCGGGGACGCCGGTGCTCTATACCGACACCTTGACGCCCCAGGAGGCCAAGGCCAAGGGCTGCTCGGTGCTCGAAGGGGCGCCGATCTCGGTCATTCAGACGCCGCGGCCGCGCGGCGCCGCGCCGGCTTCCACCTCGGGCCCGGCGCCGGGAGCGGCTGACGCGAAGATCGATCCCGCCGTGCAACGCGCGCGCGACAGCGACGCGCGGCGCATCCTGGAAGGCGAATTGCAGCGCGCGCAAGCCGATCTGGCGACGATGCAGAAAGAGTACAACAACGGCCAGCCCGAACGCCTGGGCAGCGAACGCAACTTCCAGCGTTACCTCGATCGCGTCGCCGACATGAAGGCGGCGATCGCGCGCAAGGAAAGCGACATCGCCGCGATCCAGCGCGAGATCGCGAAATTGCCGTAGTGAACGCGGGCGCCGGCGACGCCGCGCGCGAAGCCGAAGCGGCCGCCGCCGCGAAGACCTTCGCCGCGCTCGACCAGCTGGCGACGATGGTCGCCATCGTGCACGTCGACGGCCGCTGCCTCTTCGCGAACGCCGCCTTCGAGAGCGTGCTCGGCCTGTCGCGCCGCAGCGTGCTGCGTGTGCGCCTGTTCGACTGGTTCGTCGAGACGCGCGCGATCAGCGATACGGTCGCCGCGGTCGCGCGCAACGCGTTTTCGACCGGCCGCTTCGACGCCCTGCTGCGTCGCCCGGCGCCTGCCGAGCCGCTGCCGGTGCACGCGATCGTGAGCCAGACCGACGACGGCGATGCAGTGGTCGTCGAACTGATCGAGATCGAGCAGCAGGTGCGCCTCGACCGCGAGGAGCGGGCGCAGGGCCTGGCGCAGGCCAGCGGCGAGCTGATCCGCAATCTCGCGCACGAGATCAAGAACCCGCTCGGCGGCATTCGCGGCGCGGCGCAACTGCTCGGCATGGAACTCGCCCAGCCGGCGCTCTGCGAGTACACCCAGGTCATCATCCAGGAGGTGGACCGGCTGCAGCTGCTCGTCGACCGCCTGCTCGCGCCGCACCGGCTGCCGCATGTCGTCGCCGACGTGAATATCCACGAGGTCTGCGAGCGCGTGCATGCGCTGATCACGGCCGAGCATCCGCGCGGCCTGCGCGTCGTGCGCGACTACGACACCTCGATCCCCGAGTTTCGCGGCGATCGCGAGCAGCTCATCCAGGCCGTGCTCAATATCGCGCGCAACGCGGTGCAGGCGCTCGGCGAACGCATCGCCGCAGGCGACGCGGTGCTCGTGCTGCGCACGCGCGTCGCACGCCAGGTGACGATCGACAAGCGGCGCTGGCGGCTGGCACTGGAATTGCATATCGAGGACAACGGGCCGGGCGTGCAAGCCGACCTGCGGGATCGGATCTTCTACCCGCTCGTCTCGGGGCGCGAAGGCGGGTCGGGGCTGGGCTTGACTCTGGCGCAGACCTTCATTCAACAGCACGACGGAACGGTGGAGTTCGAAAGCGAGCCGGGCAGGACCATCTTCAAGATTCTCATTCCGCTGCCCTAGCCTGCGGCCGGGGCGGCGGGCGCAAGGGGTGACGCCGGCGTGGTGTGCAACACTGCCGGCATGGGCAGGATATGAAACCAATCTGGATCGTTGACGACGACCACGCCATCCGCTTCGTGCTCGAGAAGGCGCTCGCGCGCGAAGAGCTCGCGGTGCGCAGCTTCACGAATGCGCGCGACGTGCTTGCCGCGCTCGACGACGCCGCGCCGCAGGTGCTCGTCTCCGACATCCGCATGCCGGGCGGCACGGGCCTCGATCTGCTCGCCAGGGTGAAGGCAAAGCTGCCCGGCCTGCCGGTGATCGTGATGACCGCCTACTCCGACCTCGACAGCGCCGTCGCGTCGTTCCAGGGCGGCGCCTTCGAGTACCTGCCCAAGCCATTCGACGTGACGAAGGCGGTCGAGCTGATCCGCCGCGCGCTGGATGAAAGCCTGCGCGAGGAAGTGGCCGACGCATCGCATGCGCAGGCGCCCGAGATGCTCGGCCAGGCACCGGCGATGCAGGAGGTCTTCCGCGCCATCGGGCGCCTCGCCCAGAGTGCGGTCACCGTCCTCATCACCGGCGAGAGCGGGTCGGGCAAGGAACTCGTCGCCCACGCGCTGCACAAGCACAGCGCGCGTGCCGGCGGGCCGTTCGTCGCGATCAATACGGCGGCGATCCCGAAGGACCTGCTCGAGAGCGAACTCTTCGGCCACGAACGCGGCGCGTTCACCGGCGCGCAGACGATGCGCCGCGGGCGCTTCGAGCAGGCCGACGGCGGCACGCTGTTCCTCGACGAGATCGGCGACATGCCGCTCGAGCTGCAGACGCGGCTGCTGCGCGTCCTCTCCGACGGCCAGTTCTACCGCGTCGGCGGCCACAACCCGCAAAAGAGCAACGTGCGCGTGATCGCGGCGACGCACCAGAACCTCGAGCTGCGGGTGCGCGAAGGGAGTTTTCGCGAGGATCTCTTCCACCGCCTGAACGTGATCCGCCTGCGCCTGCCGGCGCTGCGCGAGCGCATCGAGGACGTGCCGGCGCTGACGCGCTTCTTCCTGCAAAAGAGCGCGCGCGATCTGCACGTCGACGCGAAGCGCATCTCGGACGCCGCGCTCTCACGGCTGATGCAGTTCGACTTCCCCGGCAATGTGCGCCAGCTCGAGAATATCTGTCACTGGCTGACGGTGATGGCGCCGGCGCAGACCGTCGAGGTCAAGGACCTGCCGCCGGAGGTCGTCTGCGCGCCGCGCCGCGAGCCTGTCGTGCCGCCCGAAGCCGCGCCGGCCAGCGCCGCAGCCGGCGCGCCGGCCGCAGCGACCACGGGCGACGCTGCGCCCGTCCCCGCCGCCGCGATCGAGACCGCATGGCTCGAGGGCCTCGAACGCGAACTCGCCCAGCTGCTTGCGGCCGGTGAGCCCGGAGCGTGGGAGAGACTCACGCGCCAGTTCGAGGCGCGCCTCATCACGGCCGCACTCGCCCACACGCGCGGGCGGCGCATCGAGGCGGCACAGCGGCTCGGAATCGGGCGCAATACGATCACGCGCAAGATCCAGGAGCTCGGGCTCGACGATCTCTGATCGCTCGACGTCTGCTCGGCCGGGCTCAGGCGGCGGCGTCGAGCGTGACGATGACCGGCGCGTGGTCGCTCGGCCGCTCGTTCTTGCGCGGCAGCTTGTCGATGTGGCAGGCCGTGACGCGCGGCCGCAAGGCATCGCTGACGAGGATGTGGTCGATGCGCAGCCCCTGGTTGCGGCGAAACGCGAGGTTGCGGTAGTCCCACCAGCTCCAGGTCTTCGGCGGCTGCTCGAAGAGCCGGAACGCGTCGTGCAGGCCGAGCGCGATCAGCTTGCGGAATTGCTCGCGTTCCTCGTCGGTGCACAGGATCTGGCCGCGCCAGGCCTCGGGGTCGTGCACGTCGCGGTCCTCGGGCGCGATGTTGAAGTCGCCCATCAGCACGAGCCGCGGGTGGCGCGAGAGTTCGTCGCGCAGCCAGTCGCGCAGCGCGCGGTACCACTGCATCTTGTACTCGAACTTGTCGGTCCCCGGCGCCTGGCCGTTGGGCATGTAGCCGCCGACGACGCGCACGCCGCCGACCGTCGCCGTGATCACGCGCGCCTGCGGATCGTCGCAGCCGGGGATGTTCTTCAGCGCGTCGGCCGCCTCGGCGCGCGACAGCAGCGCGACGCCGTTGTACGTCCGCTGCCCGTGCCACTGCGCGCGATAGCCGGCCGCCTCGATCTCGGCATGCGGAAACTTGTCGTCGGTGAGCTTGGTCTCCTGCAGCACGAGCACGTCGACCGGGTTCGCACCGAGCCAGGCGAGCACCTGCGGCAGCCGCACGCCGAGCGAGTTGACGTTCCAGGTGGCGAATTGCATGACGGGCTCCCTCGCGCCGCTAGCCGGCGATGCGCCGGTAGGTCGCGAATGCGAAGTCGAAATCGTTCGGTGGCGCGGCGTGGTGGGCCTCGCGGTTCAGCATCTCGAACCGTGATCGGTCCCAGGCCGGAAAGAAGGTATCGCCATCGATATCGCGATCGATCTCGGTCAACACCAGTTCATCGGCGCGCGGCAGCGCTTCGCGGTACAGCTCGCCGCCGCCGATGACGAAGGCGATGGGCTCGCCCTCGATGCGCGCCAGCGACGCGTGCAGCGAACGCGCGGGCTCGGCGCCGTCGGCCCGCCAGTCGGGATTGCGGCTGACGACGATATTGCGCCGCTCGGGCAGCGGCCGAAAGCGCGGCGGCAGCGAATCCCAGGTCTTGCGCCCCATGATGACCGGATGGCCGATCGTCGTGCGGCGGAAATGCTGCTGGTCCTCGGGCAGCCGAAACGGCAGCCCGCCGTTGCGGCCGATGCAGCCGTTGCGGGCGACGGCCGCGACGAGGACGATCTTCACGGCCTAGACCGCCACCGGCGCCTTGATCGCCGGATGATGCTCGTAGCCGACGACTTCGAAGTCCTCGTACTCGTAGTCGAAGATCGACGCCGGCCGGCGCTTGATGCGAAGCTGCGGGAAAGGGTAGGGCGCGCGCGAGAGCTGGAGCGCGACCTGCTCGGCATGGTTGGCGTAGAGGTGGCAGTCGCCGCCGGTCCAGATGAAGTCGCCGACGTCCAGATCGCACTGCTGCGCGAGCATGTGCGTGAGCAGCGCGTAGCTCGCGATATTGAACGGCACGCCGAGGAAGATGTCGGCGCTGCGCTGGTACAGCTGGCACGACAGGCGCCCGCGCTGCGCCGGCGAGGCGCCGGGGGCGACGTAGAACTGGAACAGCGCGTGGCACGGCAGCAGCGCCATCTTCGACAGATCGGCGACATTCCAGGCACTGACGAGGATGCGGCGCGAATCGGGGTTCGTCTTCAACTGCTCGACGACCTGCGCGATCTGGTCGATGTGGCCGCCGCCGGGCGTCGGCCAACTGCGCCACTGCACGCCGTAGACCGGGCCGAGGCTGCCGTCGGGCGCCGCCCATTCGTCCCAGATCGTCACGCCGCGCTCCTGCAGCCAGCGCGCGTTGCCGTCGCCGCGCAGGAACCACAGCAGCTCGAGGATGACCGACTTGAGGTGCACCTTCTTCGTCGTCACGAGTGGAAAGCCCTCGGCGAGGGGAAAGCGCATCTGGTGGCCGAAGACGCTCTTCGTGCCGGTGCAGGTGCGGTCGGGCTTGAAGACGCCGTGCTGCGCGACGTGGCGCATCAGGTCCTCGTACGGGGTGCGAACGGGTGGCATGGGTCTCGTATCGTGATCTCGGGCGGGTGTGCCGGCACCGCGGCTGGCGCGGCGCGGCGGGATGCCATTGTCGCGGACGCGGCGGCGCTCAGCCCTTGGCGGCCAGCGGCGGATCCCACTCGGCGCGCGGCACGACCTTCGCGCGTTCGGGGTCGCCCATATAGTGCGGCGACATGATCTGCACGCCGTTCTCGTTGAATACGTCCTGCAGGTTGGCGTGCAGCTGGCCAAGCAGTTCGGCGCGCGGCAGCGGCTGCGTCGGCACGGCGTGCGCGGCGATCCGGTATTCGGCGTAGTAGTCGGAAAGCGCGGTCTGGAAGACCTTCGGCGGCGGGGTCTGGCTGATGCCTTCGGTGCGCAGAGCCGCCTCGATCATCATCGCGTGCACCTGGCGCCAAGGCGCGTCGTAGCCGATCGTCAGCTCGGTGTCGACGATATAGCCCGACCCGGGCATCGAGCGCGAATAGTTGCGCGTCACGCTGCCGACGATCAGCGTATTCGGGACCGTCAGCTCCTCGCCCATGCCGGTTCGCACCCGCGTCGAGAAGGTGCCGACCTGGGTGACCGTGCCTTCGAAATCGCCGACGCGGACGTACTCGCCGACGCGCATCGTGTGCGAGTAGGTGACGATCAGCCCGCTGATCGCCTGGCCCAGCATATTCGACGCGCCGAGCGACACCATCAGGCCGAGCAGCACCGACATGCCCTTGAAGGCCTCGGTCTGCGCGCCCGGCAGGTAGGGGTAGGCCATCGCGAGCGCGAACAGCCAGACCCCGAGCTGCACCAGCCGGCGCGTCGCGCGCACCGTATCCTTGTCGATCCAGCGCAATTCGAGTTCGCCGCGTTCGACCTGCGCGAACAGCGGCGAGACCAGGCCGAGCGCGGCGCGCGCGAGCACGAAGATGGCAAGGGCGACGGCCAGACCGGGCAGCGAGTCGGCGATCGCGCCGAAGACGAAGTTCGCGAGATCGAGCGCCGACTGGTTCATCTGCTCGCCCCAGCGCCGCGTATACGGGAACTGGCTCATCGAGAAGCCGAGCCACTCGACGACCGCGATCAGCGCGAGAACCCAGAGCGACGCCCGCAGCGCGGCGTTGAGAATCCGGAACAGCCGCTCGCTGCCGAACAACGGGGCGCCGCCGAGCGCAATCTTCGATCCGTGCTTTTCGGCGAGGCGCTTCATCAGCCCCTCCATTCGCCGCCCGAGGAAAGACAGACCCCACAGGACGAGTGCAAGGACGATCGTCGCGATCGCCGCGATACCGGTCGCCCGCAGCATGAATGTGACCGAACTCGCTTCGCGGCCCTCGTCGAGTGCCTGCTGCAGCGCGGCTCGAACCTCGTTTGCGGTCTGCCCCGGGCCGAGGTCGGCACTCACGAATGGAAAGGCCGGCGCGCCGTCGACCATCACGATGGTCGCGTTCTGGAACGGCGACAGCGAAACCTGGAGCGGCCCGCGCTTGCTCATGATCTGGTCGATCTGGAACCGCGCCCGGCTTGCGCGCTCGGCGGGCGACATATTGAGCAGCGGCTCGCGAAAGGTGATGATCGGACGGTTATAGATCGTGAGCCGCACGTTGTCGTGTGTCTGGCCCGGTGCCCCCGCCTCGGCCAGCGCGAGACCTTCCTGCAATACGTCGGGCGACGGCGCCGGCGCGGAAGGCACGACCGCCGCCCGTCCGGCGGCCGCGGCGCCGCACAGCGCGAGAACGACCAGCCACGGCGCGAGCCAGGCCGCGCACCGCCACCCCGAAAACCGCAGTCGCCGAATCATCCGCGAACTGTATCCGAGCGCAGGGCGGCGCGGGATGGGTGGAACATGGGGCGCAGCGCGCGATCGGCGCCGAGCACGGCTCAGACGTCGAACTGCAGCGCCGCCAGCCGGGCGTAGATGCCGCCCGCCGCCGAGAGGCTCGCGTGGGTGCCGGTCTCGACGATCCGGCCGTGTTCCATGACGACGATGCGGTCGGCACGCTGCACGGTCGCCAGGCGGTGTGCGATGACGAGCGTCGTGCGGTCCTGCATCGCCGATTCGAGGGCGGCCTGCACCATGCGTTCGCTCTCGGCGTCGAGCGCGCTCGTCGCTTCGTCGAGCAGCAGCAGCGGCGCGTTCTTCAGCATCGCGCGCGCGATCGCGATGCGCTGGCGCTGGCCGCCCGACAGGCGCACGCCGCGCTCGCCGAGGAAGGTCGCATAGCCCTCGGGCAGGGCGCGGACGAACTCGTCGGCGTGCGCGCCGCGTGCCGCGGTGATCACCTCGTCGTCGCTCGCGCCGGGCCGGCCGTAGCGGATATTCTCGAGCGCGCTGGTCGAGAAGATCACCGCATCCTGCGGCACGATGCCGATGCGCCCACGCAGCTCGGGCAGTGCGGCGCTGCGCACCGGCACGCCGTCGATCAGCACCCGGCCGTGCTGCGCGTCATAGAAGCGCAGCAGCAGCTGGAAGACGGTGCTCTTGCCGGCGCCGCTCGGGCCGACGATCGCGACCGTCTCGCCCGCGTGCACCTCGAGCGTCACCTGGTCGAGCGCTGCGCGTTGCGGGCGCGACGGGTAGTGAAACGTCACCGCCTCGAGCGTCACCGAAGAGCCGCCGCGCACCGCCGGCAGTGCAACGGGCCGGGCCGGCGAGACGATCGTCGAAGTCGTCGCGAGCAGTTCCATCAGCCGTTCGGTCGCGCCCGCCGCGCGCAGCAGGTCGCCGTAGACCTCGGCGAGCACCGCGATCGACGAGACGAGGATGATGACGTAGACGACCGTCTCGCCGAGGTGGCCGGCGCTGATCCGGCCGGCGATCACCGCCTGCGTGCCCTGGTACAGCCCCCACAGCAGCGCCCCGAAGGTCGCGCTGATGATGAAGGCGACGAGGAACGAGCGCAGCCTCGAGCGGCGCACCGCGGTCTCGAACGCATTCTCGGTCGAGGCGTCGAAGCGCGCCGCCTCGCGCGCCTCCTGCGTGTAGCTCTGCACGACCGGGATCGCGTTGAGCACCTCGGCGGCGATCGCGCTCGAGTCGGCGATCCGGTCCTGGCTGGCGCGCGACAGGCCGCGCACGCGGCGCCCGAAGTAGAGCGACGGCAGCACGACCAGCACGAGCACGCCCAGCACCTGCGTCATCACGACCGGATTGGTGACGACGAGCATCGCCATTGCGCCCAGGCCCATCACCGAATTGCGCAGCCCCATCGACAGGCTCGAGCCGACGACGGTCTGTACGAGCGTCGTATCGGTCGTCAGGCGCGAGAGCACCTCGCCGGTCTGCGTCGTCTCGAAGAACTGCGGGCTCTGGCCGACGACGTGCGCGTAGACGGCGTTGCGCAGGTCGGCCGTGACGCGCTCGCCGAGCCAGCTCACCATGTAGTAGCGCGCGGCGGAGAAAACGCCGAGCGCGGCACCGACCGCGAACAGCTCGAAGAAGTGGCTGCGCAGCGCCATCACGCGCTCCCCCGGGTCGGCGGCGACCATGCCGTTGTCGATCAGCAGGCGCAGCGCGACCGGAAAGACGAGCGTGCTGACCGCGGCGAGGACGAGAAACAGCAGCGCCAGCGCGATCCGCCCGCGATACGGGCGCAGGAACGGCAGCAGGCCGCGCAGCGGGCCGACGCTGCGGGCGCGGGCGTCGGCGCCTGCGCGGCGGGCGGGGAGGGCGGCAGCGGCGGGCATGGCGGAAGTCTACGGGTGGCGGCCGGCGGGGCGCGGGGGCTGGAGCGCCTTGTGGAAGGCTGCCAGCACAATGTTTGCCTATGCAAGTATACTGCGCGCATGCCGAGCACCGATCGAACCGCCGCCAAGCCCGCGACGCCCAGGCCGGCCGCGTTCTATCGCGCGCGCGGCTACGGTGCCGAGCAAAGCGTCGGCTATCTGATGCGCCAGGTCGTGACGAGCCTGGCGCGCGGCATCGACCAGCGGCTCGAGCCGGTCGGGCTGACGAACGCGCAGTGGGTACCGCTGCTCAAGCTGCATCTGGGGGCAGCCGCCAACGTCGCCGAGCTGGCGCGTGAATGCCAGATCGATGCCGGCGCGATGACGCGCCTGCTCGACCGGCTCGAGGCCAAGCGACTCGTGCGCCGCGTGCGCTCGACCGACGACCGGCGGGTCGTCAAGATCGAGCTGACCGCCGAAGGCGTGCAGGCCGCGCGCCGGATTCCGGGCGTGCTGTGCGAGGTTCAGAACGCGCACCTGGCCGGCTTCACGGCGGCCGAGTGGGAAACGCTCAAGGCCGCACTGCAGCGCATGCTCGCCAACGGCCGCGCCCTGGACAAGAGTGCGCGGGGCTGAATGCGGCGGTACCGATGAACGGACGGGCAGGACAGCGATGAAGATGCGATGCAATTCGGCGTTCGATGCGCCGCGCCGCCACGCGGCGGCGCTCGCCGCCTCGTGCGCGGCGTTTGCCCTCGCCGGCTGCGTCAGCAGCGCGGGCATCGCGCCGCAGGCGCAGAAGATGAGCGCGGCCGAGGTCGGGGTGCCGCCGTACGCGCCCGCCGCCGCCGTCTCCGACCGCTGGTGGAAGGCATTCGGCGATGCCGAGCTCGACAAGCTCGTCGAGTCTGCCTTTGCCGGCAATCCAAGCTTGAAGGTTGCGCGCGACCGCATCGCACGTGCGGCGGCCGCGACGAGCGCCGCGCAGGCCAACTTCGGCCCGCGTGTCGACGCCGATCTGAACCTGCAGCGCCAGCGCTATACCGAGAACGGCCTCATTCCGCCGCCGATCGCGGGGTCCGTCGGCAATACCGGGCTGTTCCAGCTCTCGGGCAGCTGGGAGATCGACTTCTTCGGCAAGAACGCCGCCGCGCTCGGCGCCGCGCTCGGCGCGCAGCGTGCCGCCGAGGCCGACGCGCAGGCGGCGCGCGTGCTGCTCGCGGCGAACGTCGCGCGCAGCTACTTCGCGCTCGGCGGACTGTTCGAGCAGCGCGTGGTCGCCGAGCGCGCGCTCGCGCAGCGCCAGGAGATCCTGGCCCTGATCCGGCAGCGCGTCGAGGCCGGTCTCGACACCAACGTCGAGTTGCGCCAGGGGGAAGCGGCGGTGCCGGAGACGGCGCGCCAGATCGAGGTCATCGACGAACAGATCGCGCACACCCGCCATGCGCTCACCGCGCTTGCCGCGCAGCCCGCGGGCGCGCTCGATGCGCTCGCGCCCCGGCTGCGCACGGTGCGGGCGGTGCCGCTGCCGGCCGATATTCCGGCCGACCTGCTCGGCCGACGCGCCGATATCGAGGCCGCGCGCCAGCGCGTCGAGGCCGCAACGCAGGATGTCGCCTACTCGAAGACGCTGCTCTATCCGAATGTCAACCTGATCGCATTCGCGGGCCTGAGCTCGCTCGGCGTCAACCGGCTCGTGAATGCCGGCAGCGAGCAGTACGGCGCCGGCGTCGCGGTCCACCTGCCGATCTTCGACGCCGGGCGGCTGCGCGCCAACGTGAGCGCGAAGACGGCCGATCTGGACGCCGCCATCGACAGCTACAACGCGGCGCTGATCGAGGCGGTGCGCGACGCCGCCGACCAGATCGCCTCGGTGCAGTCGATCGCGCGCCAGCATACGAAGCAGGCCGAGGCGCAGGCGAGGAGCGAACAGGCCTACGACCTCGCGCTGCAGCGTTTCGGCGCCGGCCTCGGCACCTACCTGACGGTGCTGAGCGCCGAGGTCGAGGTCCTCGCGCAGCGCCGCCGCGGCGCCGACCTGAAGGCGCGCGAACTCGACAGCCAGGTCGCCCTGGCGCGCGCGCTCGGCGGCGGCTACGACGCCGCGGCGCAGAACCAATTCTCGAACGGCGCCGATCCGGCGCGCTGAGGACGATATGGCAGAAGAGATGCAAGAACCCTTAACGGCGGCCGCAGGCGCGGCGCCGGGGCTGGAGCGCCGCGCGCAGAACCTGAAGCGGCGCAAGGCGCTGACGATCGTCGCAATCGCCGTCGCGCTCGGCGCCGTCGCATACGCCGTCCACTACCTCCTGATCGGCGCGCGCTACGAGAGCACCGACAACGCCTATGTGCAGGGCAACGTGATCCAGATCACGCCGCAGGTGAGCGGCACCGTGCTCGCGATCAACGCCGACGATACCGATTTCGTGAAGGCCGGGCAGACGCTCGTCAAGCTCGATCCGGCGGATGCGCGCATCGCGCTCGAGCAGGCCGAGGCGCAGCTCGCGCAGACGGTGCGCGAGGTGCGCACGCTGTACGCCAACAATTCGACGCTCGAGGCGCAGGTGGCGCTGCGCGAGGCCGACGTGACGCGCGCGAAGAGCGACGTGCAGCGCGCCGAGGACGACATCGCGCGCCGCAAGCCGCTCGTCGCGACCGGCGCGGTCGGCAAGGAGGAGTTCAATCACAGCATGGCGCAGCTCGCCGTCGCCAAGAGCGTGCTCGCCGCCGCGCAATCGGCGGTCGTCGCCGCGCGCGAGCAGCTCGCGTCCAACCAGGTGATGACGAGCGGCGTCGGCGTCGAGCGGCACCCTTCGGTGCAGCGCGCCGCGGCCCGCGTGCGCGAGGCCTACCTCGCGCTGCAGCGCGTCGAGCTGCCGGCCCCGGTGGACGGTACGGTCGCGCGGCGCAGCGTGCAGCTCGGCCAGCGCGTGCAGGCCGGCGCGCCGCTGATGTCGCTCGTGCCGCTGAAGCAGGTCTGGGTCGACGCCAATTTCAAGGAACCGCAGCTGCGCCGGCTGCGCGTCGATCAGCCGGTGACGCTGGTCGCCGACCTGTACGGCAGCGATGTCGAGTTCCATGGCCGCGTCGCCGGCCTGAGCGCGGGCACCGGCTCGGCGTTCTCGCTGCTGCCGGCACAGAATGCGACCGGCAACTGGATCAAGGTCGTGCAGCGCGTGCCGGTGCGCATCGAGCTCGACCCGAAGGATCTCGCCGCACACCCGCTGCGCGTCGGGCTGTCGATGGTCGCCACCGTCGATGTGCGCGATCAGACCGGCAAGTCGGTCGCCGACGTGCCGCGCATCAGCCCCGCCAGCCACACCAGCGTCTTCACGAATCAGGACGCCGACGGCGCCGCCGACGCCGCGGTCGAGCGCATCATCGCCGCCCAGCTCGGCACCGCCCGGGACTCGTCCGGCGCCAAGGCCGCAGCGCGAAAGGCGGCGGTGCCGGCCGCGAATACGGTCGCCGCGGCCTCCGGCGCCGCGCACGCCGGCACGACGACGCACTGACGCCAGAGCGCGCATGTCCGCACCGCAAGACGCGCCGGCCGCCGCGCCCGCCACGCCGCAGCCGCTGCACGGCGCGCAGCTCGCGCTCGGCACCTTCGCGCTGTCGCTGGCGACGTTCATGAACGTGCTCGACAGCTCGATCGCCAACGTCTCGCTGCCGGCAATCTCGGGCGACCTCGGCGTGAGCCCGAACCAGGGTATCTGGGTCATCACGAGCTTCGCGGTCGCGAATGCGATCTCGGTGCCGCTCACCGGCTGGCTCACGCAGCGCATCGGCACAGTGCGGCTCTTCACGAGCAGCGTGCTGCTCTTCGTGCTCGCCTCCTGGCTGTGCGGCCTGGCACCGAGCATCGAGCTCTTGATCCTGTTTCGCGTCATCCAGGGCGCGGTCGCGGGGCCGATGATCCCGCTGTCGCAGACGCTCTTGCTGCAGAGCTATCCGAAGGCCAAGGCCGGCATGGCGCTTGCGGTGTGGTCGATGACCGTGCTCGTCGCGCCGGTGATGGGGCCGCTGCTGGGCGGCTGGATCACCGACAACATCTCCTGGCCGTGGATCTTCTACATCAACGTGCCGGTCGGGTTGTTTGCCGCCGGGCTGACGTGGAGCATCTATCGCGACCGCGAATCGGCGACGCGCAAGCTGCCGATCGATGTCGTCGGCCTGTCGCTGCTCGTGATCTGGGTCGGCGCGCTGCAGATCATGCTCGACAAGGGCCGCGAGCTCGACTGGTTCCACTCGGGCGAGATCATCGCGCTCGCCGTCGTCTCCGCGATCACCTTCGTCGTCTTCGTCATCTGGGAACTGACCGAGGAGCATCCGGTCGTCGATCTGACGCTCTTCAAGCGCCGCAACTTCTGGACCGGCACGCTCTCGATGAGCGTCGGCTATGGTCTGTTCTTCGGCAATGTCGTGATGCTGCCCCTGTGGCTGCAACTCTACATGGGCTATACGGCGACGGCCGCCGGCTGGGTGCTGGCGCCGGTCGGCGTGCTCGCGATCCTGTGCATGCCGTTCGTCGGCAAGAGCGTTGCGACGGTCGATGCGCGCCTGCTCGCGACCGTCTCGTTCGTCGTCTTCGCGCTCGTGATGTGGATGCGAAGCTGGTTCAATACCGAGGCCGACATCGAGACCATCCTCGTTCCGACCGTGATCCAGGGTATCGGCACCGCGTTCTTCTTCGTTCCGCTCGTCTCGCTGACCCTGTCCGGGCTCTCGCCGGAGCGCATTCCCGCGGCCACCGGCCTGAGCAACTTCGTGCGCATCACGGCCGGCGCGTTCGGCACCTCGGTCACGACGACGCTCTGGGACAGCCGCACCGCGCTGCACCACGCACAGCTCACCGAGCGTATCGCCGACGGCACCGGCGTCGCCGCGGCCGACGCCTTCGCGAAGATGCACGCGCTCGGACTCAGCAGCGAGCAGGTTGCGGCCTACGTCAACCAGCTCATCGACCGGCAGGCGGCGATGCTCGGCGCGAACGATATCTTCGCCGGATCGGCGCTGTTGTTCCTGCTGATGATCGGCCTCGTCTGGCTCGCGCGGCCGACCGCGCACGGCGCCGCGGCGGACGCGAGCGCGGCGCACTGAGCGCAGGGATCGACCCCCGGCGGCTCATGCCGGGCGCAGCGTTTGCACCGCATGCACCTCGACCGGCTCGCTCTTGCCCTTGAACGTCACCGGGCCCAGCGCGTCGGCGCGCAGCGCATCGCCGACCGCGTCTGCGATCGCATCGCGCGTCGCGCCGTCGATCAGGATCGCGCGGCGCGCTACCTTGGTATGCGCCTCGAGCCGCGCCGCGAGGTTGACCGTATCGCCGATGCAGGTGTAGGTCGCGCGCTGCTGGGTGCCGGTGTAGCCGGCGATGACCTCACCCGACGCGATGCCGATGCCGATCGCGATCGGCGTCTTGCCCGTGCCCTCGCGCTCGACGTTGAGCAGATCGATCAGCTCGATCATGTCGAGCGCTGCGCGCACCGCCGCGCCGGGCGGGTCCGCGAGCGGCAGCGGCGCGCCGAAGAGCGCCATCAGGCCGTCGCCGATCATCTGGTTGACGACGCCGCCCTGGCCGGTGATGGCGTCGAACATCAGCGTGTAGTAGGTGTTCAGCAGCTCGATCGTCTCCTCCGGCGGCTGCGACTCGACGAGCGCGGTGAAGCCGCGGATGTCGGAGAACATCACCGTGCCCTGCACGCGCCGGCCGCCGAGCGCGAAGCCCGACTGCTGCAGATCCTCGGCGACCTCGGAGGTCGCGAAGCGGCGGATCAGCTCCTTTTGCTGATCGCGCAGGCGCTTCTTTTCCAGGCTGGAGTTGATCCGCGCCTTCAGCAGCACCGGATTCACCGGCTTGTGCAGATAGTCCTCGGCGCCGAGCTCGACGCAGCGCGCGATGTGCGCCACGCCCTCGAGCGACGAGGTGACGATCACCGGCAGGTCGCGCAGCCGGGTGTCGGCGACGAGCTGCTCGAGCAGCTGGAAGCCGTCCATCTCCGGCATCTCCATGTCGAGCAGCAGCAGGTCGAAGCTCTCGCCGCGCAGCATCTCGAGGGCGACGCGGCCGTTCTCGGCGAGCGCGACGCGGTGCCCCTGCAGCTCGAGGCTGCGCGCGAGCAGCAGGCGGTTGACCTTGTTGTCGTCCGCGACCAGCAGGCGTGCCGCAAGCTCAGCCATTGCACGCCCGCTTGAGCGCCGCCGCGACGCGCACGTACTCGGTCTGCAGCGCGTCGATGGCCGCCGCATCGGGCGGCAGGCCGCCCTGTTCGAGCTCGCGCGCCATCGCGCCGAGCGCGGTCGCGCCGAAGGTCTGGCCGTTGGACTTCAGCGAATGCGCGGCGCGCCGGAAGCGTTCGGCGCTGCCCTCGTGCAGCGCGGCGCGAAGTTCGGCGAACATCTGCGGCGCTTCCTCGTGGAAGGTGTCGACGAGTTCGGCGACGAAATCCTCCCCCGCGCTGGCCTGCAGTTCGTTGAAGACGGTGAGATCGATCGCTGCGCTAGTCATGGCCCTGCATCCCGCGTGAGTTCACATTGTTCAACGCCTCGACCAGCGCGTCGACCCGGAACGGCTTGGTCACGTAGTCATCCATCCCGGCGGCGAGGCAGGCCTCGCGGTCGCCGGCCATCGCATTGGCCGTCATCGCGACGATACGCGGTCGCGCGCCGGCTTGCCACCGCGCCGTGATCCGGCGCGCCGCCTCGAGCCCGTCCATCTCGGGCATCTGCACGTCCATCAGCACGACGTCGTAGGTCTGGCGGGCGACGCATTCGATCGCCTCGACGCCGTTGCGCGCGACGTCGGCGCGGTAGCCCATCTGCTGCAGCAGCCGGAGTGCCAGCTTCTGGTTCACCGCGTTGTCCTCGGCGAGCAGGATGCGCAGCGGGTGGCGCGCGGCCATCTGCGCATCCGGCGCGGCGCGCGCGGCGGGTTGGCGTTGCGCTTGGGCCGCCGCGCCAGCGCCGGCGACCGCCTCGGCGCGGATGCGGAACCGAAACGTGCTGCCCTGGCCCGGGCCCGCGCTCTCGGCGCTCATCGTGCCGCCCATCAGCTCGGCGAGGCGCTTGCTGATCGCGAGGCCCAGGCCGGTGCCGCCGTACTTGCGCGTGGTCGATGCGTCGGCCTGGCTGAAGCTCTGGAAGAGCCGCGCCATGGCCTCGGGCGCGAGGCCGATGCCGCTGTCGCGCACCTCGAAGCAGAGCTCGTCGCCGGCGCCGCGAGTCACGCGAAGGCGCACCTCCCCGGCGTCGGTGAACTTGATCGCGTTGGCGAGCAGGTTCAGGAGGATCTGGCGCAGCCGCGTGCTGTCGCCGCGCACGGTCTGCGCCACGTCGTCGGCGACCTCCGCGGCGAGCGCGAGCTGCTTCTGCGCGGCGCGGTGGCGCACCAGTTCCACCGCCGAGGCGACGCACGCGCGCAGCTCGAACGGCGCGCGCTCGATCTCGAGCCTGCCGGCCTCGATCTTCGAGAAGTCGAGGATGTCGTTGATGATCGCGAGCAGCGCCTCGCCGCTGTCGCGGACGGTGCGCGCGATGTCGCGCTGGTCGTCGGAAAGCGGCGTGTCGAGCAGCACGCCGCTCATGCCGATGACGCCGTTCATCGGCGTGCGGATTTCGTGGCTCATCATCGCGAGGAAGGCGCTCTTGGCGGCATTCGCGGCTTCGGCGGCGGCGCGCGCCTGCTGGGCTTCCTTGAACAGGCGCGCATTCTGGATCGCGATCACCGCCTGGTCGGCAAACGACTTCAGCAATCCCTGTTCGCGCGCGCTGAAGCCGCCGATCGCCGCGCGGCTGAGGGTGATCGAGCCGATGCCGCGGCCGGCCTGCATCAACGGCGCGAAGGCCTGCGATCCGTTCGTGCCGGCGCGTTCGGCCAGCGCCCGCGAGACCGGCGGCACGCCTTCGCCGTGCAGCAGGTCCGGCAGATCGAGCACGCGCCCGAGTGCGATCGCCGCCTGCGTGCCGCTGCCCTCGAGCCCGACCGGAAAGCTCGCGCGAACGCGCGCCACGACCGCTTCGACCTGCGCCGCGCTTATCTCGGCATCGCTGCCGCGGATCGCCGCCAGATGCAGCCGCCCGTCGTCGCCGATCACGTTGATGCTGAGCAGGGTCACGGCGTCGAACAGCCCGACGCAGCTGTCGAGGATCTTCTCGAATACCGGCTGTGGATCGGCCATCGAGCTGCCGACCACTTCGAGCACCGCCGCCGCGGCCGTCTGGTGTTCGAGCGCCGCGCGCAGCTCGGCGGTGCGCGCGGCAACGGTCGCTTCGAGTTCCTCGCCCCAGCGCGCGTTGGCGAGCGCGACCGCGGCCTGCGCGGCGAGCATGTCCAGCAGATCGCGGTCGATCGGATGAAAGCGGCCGAAGATGCCCTCGATGTCGGCATAGACGAAGCCGAGCACGCGCCGGCCGGCGACGAGCGGCGCGACGAGGCACGAGCGCTGATCGACGGCGGGCGCACCGGGCGGGCCGTGGCGCAGGCTCGCGGCGCGGCTGCGGCGCGCCTCGATCAGCCACGGTGTGACCGCGGCGAGCAGCACCGCCGGGTCTTCGCCGGCCGGCAGCAGCGCGCCCGCGAGTTGCAGCCGGGCGCCGCCGTCCTGCGCATCATCGAGCACCAGCAGCACGCGCTCGGCGCCGGTGAGTTCGGTCACCTCGTCGAGCAGGAAGTCCTGCAGTTCGGCGACGCTGCGCAGCTCGTTGAGCCGCATGCCGGTATCGACCAGGCGCTTGAAGGGTTCGCCGGCGTCGCTCTCGATGTGCAGATGCGCGATGCGCTCGGCTTCGGGCCGGCCGCGCCGTTCGCTCTCGCGCAGCCAGCCGCGCACGATCTCGCGATTGCCGGCGACCTGGTTCAGAAAGCTGCGCCGCAGGCCCTCGTCGCGCACGCTGCGCACGGCGTCGATCAGGAAACCGTGGGCGCGCTGCAGGGCGGCCCACGCCTCGTCGAGGCGCCCGTTGGCGGTGAGGGCCCGGCTGTGCTGCCACCACAGCGACTGCCGCGAGACGAGGTCGGTCTTGCCCATGCCCTCGAGGCGATGCAAGCGCGTCGCACGTGCGCTGGCGCGCAGCGCCGGCTTGCGGTCGCCGTTGGCCAGCAGCGCCCTGGACAAGGCGTCGAGGGCGACGATCTGCAGATTGGCATCGAGCTGCGCGGAAGCGAAGCGGACGGCCGCGCCGGCCTCGCGCACCGCGCTGTCGGTATCGTCGCCCAGCAGCGCCAGCTCGGTCTGCGCCAAGGCCTGGTTCAGATCGGCGAGCGGGTCCGCATAGTCGATCAGCAAGGCACGGTAGGCCGCCAGCGCGTCACTCGCGTCTTGTGCGTTGCCGAGCAGGACGGCAAGCTTGAAGAGTGCGAGACAGCCATAGGCCGCCCCCGCAGTCGCGCCACGGCTCAGGGCCGCCTGGCGCAGCGCCTCGCGCTCGCGCAGCGAGCGGCGGTAGAGCCCGAGTTCCTCCAGCGCGGTGGCCAGATTGAAGCGCACCATCACGCGCCGTTCCAGGTGGCCGGCGCGCTCGAAAGCGTCGTCGGCCTGCTGCAGCAGCTTCAGGCGTTCTGCGATGTCGGGCTCGCTGAAGGTCAGCACATTGAGCGCGTTGCCGAGGCCATATTCATCGCCTGCTTCGCGCGCCAGCGCGGCGGCGCGCAGCGCGGCTTCGGCCGACGCCCGGCCCCGGCCGAGGCTCGAATTGGCGTTCGCCACTGCCCACCATGCGCGGCCGAGGCCGGCCGTGTCGCCCAGGCGCTCGTAGAGGGTGACGGCCCGCCGCGCAAAGCGCAGCGCGGCGCCGTTGTGCTCGGCGCGCAGGCTGGTGTCGACCGCGGCGAGCATCGCGAGTCCCTGCAGGCGCTTGTCGCCGGATGCCTTCGACAGCGCGAGCGCGCGCTCGGTCGGGCCGAGCGCTGCCGGCCAGCGGCCCTGGCGCAGCAGCGCGCGCACCTGGAGGACGAGTGCGCGCGCCTGCAGGTCGGCGTGCCGACCGGCGAGCGCGAGCATCGCCTCGGCGTCGGCTTGCGCTTCGGCATAGCGCCCGATGGCGATCGACGAATCGCCGCGCGCGTCGAGCAAGGCGATGCGCGCCGCGCTGTCGCGCCGCGTCGCCGCCAGGCCGCACGTGCACAGTTCGATCGCCTGCTCGTGGCTGCCGGCCCAGGCCAGATCGCGCGCATCCGCGGCGATGCCGGCCGCGGCGTCGGCGCCGGTCCGCGCCGCGCGCGCAGTGGCTGCAGAAGGCTTCATGCGTCAATGCCCGCGTCGCGGTTCGACTTCGCCGAGTGCCGCGACGAGCGCCTCGACGCGGATCGGCTTCGTCACGTAGTCGTCCATGCCGGCGGAGAGGCACTCCTCGCGGTCGCCCTGCATCGCGTTGGCCGTCATCGCGACGATGCGCGGGCGCGCCGCGGCCTGGGGCCAGCGCGCGACGATGCGCCGGCTCGCCTCGAGCCCGTCCATCTCGGGCATCTGCACGTCCATCAGCACGACGTCGTAGGTCTGGCGCGCGACGCATTCGATTGCCTCGATGCCGTTGGCGGCGAGATCGGCGCGGTAGCCCATCTGCTGCAGCAGCCGCAGCGCGAGCTTCTGGTTCACGACGTTGTCCTCGGCGAGCAGGATGCGCAGCGGGTGGCGCAGCGCGAGGCTGGCGTCGATCGTCGGCCGGGCCGGTTCGGCCCGGCGCACGGCCGGTGCCTCGCCGAGCAGCGTCGCCAGCGCGTCGAACAACTGGCTCTGGTGCAGCGGCTTGGCGAGCGTCGCCGCGAAAAGGGCGCCGGCCATCGCCTCCTTGCGCCCGAGCGACGAGAACAGCACCAGCGGCAGCGTGTGGCCCGTGGCGCGGATGCGCCGCGCAAGCTCGAGGCCGTCCATCTCGGGCATGTGCATGTCGAGGATGGCGGCGTCGAAGCGTTCGCCGCCATCCAGCCAGGCAAGCGCCTGCAGCGGCGATTCGCTTTCGCGCACCTGCATGCCCCACTTCGCCGTCTGCAGCGCGAGGATGCGCCGGTTCGTCGCGTTGTCGTCGACGACGAGCAGGCGCTTGCCGACGAGGGCCGGCTGCTCGCCCAGCAACTCGCGCCGCGCGCCGGGCGGTGCCACGGCGCGCGGTGCGGCAATCGTGAAGGCGAACGTGCTGCCCCGGCCCGGCCCGGCGCTCTCGACCCACATCGTGCCGCCCATCAGCTCGACGAGCCGCTTGCTGATCGCAAGGCCCAGCCCGGTGCCGCCATATTTACGCGTCGTCGAGCTGTCGGCCTGACTGAAACTCTGGAACAGCCGCGCCCTGCCTTCCTCGGTGAGGCCGATGCCCGAGTCGCGCACCGCGAAGTGCAGCGTCTCGCCCTCGCTGCGAACGCCGAGCACGACTTCGCCGGCTTCGGTGAACTTGACCGCGTTGGACAGCAGGTTCAACAGCACCTGGCGCAGCCGGGTCACGTCGCCCTCGACCGCGGCGGGCACGTCGCCCTCGAAGTCGTAGGCGACTTCGAGGGCCTTCTCGGCGGCGCGCGCCGCGACGAGGTCGAGCGCCGACTCGACGCACTCGCGCAGGTCGAACGGATGGCGCTCGATATCCATCCGCCCGGCCTCGATCTTCGAGAAGTCGAGGATGTCGTTGATGATCGCGAGCAGCGCGTCGCCGCTGTCGCGAATGGTGCCGGCGAAGTCGCGCTGCTCGGCGTTCAGCGGCGTGTCCAGCAGCAGCCCGCTCATGCCGATCACCGCATTCATCGGCGTGCGGATCTCGTGGCTCATCGTCGCGAGGAAGGCGCTCTTCGCTTCGTTGGCCGACTCGGCCTGGGCACGCGCCACCTGCGCCTCATTGAACAGGCGCGCATTCTGGATCGCGATCACCGCCTGATCGGCGAACATCTCGAGCAATGCCATTTCCTTCGCCGTGAACGCCTTCAGCGTGGCGCGGGCGACGCACAGCGCGCCGGCCCCGCGGCCGTGCCACACCATCGGCGCGGCAATGAGCGAGAAATTGCCGACCTTGGCCGCCATGCGGCGGATCACCTCGGGCGCGCCTTCGCCGTGCAGGGCGTCGGGGTAGTTCATGACGCGGCGCTCGTGCATCGCCTGCGCGATCACGGTCTGCTCGACCGGCGTCGGCCGGAATTTCGCGGTCAGGCTGCTGCCTTCGCCGCGCACCGAGCCGAGACGGACCATCGCGTCTTCATCGATCGTCAGCACGCACAGGTCGCTGCATTCGATGAGGCGCTGGCAACTGTCGAGGATCTTGTCGAACACCGGCTGCGCGTCGGCGACCGAATTGCTGATCACCTCCAGCACCTCGGCCGACGCGGTCTGCTGCTCCAGCGATTCCTGCGTCTCCCTGAACAGCCGCTCGTTCTGGATCGCGATCACGGCCTGGTCGGCGAAGACCTTGAGCAGCGCCTGTTCCCTCTCGTCGAAGCGGTCGTGCACGTCGCGAGTGACGCTGATCGAGCCGATGTAGCGCTCTGCCGCGAACATCGGCGCCACCATCTGCGCATAGCTGTAGCCGAGAGCCAGCCCCGGCGCGCGCATGCCGTAGGGCACGCCTTCTTCGCCCAGCACGTCGGCCGAGGCGATGACTTGACGGATGCGCTGCACGGCGGCCGCGGGGCGCGGGCTCAGGCGGATCGGGTGGATTCCGCGCGTCACGTTCTCGGCGGTCTGCGCCCGCGCGTGCGCGGCGGCGTCGCCTTCGGGCACGAAGTGGCGGTTCGCGGTCAGATGGACGAGGCCATCGTCGCCCATCAGGTTGACTGACGCGTGGATCGCCCGGAACAGCTTGCCGACGCTGTCGAGGATCTTGTCGAATACCGGCTTCGCGTCCGCCATCGAACTGCCCACCACCTGCAGCACCTCGGTCGTTGCGGTCTGCTGTGTCAGCGCCTCCTTCGTCTCGTTGAACAGCCGCGCGTTCTGCACCGCGATCACCGCCTGGCTCGCAAAGCTCTTGAGCAGCGCGATCTCCTTGTCGGAAAACGGCCCCGGAGGCTGGCGCACGACGTAGATCGAGCCGAGGTCGCGGCCCTCCCACAGCATCGGCGCGATGATGATCGCGTAGTGGCCCATCTTCTCGGCCATTTCGCGCATCGTCGCCGGCAACTGCGGCACGCGCGCGGTGTCGGGGACGTGCACGACCTCGGTGCCGGCGAGCGCGGCGGCGATCGGCGAATCGTTCGTCCAGCGCCGCGGGTACATGCGCTCGATCATCTCGCGCGCCGCGCCGAGGTGGGCGGCGAACTGCATCGTGCCGCCGTCGTCGAGCAGCGTCATGCCGACCTCGGCATTGGCGAACAGGCGCAGGCAGCTCTCGAGGATCTTGTCGAATACCGGGCGCGCATCGGCCATCGAGCGGCTGATGACCTCGAGCACCTCGGCGCTCGCGGTCTGGCGGTCGAGCGCCTGCTGCGTGTCGCGCCACAGCCGCGCATTCTGGATCGCGATCACCGCCTGGTCGGCGAAGGTCTGCAGCAGCGCGAGCTCGGCATCGTTGAACGGCCTTCTTGCGCTGCGCGACAGACCGATGCCGCCGATGCCGCGGCCCTCCCAGAGCATCGGCGCGAAGGCCATCGCGACGTTGCCGAACGCGGCGACGATCTTGTCGCGCATCCTGGCCGGCACCTCCGAGGCATCCGCGAGGCTCGGGTAGTGGACCGCCCGCCGCCTGCGAAATGCCGGCCCGAGCACCCAGTTGTCGAGCGCGCGCGGAAAGCTCGCCTTCACCCGCTCGCTGTCGAGTCCGCGGCAGTCGCCCAGCGTCACGACCTCGTTGTCGTCGACCAGCGCGACCGTCATCTGCTTGACGTCGAAGAGCGTCTCGCAGCTCTCGAGAATCTTGCTGAAGACCGGCTGCGCGTCCTCGATCGACGCGCCGATGGCGCCCAGCACCTCGGCCGACGCGCGCTGCTGCTCGAGCGCCTCCTGGGTCTCGTTGAACAGCCGCGCGTTCTGGATCGCGATCACCGCCTGGTCGGCGAAAGTGGAAAGCAGCGACAGCTCCTTGTCGCCGAACGGCCGCGGCGGCTGGCGCGCGGCGGTGATCACGCCGATGCCCTGGCCTTGCCAGACCATCGGCGCGAGGGCGACCGAGCAATGCCCGGTCTGCTCGATCACGGCGCGCAACGCGGCCGGCACGTCCGCCATCGTCGCCGTGTCGGCGATGTGGATGAGCCGCCGCTCGCGGATCACGCGTGCCGTCATCGTCTGCTCGAGCGGCTTCGGGAAGCTGCGCGCGACGGCCTCGAACGCGCTGCCGCGCCACGCGCTGGCGTGCACCTGGCCGTCGCCCTGGACGACGAAGATGCCGAGCTGCTCGGTGGCGAACAGGCGCTGGCAGCTGTCGAGGATCTTGTCGAAGACCGGCTTCGTATCGGCGACCGAGTGGCTGATGACCTGCAGCACCTCGGCGGTCGCCGTCTGCCGCTCGAGCGCCTCCCGCGTCTCGTCGAACAGCCGCACGTTCTCGATCGCGATCACCGCCTGGTCGGCGAAGGTCTGCAGCAGCTTGACCTGCTTGTCGGGAAACACGCCGGGCTCTTCGCGAATGATGGCGAGCGAACCGACGGGCTGGCCCTCGCGCAGCATCGGCACGGCGAGGACGCTGCGCCAACCCGCCTTGCGGGCCTGATCCTTCAGCGGATAGGCCGGATCGGCGAGGACGTCGGCGTGCTGCACCGGCGTGCGCTCCAGGATCGCGCGCGCGTTGATCGAGCCGCTTCCGGGCCGCATCGGGAAGGCTGCCTGCATCGCCTCGTCGGCCGCCGGCGTGGTGCCGTGGTAGGCCTTCAGATGGACCCATTCGCCGTCGAACCGAGTGATCGCGCCCATGCGCGCGTCGTACAGCGCCATCGCCCGGTCGAGGATCGCGTCGAATACCGGCTGCACGTCGGTCGGCGACTGGCTGATGACCTGCAGGACCTCCGCTGTCGCCGTCTGCCGCTCGAGCGCCTCCCGCGTCTCGTTGAACAGTCGCACGTTCTCGATCGCGATGACCGCCTGGTCGGCGAAGGTCTGCAGCAGATCGACCTCGTGCGCGTCGAACGCGCGCGCCTCCACCTTGCAGACGGTGATCGCGCCGAGCGCCTGACCGAGCCGCTTCATCGGCACGCCGAGCGCGGCCCGGTAGTTCGCGACGCGGGCCGCCGGGGCCATTTCGTAGTGCGGGTCGGCCAGCGCGTCGGCGATGTTGATCACTTCGCCCGCCGCGATCGCGCGCGCGGTAACCGAATTGCTCTCCCGCACGCGCACCGGGAAGTGATCCGCGATGGCGCGGGTACCCTCCGGCGTGACGCCGCGCGCGCATCCCAGGCGGACCCATTGGCCATCGCAGGTGAAGACGAATCCGAAGTCGGCCCCGCACAGGTGGATCGCGCGCTCGGCGATGACCTCGAACACCGGCAGCGTGCTTCCGGGCGAACTCGAGATCGCGCGCAGGATGTCCGCGGTCGCGGTCTGCTTCTCGAGCGCCTCGCGCGTCTCGTTGAAGAGGCGCACGTTCTCGATCGCGATCACCGCCTGGTCGGCGAAAGTCTGCAGCAGCTTCACCTGCCGGTCCGGGAACGGGCCCGGCTCGGCGCGGCATACCGTGATCGCGCCGACGACCCGCCCATCCTTGAGCATCGGCACGCCGAGGTTGCTGCGAAAGCCTGCCTGCGCGGCGGCGCCTTGCAACGCGTACTGCGCATCCTGCGTGATGTCGGCAATCTGCACCGGCACGCCATCGCGCACCGTGCGCGCGCTGACCGACCCGTCGCCCGGCCGCATCGGAAACGCGCTTCGCATCGTCTCCTCGGCCTGCGGCGTGACGCCGTGGTAGGCCATCAGGTGCACCGATTCGCCGTCGAAGCGCGACACGCCGCTGATGATCGCGCCGCACAGCACCCGGGCGCGGTCGGCGATCGCCTCGAACACCGGCTGCACGTCGGAGGGCGACGCGGCGATCACCTTCAGGATCTCCGCGGTCGCGGTCTGGCGCTCGAGCGATTGGCGCGTCTCCTCGATCAGGCGCGCGTTCTCGAGCGCCATGCCCATGCTCGCCGCGATCGTCTGCAGCAGGCGCACCTCGGCGTCGCCGAAGGCGTACTCGCGCTCGTGGTTCTGCAGCGCGATGAAGCCGAGGACGCGGTCGCTGGCGAGGATCGGCACCGATACGATCGAGTGGCACCAGTCGGTGCCCGGGGCCGGCGCGAGGCCGAAGGCGGTCTGCTCGGCGCGCGTATTGAAGACGCGCGGCGTGCGCTCGCCGAACGCCTGCGCGAGCGCGCTGTCCGGCTCGACGCGGCGCGGCGGCCGGTGCGGGATCGCCTTGCCGTGCTCGACGTTGTAGAGCGTGTGGACGGTGCGGCTTTCGTCGTCCCACCAGAGCATGCTGACGCTGCCGATCTGGAACACCTCGCGCAGCTTGTCGCCGACGAGCTTGGCGATGCGCTGGAAGTCGAGCAGGCCGGCGACGCCGTGCTGGATGGTATTGATCACCGCGAGCTCGGCATTGCGCGCCTCGGTCTGCTTCAGCAGCGACTGCGACTGGGAAAATAGGCGAGCGTTGTCGAGCGCGACGCCCATGCTCGCGACGACCGTCTGCAGCAGCCGCACCGCGGGCGCGTCGAAGGCATCCTCGCGCTCGAAGCTCTCGACGCCGACCAGTCCGCAAAACTTTCCGCCAGTCATCACCGGCACGTAGACGCCCGATCTCGGCATGTCGGTGCCGGGCATCACGGTCATCTGCAGCGCAGCGTAGTCGGCCGCGTCGCGCACGATCAGCGATTCTCCGGCGCGTGCGCGCCGGTACCAGACGCGGTCCGCGTCCGGGACGAACGACTGCTGGACCAGACGCACGCCGTGTTCGACGGTGTAGAGCAGGCGCGCCGTCACGCCGTCGGCGTCCATCAACCCGATGTAGAGGTCGCGGCTCGAGAAGACCTCGCGCAGCTTGTCGCCGACGAGGTCGACGATGGCCTGGAAGTCGAGCTCGGCGGCGATCGCGCTCTGGATCGCGTTGATGACAGCCAGCTCGCCGGCGCG
>CALMIL010000012.1 GCA_937864005.1 uncultured Burkholderiales bacterium
GCGGAAGGTTTTTCAACCCATCGGGGCACCGGAAACCGGTGCGAAAGGTGAGCGACATGATGCAGCAGATGCGGTCCAACTCCTATCTGTTCGGCGGCAACGCGCCGTACGTGGAGGAGATGTACGAGGCGTATCTGAACGATCCCGGTTCGGTGAGCGAGAGCTGGCGCAGCTACTTCGACGCCCTGCAGAACGTACCCGCCAGCGACGGCAGCGCGGCGCGCGACGTGGCGCACGCGCCGGTCATCGAGTCGTTCGCGCAGCGCGCGAAGGCGAATGCCTTCGGCAACCGGGTCAGCAGTTCGGAACTCGCGATCGCGCGCAAGCAGGTGCACGTGCAGTCGCTGATCTCGGCGTACCGCTTCCTCGGTGCGCGCTGGGCCGACGTCGACCCGCTCAAGCTGCGCGAGCGGCCGAAGATCCCCGAGCTCGAGCCGGCGTTCTACGACCTGACCGAGTCCGACATGGACATGACGTTCAGCGCGACGAATACCTATTTCTCGGCCGCCGAGCACATGACGCTGCGCGAGATCCTGCAGGCGCTGCGCGAGACCTACTGCGGCTCGATCGGCGCCGAATACATGCACTGCACCGAGCCGGTCGAGAAGCGCTGGTGGCGCGAGCGGCTGGAATCGGTCCGCTCCAAGCCCTCGTTCACGGCCGAGCAAAAGACCCACATCCTCGAGCGGCTGACGGCCGCCGAAGGCCTGGAGCGCTATCTGCACACCAAATACGTCGGCCAGAAGCGCTTCTCGCTCGAGGGCGGCGAGAGCTTCATCGCCTCGATGGACGAACTCGTGCAGCGCTCGGCGGGCAAGGGCGTGCAGGAGGTCGTGATCGGCATGGCGCACCGCGGGCGGCTCAACGTGCTCGTCAATATCCTCGGCAAGAGCCCGGCGATGCTGTTCTCCGAGTTCGATCACACCGCGCCCGAGGATCTCGAGTCGGGCGACGTCAAGTACCACCAGGGCTTCTCGAGCGACGTCACGACCTCGGGCGGGCCGGTGCATCTCTCGCTCGCATTCAACCCGTCGCACCTCGAGATCGTCAATCCGGTCGTCGAGGGCTCGGTCAAGGCGCGCCTGGACCGCCGCGGCGACACCGAGGGCGACTCGGTGCTGCCGGTGCTGGTGCACGGCGACGCCGCCTTCGCCGGGCAGGGCGTCGTGATGGAGACGCTCGCGCTGGCGCAGACGCGCGGCTACTCGACCGGCGGCACGGTGCACGTCGTCATCAACAACCAGATCGGCTTCACGACGAGCGACCCGCGCGACACACGCTCGACGCTGTACTGCACCGACGTCGTCAAGATGATCGAGGCGCCGGTGATGCACGTCAACGGCGACGACCCCGAGGCGGTCGTCTTCGTGACGCAGCTCGCGCTGGACTTTCGCCAGGAGTTCAACAAGGACGTCGTCGTCGACATCGTGTGCTTCCGCAAGCTCGGCCACAACGAGCAGGACACGCCGGCGCTGACGCAGCCGCTGATGTACAAGCGCATCGGCGCGCACCCCGGCACGCGCAAGCTCTACGGCGACAAGCTCGTCGCCCAGGGCGTACTCCCCGCCGGCGGGCCGGACGCGATGGTCAAGGCGTTTCGCGCCGCGATGGACCAGGGCAAGAATACCTACGACCCGGTGCTCACCAACTTCAAGAGCAAGTACGCGGTCGACTGGTCGCCGTTCCTCGGCCGCAAGTGGACAGATGCGGCCGATACCGCGCTGCCGCTGGCCGAGATCAAGCGTCTTGCCGAGCGCATCACCGCCGTGCCTGCGAACCTCAAGGTCCATCCGCTGGTCGAGAAGGTGCTCGCCGATCGCGCCGCGATGGGCCGCGGCGAGATGAACCTCGACTGGGGCATGGGCGAGCACCTCGCGTTCGCGTCGCTCGTCGCGAGCGGCTACCCGGTGCGCCTGTCGGGCGAGGACAGCGGGCGCGGCACCTTCACCCACCGGCACGCGGTGCTGCACGACCAGAACCGCGAGAAGTGGGGCGAGGGCGCCTATACGCCGCTGCAGCACGTCGCCGAGGGGCAGGCGCCGTTCGTCGTCATCGACTCGATCCTGTCGGAGGAAGCGGTGCTCGGCTTCGAGTACGGCTATGCGAGCGCCGACCCGAATACGCTCGTCATCTGGGAGGCGCAGTTCGGCGATTTCGTGAACGGCGCGCAGGTGGTGATCGACCAGTTCATCGCCGCGGGCGAGGTCAAGTGGGGGCGCGTCAACGGCCTGACGCTGATGCTGCCGCACGGCTACGAGGGGCAGGGCCCGGAGCACAGCTCGGCGCGTCTCGAGCGCTTCATGCAGCTTGCCGCCGACAACAATATGCAGGTCGTGCAGCCGACGTCGGCCAGCCAGATCTTTCACGTGCTGCGCCGCCAGATGGTGCGCATGTTCAGAAAGCCGCTCGTCATCCTGACGCCCAAGTCGCTGCTGCGCGCGAAGGACGCCGGATCGCCGATCGCCGAGTTCACGCGCGGCGAGTTCAAGACCGTGATCGGCGAGCGCAGTGCCGAGATCGCCGCGGACAAGGTCAAGCGCGTCATCGCCTGCTCGGGCAAGGTCTACTACGACCTCGTCAGGCAGCGCGACGAGCGCAAGGCGCAGGACGCCGCGATCCTGCGCGTCGAACAGCTCTACCCGTTCCCGCACAAGGCGTTCGCCGCCGAGCTGAAGAAGTACGGAGGAGCGACCGACGTCGTCTGGTGCCAGGACGAGCCGCAGAACCAGGGCGCGTGGTTCTATGTCCAGCACTATCTGCACGAGAACATGTTCGAGGGCCAGCGCCTCGGCTACGCGGGGCGCCCGGCATCGGCGTCGCCGGCGGTGGGCTATGCCCACCTGCACCAGGTGCAGCAAAAGGCGCTGCTCGAGCAGGCCTTTGCCAAGCTCAAGGGATTCGTATTGACCAAGTAGCTTGATCGGCGACGCCGCCGGCGCGCCGAATCCTCCGCAAGGCCGGGCCGGTCGCAGCGACGCGGCTCAGCATGCGGGATCAGCAGAACACAGAGAGATTCATATGGCCATCGTTGAAGTCAAGGTTCCCGAGCTTTCCGAATCCGTCGCCGAGGCGACGCTGCTGGCGTGGAAGAAGCAGCCCGGACAGGCGGTCGAGATGGACGAGATCTTGATCGAGATCGAGACCGACAAGGTCGTTCTGGAAGTGCCGGCGCCGGCCGCCGGCGTGCTCGCGAAGATCGTGAAGAACGACGGCGAGCAGTGCGTCGCGCTCGAAGTCATCGCGACGATCGATACCGAGGGCGTTGCATCGTCGGCCGCCGCGCCGGCCGCTGCCTCGCCGGCTGCCGCGCCGGCCGCGCCCGCTGCGGCGCCCGCCGCGGCCGGGGCCATGAGCGGCGTCGCGATGCCCGCTGCGGCCAAGCTGATGGCCGACAACAAGCTGGCGCCCGCATCGGTCGCCGGCACCGGCAAGGACGGCCGGGTGACGAAGGGCGACGTGCTGGGCGCGATCGCGTCAGGCGCCAGGCCGGCGGGTGCGCCCGCCGCGCCGGCCGCGGCGCGCGCGCCTGCCGCACCGCTGCCGGCGGTGGCCGTGCCCGGTGCCGCCGATCTGGGCGATCGCCCCGAGCAGCGGGTGCCGATGAGCCGGCTGCGCGCGCGCGTCGCCGAGCGGCTGTTGCAGTCGCAGGCCAGCAACGCGATCCTGACGACCTTCAACGAGGTCAACATGGCGCCGGTGATGGAGATGCGCAAGCGCTTCCAGGACAAGTTCGAGAAAGAGCACGGCGTCAAGATCGGCTTCATGAGCTTCTTCGTCAAGGCGGCCGTCGCGGCGCTGAAGAAGTACCCGGTGATCAACGCGTCCGTCGACGGTACCGACATCGTCTACCACGGCTATTTCGACATCGGCATCGCGGTCGGCTCGCCGCGCGGCCTCGTCGTGCCGATCCTGCGCAACGCCGACCAGATGAGCTTTGCCGATATCGAGAAGAAGATCGCCGAATTCGGCGCCAAGGCTAGAGACGGCAAGCTCTCGCTCGACGACCTGACGGGCGGCACGTTCTCGATCAGCAACGGCGGCGTCTTCGGCTCGATGCTGTCGACGCCGATCATCAACCCGCCGCAGTCGGCGATCCTCGGCGTGCATGCGACGAAGGAGCGCGCGGTGGTCGAGAACGGGCAGATCGTGGTCCGGCCGATGAACTACCTCGCGATGAGCTACGACCACCGCATCATCGACGGCCGCGAGGCGGTGCTCGGGCTGGTCGCGATGAAGGAAGCGCTGGAGGATCCGGCGCGGCTGCTGTTCGACATCTGATCTTCGAAAGAGGCACGATATGACGATCGCCGACGAACTCGCCAAGCTCGACGGCCTGCGCACGCGTGGCGTGCTGTCGCAGGAAGAGTTCGAGCGCGCGAAGGCGCGCCTGCTCGAAGGCGGGCCGCAGCCGGCACCGGCGATGGAGTCGATCAACAACCTGCGCCGCAGCATCACCGACAGCTGGGTCGGCGGCGTCTGCGGCGGCATCGCACGCGCGACCGGCGTCGAGAGCTGGATCTGGCGCCTGATCTTCGTCGTGCTGTTCCTGTTCGGCGGCACCGGGCTGCTGCTCTACATCCTGCTGTGGATCTTCGTGCCCAGCGAGTGACGCCCGAACCTCGAAGCCTCGTGCGGCGCACCTCCGTCTTCACGCAGACCGGCTCCGCCGCAGCCCCCAACCCACCCTATTCACCATGAGCAAATCATTCGACGTCGTCGTCATCGGCGCCGGCCCCGGCGGCTATATCGCGGCGATCCGCGCCGCGCAACTCGGCTTCAATACCGCCTGCATCGACGACTGGAAGAACGCTGCGGGCGGCCCGGCGCCGGGGGGCACGTGCACCAACGTCGGCTGCATTCCGTCCAAGGCGCTGCTGCAGTCGAGCGAGAACTACGACCATGCGGCGCACCACTTCGCGGAGCACGGCATCGGCGTCAAGGGCCTCGCCATCGATGTCGCGCGCATGATCGCGCGCAAGGATGCGGTTGTGAAGCAGAACAACGACGGCATCCTCTACCTCTTCAAGAAGAACAAGGTCGCCTTCTTCCACGGCCGCGGCTCGTTCGTCTCGGCCGGCGACAAGGGCTACGAGATCGCGGTCGCCGGCGCCGAGACGCAGACGCTGACGGCAAAGCACGTGATCGTCGCGACCGGCTCGTCGGCGCGCGCGCTGCCAGGCGTCGCCTTCGACGAGGAGCGCATCGTCTCGAACGACGGCGCGCTGCGCATCGGCGCCGTGCCCAAGCGGCTGGGTGTCGTCGGCTCCGGTGTCATCGGGCTCGAGATGGGCTCGGTGTGGCGCCGGCTCGGCGCCGACGTGACGGTGCTCGAGGCGCTGCCCACCTTCCTCGGTGCGGCCGACGAGGGCATTGCGAAGGAGGCGTGGAAGCTCTTCACGAAGCAGGGCTTGAAAATCCAGCTCGGCGTCAAGATCGACGCCGTCAAGTCGGGCAAGCAGGGCGTCGCGGTGAGCTATACCGACGCGAAGGGCGCGGCGCAGACGCTCGATGTCGACCGCCTCATCGTCTCGATCGGCCGCGTGCCCAATACCGAGGGCCTGAACGCGCAGGGCGTCGGCTTGAAGCTCGACGAGCGCGGCGCGATCGTCGTCGACGACGAGTGCCGCACCAACCTCGCCAACGTCTGGGCGGTCGGCGACGTCGTGCGCGGGCCCATGCTCGCGCACAAGGCCGAGGAAGAGGGCGTCGCCGTCGCGGAGCGCATCGCCGGCCAGCACGGCCACGTCAACTTCAACACCATCCCGTGGGTGATCTACACCGCGCCCGAGATCGCCTGGGTCGGCCAGACCGAACAGCAACTGAAGGCCGAGGGCCGCGCCTACCGCGCCGGGCAGTTCCCGTTCGCCGCCAATGGCCGGGCGCGCGCGATCGGCGACACGAGCGGCTTCGTCAAGTTTCTGGCCGACGCGAAGACCGACGAGATCCTCGGCGTCCACATCATCGGCCCGCTGGCGAGCGAGCTGATCGCCGAGGCGGTCGTCGCGATGGAGTTCAAGGCGAGCAGCGAGGACATCGCGCGCATCTGCCACGCCCA
>CALMIL010000013.1 GCA_937864005.1 uncultured Burkholderiales bacterium
GACCTCATCATCAGCTCGATGGAAAAGGCGATCGCCTCCAAGCGCGTCACCTACGACTTCGCGCGCCTGATGGAAGGCGCGACGCAGGTCTCGTGCTCGGGATTCGGGCAGGTGATGATCGAGCACATGTGACGCATTCCCGGGGCGTCTCTCGGCGTCCCGCATACTCCCGCGCGAAACC
Organism: uncultured Burkholderiales bacterium; assembly: GCA_937864005.1. Taxonomy (GTDB): domain Bacteria; phylum Pseudomonadota; class Gammaproteobacteria; order Burkholderiales; family Burkholderiaceae_C; genus CAIKUF01. Next base: position 182 of record CALMIL010000013.1, read on the forward strand.
CCGGATCGTCGATTCGACCGGGGTTTTCTGTTCGCTGGCGTTCTGGACCAATCGGAAGATCGCCGCTGCGTGACGATGCCCGGGCGCGCGACTCGCCCGCGCCGGGATCGGCAAGAGTCGTTCGGCTTGCCCTACGCGGCCGACCGCAAGCTCGGCAAAGGCATCGTCGGGTCGCCGCGCCGGACGTTGCCCATCCTGGGCCCGGCCAGGCACGCCTGCCCTCCTGTCGTGCGCGCCAGCGCGTAGGCTGCGCAGAATTCTGCAGCCTTCGGATGGACGTCCCATGGGAGTCTCTGCCAGCGATGTGGTGCCGTTCACCCAGGCGCGCGCCACCGTGTCCGACCTGGCTGAACAGGTCAAGGCCGGTGCCGACAAGATCATCACCAAGAACGGCGTGAGCTATGTCGCCCTCATCGACGCCGAGCGCCTGGACTACTACCACCGCCAGGAGCGCGAGCGCATCCACCTGCTGCTGATCGACGACGCGCGGCGCGGCCTCGCGGATACTGCAGCCGGGCGGACCGAGGATGCGGATGCAGGCATCGCCGCGCTGCAGGCGCGGCGCTTCGGTGTGCCGCCGTCCGCCACGAAGGGCAAGGCGAGTGGAACTGCGCGCAAGCGTGGCTGAGCCCGTCGTTCGCGTGACGGCCGGCTTCCTGGACCGGCTGGCGGCGATCGAATCCTTCTTGCCCGAGGCCGGCGCGGCGTCTGCCTACGACAGGCTGCTGGGCGAACTCCGCATCACCGTCATCCCCAATCTGCGGCGCTTTCCCCGCATCGGACGGCACCATCTGGACCAGCCGCCACAGTCTGCCGAGGCACTCGCGCAACTCGCCGCACTGCCGGCGGGCGCGGCCGATCGCCTGTGCGAGTACCTGCACGGGGATGACCTGATTCAGTACACGGTCGCGACGCCGGGTCACCGGGTTCACCTACTGTCGATCCGGCACCAGCGCGAACTGTCCTTCCATTTCTCTTGGCTGTGGGGCGGGAGGGCCGGTAGCCCCGAACGCTGAAGCGAATGGAAAGCGACATGACTGGTAACGATGTGCGTTCGAACGCAAAGAATCCGGTGACGACTGGCAATGCCTTGCGGCTTTGCGCGTAGTGCCGCTGCCGCACGCGTCGGTCGGCGCATCGTGCCAGGCGCCACCCGCCAGAGGCTTATGCTGCGCCTACGCTCGATCGAGCGGTTCGCAGCGCCTTGCCATCGGCGCCCTGCCGCATTCGCTCGCTTCGATCCCCGCTACGCGGGGCCCCTCGTTCGCGGCTCATCCGGCGGCACCAGAAATCGCCCCTGTCGGGTGGCGCCTGACACGAAGCCGGGGGGCGGGTGGTTCGCGCTACAAACACCACGAGCGCCGCCGCAAAGGCGGACCCGCACAGACTGCGATGCGCCTGCGAGGCGCCGAGGAACGCAGTGCCCATGGCCGGCGCGCGCAGCGCGCTTCGTGGTCTGACTTCGTCGCCGCTGTCCGAACGCAGCGAACGCAGTTCGCGAAGTGAGTTGGCGACGAGGCCATGGGTGCGAGTACCGCAGGGCAGCCGGCGCCGTCCAGGCGACGGCCGCCTCGCCGAAGCGTCGCCGGCTGTGCGGGCCCGGGTTTGCCGTGCCGACCGGCGCACGCACCACGGCGGCTGGTGTCGAGCCGAGGGCTTTCAGCGAGCGTCCGTTTCGATACGTTCGATCGCGAACGGGTATGAAGCCGATACCCGCCGCGAGCTCGTCACGTTCAAGCCGGTGGCGGCGGGGTCAGGCACGTCCGCGTCGGTCGTCGGTGAACAACGCATTCGCGGCAGGGACTGGCTCCGATTTGACGAGGCTTAAACTCGGTCACGACTTGGCGTGAAGAATCGGCGTCAGCATTTTCCGGAGCACAGCATGAGTACCAGGACCGCACGTTCACAACGTCCGCAGCGCGAACCAGCGCCTCCGCTGCTCGACGTGCTGGATCAGATGCACCAGCGCATCCTGGGGTCGCTCGCCGAACTGCAGCAGCTCGTCGAAAGGGCCCAGCGCGAAGGCGCCGATGTGGCGGCGCGCAACGATGCGCGCGCGCTGCGCGCCTTCTTCAACGAACACGCGCGGCAGCACCATGCCAGCGAGGAAAGCGAGGTCTTTCCGGCGCTGCTTGACAGCGGCGACGCCGAACTCGTCGGCCACGTGCAGCGCCTGCAGCAGGATCATGGCTGGCTCGACGTCGACTGGTACGAGATCGATCCCATGCTCGACGCCTTTGCCGAGGGCATCGGCACCGACCTCGAGGCGCTGCGCGTCGCGGTGCAGGTCTACGCCGACCTCTATCGCGATCACATCTCGCTCGAGGAGAACGTCGTCTATCCGCGCGCGCGCGAGATCGGGGTCGCCGCGTCCAGGCGCTGACGCCGCCGCGTGCGGCGGCGGCGTCACATCATCCCGAGCGCCTTGGGCAGCCAGATCGAAAGCGGCGGCCAGTAGGTGACGATGACGAGGAAGACGAGCATCGTCAGCAGCCAGGGCCAGACGGCGATGGTCAGTTCGGTGATGCCCATCTTCGTGATGCCGGAGGCGACGTAGAGGTTCAAGCCGACCGGCGGATGGCACATGCCGACTTCCATGTTCACGACCATCAGGACGCCGAAGTGGATCGGGTCGATGCCGAGCTTGACGGCGATCGGGAACAGGATCGGCGCCAGGATCAGCACGATCGACGACGGCTCCATGAAGTTGCCGGCGGCGAGCATCAGCACGTTGGCGATCAGCAGGAAGCCGATCACGCCGACGCCGGTGCCGATCATCGCGTCGGCCATTGCCTGCGGGATGTTCTCGTGCGTCATCAGGAACGAGAACAGCACCGCGTTCGTGATGATGTAGAGCAGCATCGCGCTCATGTTGGCCGACGCCAGCAGCACGCGCGGCACGTCCGCGAGCTTAAGGTCCTTGTAGATGAAGACCGCGGCGATGAAGGCCCAGACGGCGCTCATCGCGGCGGCTTCGGTCGGCGTGAAGATGCCGCTGTAGATGCCGCCCATCACGATCACGATCAGCAGCAGACCCCAGATCGACTCGCGAAACGCCTTCAGCCGTTGCGCCCAGCTCGCCTTCGGCTGGCGGGGGTAGTTGTTGCTGCGGGCGCGGTACCAGGTCGTCGCGCCGAGCATCGTCGCGAGCACGATGCCGGGAATGACACCGGCGATGAAGAGCGCGCCGACCGAGGTGTTGGTCGACACCGAATACATCACCATCACGATCGACGGCGGGATCAGGATGCCGAGCCCGCCCGAGGTCGTGATGACGCCGGCGCCGAAGCGCTTCGGGAACCCGGCCTTGACCATCGCCGGCATCAGGATCGAGCCGATCGCGACCACCGTCGCCGGCGACGAGCCCGACACCGCAGCGAACAGGGCACACGCCAGCACGCCGGCCAGCCCGAGGCCGCCGTACATGTGCCCGACCATCGAACTGGCGAAGTTGATCATTCGTCGCGCCACGCCGCCGTGCGTCAGGAAGTTGCCGGCCAGGATGAAGAACGGGATCGCCATGATCTCGAACTTCTCGATGCCGGTGAAGAGCTTGAGCGCGACCGATTCGACCGGCACGTGCGTCATGAAGAACAGGAAGGTGAGCACCGTCAGCCCGAGCGAGATCGAGATCGGCATCCCGCTGAGCATCAGCACCAGCAGCAACACGAAGATGATCAGGGTGTTCATTTCGTGTTGCCTCGCCCGTCGTCGCGGCCCGCGATGTCGTGCGGGTGCAGTTCGTCGTCCATGCGGTAGATCTTGTCCTCCGCGCCCGGGTCGACGAAGGTCTCTTCCTCGACGCCTTCGACATGCCCGTGGTCGTGATGCGGCAGCTCGCCGGTGCGGATGAAAGCCACGCAGACCTGCAGGAAGCGAAAGCACATCAGTCCCGACCCGAACGGCACGGCGCAGTAGACGATCCAGGTCGGCCACTCGAGGTCGGGTGTCGTCGGGCCCTCGAACATGCCCTCGACGCCGAGGCCGAGAAACTTGAAGACTGCGTAGTGCGCGCCGTTGTCCCAGACGAAGGTCGCGCCCAGCACGGCGACGATGCCGGTGAAGAGTGCGCCCGCGAGCAGCCCGAAGACGACCCACCGGGCGCGGTTCTTCGGCTCGAGCCGGTTGATGAGCACGTCGACGCCGACGTGGATGCCGGTGCGCACGCCGTAGGCGGCGCCGAACTTGGCCATCCAGACGAACATGATGATGCACAGCTCCTGCGCCCAGCCGAAGCTCAGCGACAGCAGCCAGTCCTGCACCCCAGGGATCGGCCAGCCCGCCATGTAGCGGTGCACCACGGCGACGAAGATGATCAGCGTCGCCGCGCCCATGAGGAAGGTGATGAGCCATTCCTCGAGGTGATCGAGCATTCGCATCACCATCGGCGAATCTCCTCGTTGTTCTTGTCGGTTCGGCGCCGGGGTCGTCGCCACCCCGGCGCCGGTTCAGGCGCGGATCAGAGCTTGCTCGGATCGAACCCGGTTTCCTTGTAGACCTCGCGCAGGGTGTCGGCGCCGATGCGCGACTCCATCTCCTTGTGCACCTTGATCATCGCTTTCTTCAGCGCCAGGCGTTCCTGCGCGGTCGGGGTGTAGACATCGCTCTTGCCCGAGGCCTTCACCTTGGCCATCGAGTCGTCGTTCTCTTCCTTCGCGATCTTGTTGGCGTAGGTGGTCGCCTCCTCCATCGCCTTCTCGAGCTGCCCGCGCACATCGGCCGGCAGCCCATCCCAGAACTTCTTGTTCGTGATGACGGCGTAGCCGAGGTAGCCGTGATCGGTGATCGAGATGTTCTTCTGCACCTCGTACATCTTCTGCGTGTAGAGATTCGAAGGCGGGTTCTCGGTGCCGTCGACGACGCCGGTCTGCAGCGCCTGATAGACCTCGGAGAAGGCCATCACCTGCGGAATCGCGCCGACGGCGCGCATCTGGGCCTCGAGCACCTTGGACGACTGGATCCGCATCTTCAGGCCCTTGTAGTCCTCGGGCATCTTCAGCGGCCGATTCGCCGACATCACCTTGAAGCCGTTGTCCCAGTAGGCCAGGCCCTTGATGCCCTTGGTCTCGAGCTTGGTGAAGAGCATCTTGCCGACCGGACCGGTCGTCACCTTGTGCAGCTCGACATAGTTGTCGAAGATGAAGGGCAGGTCGAACAGTTCGAACTCGCGAACGCCGAGCGGGCCGAACTTGGCGAGCGAAGGCGCGAGCATCTGGACCGCGCCGATCTGCAGCGCCTCCATCTCCTCCTTGTCCTTGTAGAGCGTGCTGTTCGGATAGACCTCGACCTTGACCTTGCCGCCGGTGAGTTCGGCCGCCCGCTTGGCAAAGAACTCGCTCGCCTTGCCCTTGGGGGTGTCGGTGGCGACGACGTGGCTGAACTTGATGACGATCGGGTCGGCGGCGGTGGCCACCTGGGAGATCACGAGCAGGGCCGCGGCGGCCAGGATTCGAAGCGACATGAGTCTGTTCCTCAAAGTTTGAATCGACGGGCAGTTTCCGCCCCGAACATACTCCGCCGCGCGGGGCAGGCCAATGAGGAAACTACGCATGGCGATGCGGCCCGGATTCGGTCCCCTTCGCGCACGCTGCCTCGATTCGTGTGGACGCAGGCCCGCTCGCCGCTGCCGGGACTCGCCGGAGTCGCGTCCACGCGAAGCACGGGTGCTGCACCGCCCGACGGATTGGCGCCAGGCGCCACGCCGCGAATCAGTTCTTCACGACCTCGTCGATCTCGAGCGCGACGCCGTCGGCGTGATTTGCCATCGCGGGCGTCTCGCCGACCAGATCGCCGCGGCTCGGCGTCGCCTGGCCGCTCTTGCTGACGCGCGCGCTGACGATCACCCTGGGCGCCGTCGAGAGCCGGGCGGCGGGCGACATCGCGCTGCTGTCGTCGAGCGTGAATGCGGCCGGCAGATCCCTGACCTGCAGGCGCACGATCGCCAGCGGCATGCGCGGGCCGTCGGCGGCACGTGCGTAGATGAAGACGGTATCGTCGGCGGCAGCCTTGCCGGCCACGGAAGGCGAAAGGCTCACCGTGCCGCGGATCGCCGCCGCGGCGGCAGGCGGTGTCGGTGCCGCGGGTCGCGGCGCGTCGGCCGAGGCGGTCGCACGCGGCGCCAGCCCGCCCTGCCTGCGTGCCTCGTCGATGCCGGACTGCAGCTCGGGCAGGTAAGGCGCCGTGGGCGGCGAGAGCTTGACGACGCGCTCCCAGTACTGCGCTGCGCCGGCAAAGTCCTTGCGGTCGAAGGCTGCCGCACCGGCGAGCGAGAGCGCCTTCAGATGGTCGGGATCGAGTTTCAGTGCACGTTCGATGAGGCGGGTCGGCTCGCCTTCGAGTTTGCGGCCGTTCGCGACCGCGAGCACGTCGGCGTAGTCGACAAGCAGCGCCGGATCGTCGTCGCGCAGCGCGACCGCCTTCTGGAACGCTGCCAGCGCCGGTTCGACCTGCCCGAGACGGACGTAGGAGCGCGCGAGCAGGGCCCAGCCCTCGGCCTGCTCGGGATGCTCCTTCATCTTCGCGGCGAGTTCCTCGACCGCCTGCGCGAACTTGCGTTCGTTCTCGGACTGCGCCGCGCTGTCCGATGCCGAGGCCGTCGCCGCCGCGCCGGCGCCCGCCAGACCCGGCGAGCCCGTCCACCAGTAGCCGACGCCGGCGACGGCAAGCACGGCCGCCGCGAGCGACGCGACGAATCGCTTCGACGGCCGCGCCGGCGCGCCGTCTGCGCCCGGCTGGGTGAGCACGCGATCGACGAGTGCGCGCTCCAGACGCGACTTCTCGGCGGCATAGGCGTCGTCGGCGAGGTCGTCCGCAGTGTGCCGGGCCTCGATCTGTTGCAGCTTGCGCCGCAGCGCGGAGAGTTCGTCGGTCATTCGTTTCGGTTCGAAGCGTGGGCCGGGCGCGCCACGTTGCGCGGGCGATCAGGGGGCGGACGCGGGTCTTTCGGCGTCGTCCGGCTCATCGTCGGGATCGAACTGATCCGCGCTCAGCCGGCTGCGATGACGCAGCACGAGCGCGAGGCCGGCCAGACCGCCGACCAGCAGCAGCAGGGGGCCGAACCAGAGCAGCCAGGTCGTCGTCTTGACGGGGGGGCGGTAGAGCACGAAGTCGCCATAGCGATCGGTCATGTAGTCGAGGATCTGCTGCTTGCTCTGCCCGGTGTGCAGCAGTTCGCGCACCTCTTCGCGCAGGTCGACGGCGAGATCGGCGTGCGAATCGGCGATCGTCTGGTTCTGGCAGACGAGGCAGCGCAGTTCGCTCGTGATCTCGACCATGCGCGCCTCGAGCGCAGGGTCGGCGGCGGCGGGTGCGGCATCCTTCGCCCCCGACGCGAAGGCGAGCAGGGCCAGCACCGCGGCCAGCAGCAGCCTATGCACCGAGTTCACGGATCAACGGTTCGATCCGATCGCGCAGCACCTCGCGCGTGACCGGGCCGATCTGCTTGAACCGAATGACGCCGTGCTGGTCGATGACGAAGGTTTCGGGCACGCCGTAGACGCCGAAGTTGATGCCGACCCGGCCGTCGGTATCCGAAAGCGAGGCGTCGTAGGGGTTCCCGAGCCGCGCCAGCCACTCGATCGCATTGCCGCGTTCGTCCTTGTAGTTCAGACCGTAGATCGGCACCATGCGCCGGCGCGCGAACTCGACGAGCACCGGATGCTCCTCTCGGCAGGCCACGCACCACGACGCCCAGACGTTGAGGATCCAGACCTTGCCGGCCAGATCCTGCCGCGTGATGCGCTGTGCCGGATCGTCCAGGCGCGGCAGGTCGAACGCCGGCGCCGGCTTGCCGATCAGCGGCGAAGGGACCTCGCGCGGGTTCAGGTTCAGGCCGACGGCGAGGAAGCCCAGCAGGACCACGAACAGCGCCAGCGGCGCCAGATATTTCCAGCGCTTGCTCATGCAGCCGCCGCGCCCGCCGTATGCGCCGTCGCCTGCTGCTCGCGCCGCGCCAGCCGGTAGCGCCGGTCGCTCGCGGCGAGCGCGCCGCCGAGCGCCATGATGAGGCAGCCGCCCCAGATCCACGTCACGAAGGGCTTGTAGTAGACGCGCACGACCCAGGCGTCGCCGTCGACCGGCTGGCCGAGCGAGACGTAGAGGTCGCGCACGAGCCCGGTGCGGATCGCCGCTTCCGTCATCGGGTTCGTCTGTACCCGGTAGACGCGCTTCTCGGGCCGCATCCGCGCGATCTCGCGCTCGCCGCGGGTGACGACGACGAGGCCCTGCGCGGCGTCGTAGTTCGGCCCGGCGACATCGCGCACGCCCCGGAAGGTGAACGTAAAGCCCTCGATCTCGGTCGTATCGCCGACGGCCATCTTCACGTCGCGCTCGACTTCGTAGGTCTTGACCATCGTGACGCCGAAGGCAAATGCCGCCACGCCCAGGTGCGCGACCATCATGCCGACTGTCGCCCGCGGGATCAGCCGCAGCCGCCGCCAGACCGAGGTGCGCATGCCGCCCGCGGGGCGCACGCGCTCCCAGAGGTCGGTCGCGGTCGAGGCGACGATCCAGAATGCGAGCGCCAGCCCGACGCTGGCGAGCGCCGAGAAGTGCCCGGCCAGCCAGCCGGTGGCGACCGTCGCGATCACGGTGGCGAGCGCGGCCCAGCGCAGCCGGTGCGCGAGATCGGGCACCTGCGCCTGCTTCCAGCGCGCCAGCGGGCCGATGCCCATCAGCACGACGAGCGGCGCCATCAGCGGCACGAAGACGGTATCGAAGTAGGGCGGCCCGACCGAAATCTTGCCCAGGCCGAGGGCGTCGAGCGCAAGCGGATACAGGGTGCCGAGGAATACCGCGCCGCAGGCGACGACGAGCAGCACGTTGTTGACGAGCAGCAGCGTCTCGCGCGAGACGAGCGAGAAGCGCGAGCCGAGGCCGACCGTCGGCGCGCGCCAGGCGTAGAGCGCGAGCGAGACGCCGACGACGACCGCGAGGAAGGCAAGGATGAAGAGGCCGCGGCGCGGATCGGTCGCGAAGGCGTGCACCGACGACAGCACGCCGGAACGCACGAGAAAGGTGCCGAGCAGCGACAGCGAGAAGGTCAGGATCGCGAGTAGCACGGTCCACGACTTGAAGGCGCCGCGCTTCTCCGTGACCGCAAGCGAGTGGATCAGCGCGGTGCCGACGAGCCAGGGCATGAACGACGCGTTCTCGACCGGATCCCAGAACCACCAGCCGCCCCAGCCGAGCTCGTAGTACGCCCACCAGCTGCCCAGCGCGATGCCGATCGTCAGGAAGATCCACGCCGCCGTCGTCCAGGGCCGCGTCCAGCGCGCCCAGGCGCCGTCCAGGTTGCCGCCGATCAGCGCAGCGACGGCGAAGGCGAAGGCGACCGAGAAGCCGACATAGCCCATGTAGAGCATCGGCGGGTGAAAGATCATCCCCGG
>CALMIL010000014.1 GCA_937864005.1 uncultured Burkholderiales bacterium
CACGGCGTGCGCGTCTTCACGCCGATGATGCTCGCCGCGGCCGGCGCCGACCCGGGCTACGAGGGCCACATCGTCAATACGGCGTCGATGGCCGGCCTCGTCAACATGCCCAACATGGGCGTCTACAACGTCAGCAAGCATGCGGTCGTGAGCCTGACCGAAACGCTGTTCCAGGATCTCGCGCTCGTCACCGGGCAGATCGGCGCCTCGGTCCTTTGCCCTTTCTACGTGCCGACCGGCATCCAGGCGAGCGAACGCAACCGGCCCGCCGAGCTCGGCGCCGACGCCGCGCCGACGCGCAGCCAGCTCGTGCAGAAGGCGATGATCGACAAGGCCGTCGGCTCGGGCAAAGTGACCGCGTCCGAGGTCGCGCAAAACGTCTTCGACGCCATCGCCGCGCGGCGCTTCTACATCTACAGCCACCCGAAGGCGGTCGCGAGCGTCGTGACGCGGCTCGAAGATATCGTGCAGCCGCGCAATCCGAGCGACCCGTTCGCCGCCCGACCGGAGATCGGCGCCGCGCTGCGCGCTGCCCTGCGCAAGGCAGAGTAGCTGCGCTTGCGGCGCGTGGGCGTGATCGAGTCGGGGGGCGACCGTGTACGTGCTCATCGGCACCCAAAGGGTGCGGCAAGAGCGCCTGGGCACGTGCGAAAGCGGGCGAAGCCCCCGGCGGCCATCGTCTTCGACGCGATTCTCGTCCGGCGCATCGAGCGCGCACCGATCCTCGTAGCCGCAGCGGCGCGCAACATGCCGGTCGTGGCCGGCTGGTTCCAGACGCCGCTCGGGATCTGCCTCGCCCGAAGCGCGGCGCGCCCGACCGACCAGATCGCCGAGGAGAGCGGATCGAGAAACGTATTCGCCGCGCTGGAGCCTCCCGGCCCGGACGAGGGCTTCGCGGATGTCATCGAAGTCTAGGCCGCCGCTTCCGCGTCCCGCCTCGTCGACCTTCGATGCGGCGGACGGCGACGGCTACGAGCTCAACATGGGCCGCTGGAGCAGGCGTCTGGCGCGGCCGTTCCTCGAATTCGTCGGCACGCACGACGCCGAGCGCGTACTCGACGTCGGATGCGGTACCGGCCATCTCGCGGCGGCCGTGATCGAGCTTTCGAATCCGGCCGAAGTCCGCGGTGTCGATCTGGCGCCGGTCTATGTGGAGCACGCGCGCTCGCATCACCCCGATCCCCGCCTTGTCTTCGAGGTGGGCGATGCTTGCGCGCTCGCGTTCCCCGATCGCAGCTTCGACCGCGTGTTGTCGCTTCTGGTGCTTCACTTCGTGCCGAGCGCCGGCGACGCGATCGCGCAGATGTGCCGCGTGGCAAAGCCCGGCGCCGTCGTCGGCGCCGCCGTCTGGGATGCGCGCGGCGGCTTCGTTGCGAACCGCCTCTTCTTCGATACGGCCGCCGCACTCGACCCGAGGGCGGCGCAGCAGCGGGCGAGGAACTACACCCGCCCGCTGACGCGACCCGGCGAACTGGCTGCGGCATGGCGGGCAGCGGGGCTGCGCCAAGTCGAGGAGAGCCTGCTCGCGATCCGCATGGAATATGCATCCTTCGCCGACTACTGGGCACCCTATCTCGGCAACGACGGCCCCGGCGCGGCGTATGTGCGCACCTTGCCGCCCGATGAGCGCATGCGTCTCGAAGCGGCGGTACGGGCGGCGTACTGCGATGGCGAGCCCGACGGGCCGCGCTCGTATGCCGCGCTGGCCTGGGCGGTGAAAGGGGTCGCGGCGGGCTGACCGCGCCGCTGCGGGCGCCGCGCTGCGGCCACAATCGACGCCATGCCCACGCCCTGCCAGTTGCCGCATCGATGACCTTCGAGGCGATGACCTTCGAGTCCGCGCCCGCGCATCGCGTGCCGCGCGGCGCGTGCGTCATCGGCGCCGGCCCCGCCGGTCTGATGGCGGCGCAGACGCTGGCCCAGGCGGGCGTGCAGGTCGATGTCTGCGACGCGATGCCGACGGCGGGCCGCAAATTTCTGCTCGCCGGCAAGGGCGGGCTGAACCTGACGCACGGCGAGCCCATCGAGGCGTTTCTCGACCGCTACGGCGCGCGCCGCGCGGCGCTCGAGCCGCTGCTGCGTGCCTTCCCGCCCGATGCGCTGCGCGCCTTTGCCGCCGATCTCGGAATTGCGACCTTCGTCGGTACCTCGGGGCGCGTCTTCCCGACAGACCTGAAGGCGGCGCCGCTGCTGCGCGCCTGGCTGCAGCGGCTGCGATCGCAGGGGGTGCGCTTTCATATGCGGCAGCGCTGGCTCGGCTGGAACGATGCCGGCGCGCTGCGCTTTGCAACGCCGGACGGCGAGCGCACGCTGGCGCCGCAGGCAACGGTGCTCGCGCTCGGCGGCGGCAGCTGGTCGCGGCTCGGCTCGGACGGCGCCTGGGTTGCGCTGCTGCAGGCGCGCGGCGTGCCGGTTGCGCCGCTCTTGCCGAGCAACTGCGGCTTCGACGTCGGCCGTACGCTCGCCGGGCCGCCGCAGGGTGGCTGGAGCGCGCACCTGTGCGGCCGCTTTGCTGGCCATCCGTTGAAGCCCGTCGCATTGCGCTTCGACGCCTCGGGTTTTGCGCGCCAGGGCGAATTCGTCGTCACCGGGACCGGCATCGAAGGCAGCCTCGTCTACGCCGCATCCGCGCCGATTCGCGATGCGATCGCGGCGCACGGCGAGGCGACGATCCATCTCGATCTGCTGCCGGGGCGCGACGGGGCGAACGTGCTGCGCGAGCTGATGCATCCGCGCGGTCCGCGCTCGCTCGCGACGCATCTGAAGAGCCGGCTCGGCATCGGCGGCGTGAAGGCGGCGCTGCTGCACGAACTGCTGCCGCGCGAGTTGATGCAGGATGCGGCCCGCCTCGCGCAGGCGCTGAAGGCGTTGCCGCTCACGCTCGTGCGGGCGCGTCCGCTGGACGAGGCGATCAGCAGCGCGGGCGGCGTGCCGTTCGAGGCGCTGGACGAGGGCCTGATGGTGCGCGCCATCCCCGGCATGTTCTGCGCCGGCGAGATGCTCGACTGGGAGGCGCCGACCGGCGGCTACCTGCTGACGGCCTGCTTCGCGACCGGCCGCGCAGCGGGCGAGGGCGCGCTGCGCTGGTTGGCACAACGGCCGGCGGCGCAGCCCGGCGATCGCTGACCGCGGCGCCTGCCGGCACCCGAAAGCGCGGCAAGCGGCATGCGTTCGGCCGAACCGGCTGAACATTGCTGCGCGGCTTCGGGAGTGCCACACTGGGGCCCGGCTTGCGCTCGAGCGGCGCGCGTCCGGATCGGTCCGCGCCGGGGTTCATGCGTTTCGATGCGCGTGCAAAGTGCCGGCAGCGGTCAGGTCCACCCGATGGCCAGGAGGCATCATGCCCAATATCACGCTGATCTCGCCCGACCAGCTTGCCGGCCACGGCGAGGCGGGCGGCTTTCCGATCGAGCAGTTCCCGCTGCAGTTCCTTGCGCAGGGCGACTCCTGGTTCTCGATCGGCGCGATCCCGCCGTTCCTGACAAGCAACCTGTTCGACCGGATGTCGCTCGCGAGGAAGGCGGTGGCGGTCAACTGCGCACGGCCGGGCGCCGAACTGCAGCACATGACCGACAGCACGACGAACGCGGTGTTCCTGCAGTTGCTCAGCGGCACGCTGGCGCGGCGCTGGAGCGCATTGCTGCTGTCGGGACTGGGCAACGACGTGATCTCGGCGGCGCAGGCGGGGCCGTCCCATCCCGCGCACCAGCGGCTGCTCGCGACGCCGGCCGAATGGGGCGCCGGCAGCAGCGCCGCGCGCTATCTGAGCGTGCCGGGCTGGGCGACATTCGCCGACCATGCGCGGCGGGTCTTCGCGATCCTGCTCTTCAACCGCGACAAGGCGGAGGTCAATCGCGGCCTGCCGATCGTCGTCCACACCTACGATTTCGTGACGCCGCACAACGCCGCTGCCGGGCCGGGCTTCGGCCCGTGGCTTTACGGTGCGGTCAAGACATTCGGGATTCCGCAGGACGACTGGGCCGCGCTGGGCGCCGAACTGCTGGGCCGGGTGCGCAGCCTGATCCTCGATATCGCGAGCACCGAACCGACGCTGAAAGTCGTCGACACGCAGGGGACGCTGACGCCCGCCAAGACCACCGATGCCGGCCCGACCGAGCACTGGCAAAACGAGATCCATCCGACCCGCACCGGATACCGGCTGCTTGGCGACGTCTGGGAGGGCAGGCTCGAGGAGTGGTTCGGCGCGTGACCGCGCGAATCGGCGACGGTCCGGCTTCGCATCCGGCATGCGGTTCGAGGCGGGCGGCGAACGACCGGTGCCGCGCACGAGCGCGCGATGCGTGCGCCGCTGCGCAAGCAGGCAAGAGCGTCAGAGGCAGGTGACGGCGACGGTCGACATCACGTTGGCGACCACGGTGCCGGTGCCGTTGATCACGCTGCAAATCTGCCCGGCGGGCTGGGTCACGATCGTGACGGCATAGGTCGAACCGGCAGGCAGCACGCCGGCAAAGGCGAACGGGCCGTTCTGCGCCACGGTCACCAGTTGCACGCCGTTGGCGAGCGTGATGCTGCGGCCGGCGAGCATGCCGGTCAGCGTGCCGCCGAGCGAGGACGTCGCGCTGCACGTGACCTGGATGCCGGAGGGGTCGCCCTTGTCGGTGTCGACCGTGCCGGCGCCGTTCGAGACATTGCAGGTCTGGCCGGTCGGTTGCGTGAGCACCGTGACCGAATAGGTGGTGCCGTTGGCAATGCCCGTCGGGAACGTGAAGTTGCCGTTCATCGTCAGCGACAGGTTGTCGGTGTTGTTGTTCTGGAGTACCACGGACAGCCCGTCGCCGAGGCCCGAAAGGGTCCCGCCGATCAGAGCGTCCGAGCCGCCGCAGCTGCTCAGACCGAGAGCCAGCACGATCGCCGCCGCGGATCGCGGCAGGCAGGAAGCAATCGCTGTTCGTGTGCCATTCATGATCGACCTCTGACTTGGTTTGATGCCAGTAGCGAGCTTACAGGCTTCATCGGCCGTGGACCCCGAGCGTGTCCGTTTCGCACGACGCCAGCCGCTCGCGCAGCGCCGTCTTCAGCACCTTGCCGTAGTTGTTCTTCGGCAGCGAATCGACGAAGACATAGTGCTTGGGCCGCTTGAAGCGCGCCATGCGTGCGAGGCAATGGGTGTCGAGCGCGGTGACCGAGACGGCGGCCCCGGGATGGGCGACGACGAAGGCGACGACCGTCTCGCCCCACTCGGCGTCGGGCGCGCCGACGACCGCCGCCTCGGCGACGCCGTGCGCGGTGAGAAGCACCTCCTCGACCTCGCGCGGGTAGATGTTGGAGCCGCCGCTGATGATCAGATCCTTGCTTCGGTCCTTGAGCGTCAGGAAGCCGTCCGCATCCAGGCAGCCGACGTCGCCGGTGGCAAGCCAGCCGCCGCGCAGCGCAGCGGCGGTGGCCTGCGGGTTGTGCCAGTAGCCCGCCATCACGCTGTCGCCCTGGACGAGCACCTCGCCGATCGCGCCGACCGGCAGATCGCGCCCATCGGCATCGGCGATGCGCAGGCGCACCGGCGTCTGCGCGATGCCGACCGACGCGATGCGTTCGAGGTAGCGCGGATGGCCGGCATCGGCGAGATGCGCGCGCGACAGCGCGGTGCCGACCATCGGCGTCTCGCCCTGGCCGTAGATCTGCACGAAGCGCGGCCCCATCACGCGCAGCGCGCGCTCCATATCGGCGACGTACATCGGCGCGCCGCCGTAGACGATGGTCTTGAACGCGCGGGCGCATTGCACCTCGTCGAGCCGGTGATGCTCGGCGTGATCGACGAGGCGCTTGACGATCGTCGGCGCGGCAAATGTCGACAGCGGCGCAAGCTCCCAGCCGAGATCGAACATCTCGGCCGGATCGACGCCGCCCGATGCGGGCACCACATGGCGCGCGCCGGCCATCAGGTGCGGTATCGCATACAGGCCGGCGCCGTGCGACATCGGCGCGGCATAGACGATCGCATCGTCGGCCGCGACCGGATCGACGTCGACGAAATAGGCGAGCCCCATCGTCATCAGGTTGCGCTGGGTGAGCATCACGCCCTTCGGCCGGCCGGTCGTGCCGCTCGTATAGAAGAGCCAGGCAAGGGCATGCGCATCGCGCTCGGAGACGGGGATCGCGAAGGCATCGTCGGCCGGCGCGAGCAGCTCGTCGGCGAGCGCCGATTCGATCTCGATCTGTTGCGCCAGACCGGCGAGCGGCGCCGGCGCCACGTCGTGCGTGACGAAGCCCCAGCGTGCGCCGCTGTCGGCGATGATCCATTCGACCTCGCGGGTGTGGAGCTTGGCGTTGACCGGCACGACGACGAGTCCGGCCCACCAGCAGGCCCACATCACCTCGAGATAGCGCGGATGGTTGCGCATGAAGACGAGCACCCGCTCGCCGGGCCCGAGCCCGGCGCCGCGCAGGCGCTGCGCGAGCGCCGCGCTGCGCGCCGCCCATTGCGCGTGCGTCGCCCAGACGTCAAGGCCATGATGGATCGCGGCACGATCGGGCGCGGCGCGGGCTTGTCGGATCAGCAGATCGGCGAGGCTCATCGCAGGCGCGGCGAATCAGTCCGCGAAGTCGCGCGGCTGCAACTCGATCGCCGCGCCGTGCGGCGTGCGATGCGCGGCATGGCCCCAGGCGTCGCGAAAGCGTGCCAGTTCGCCCGCCGTGCTCGCGCCCTTCGCCGCAACGAGCGACTCGAGCGCCGCGAGCCAACATTCGTAGTAGGTATCGCCTAGATCGGCGTCGCCGGCGGCCTTTGCGCGCGCGATCTGCGCGCCGAGCGCCGCCGCCCATTCGGGCCAGGTGAAGAGCGCCTTCTCGTGCAGCGAAACGGCGAGCGCGAAGGCGTGCGCCTCCCACGGGGCGCGAAAGACCGGTTCATCGCCGGCAAAGGGCTGTCCAGGCAGGCGATCGGGGCGGGCGGGTGCGGTCACAGCGGCTCCAGATACGATTCCCAGGCGTCGAACGCGACCTTCAGGCCTGGCGCAGCCGATGCGCCCCACAGCTCCCGGGCGTCGAATGCGACGCCATAGAGCCACTGCGGCGCTTCGCCCAGGCCTTGCGCGTGCGCGTCGGCAAAGACGTGCACGCCGTGCACGCGCTCGACGATGCCGGTGCGGCCGCGTGCATAGCCGGGCAGCCGGGTGTGGTGCGCGGCAGCGGCGGCACGCGTGCGGACACGATCGCCGATGCGAAAGCGCGGCACCGCGGCGGCGGCGCGCTCGGTCGGCGAGCCCTTGGCGAGCGCCATGTCCACGTCGGCCGCGCGCAGCATGCGGGCCACCGGCCGCGGCGGATGCAGGGACTGCGCCGCGGCGAGTTCGTCGGCGCCGACGAGGCCGCGTTCGATCAGGAGCCGCTCGAGGGCGGCAATCCAGATTTCGTAGTAGCTCAGACGCGCGTAGTCGGGCAGCGTCTCGCGCGCGCTGCGGCTCTGGTCGAGGTTCCATTCGCCGGTCGCACCCATCGCGAGCGTGACCGCCAGCGCCCGCGCCTCCCAGTCGGCGTGGAACGGCGGCTCGTCGGGTTCGGGCACAACCGCGCCGCAGCCGGCGCGCCCGCCGAGGTCCGCGTGCGTCGTATAGCTCATCGCTGCGGAGAAGGCACGAGGCCGGTGCCGATCATCGAGTCGCGCGTCACGAGCGCGGCGAGTTCGTCCTCGCTCAGATCGTCGCTGCCCGCGGGGCGCATCGGGATCACGAGGTAGCGCACCTCGGCGGTCGAATCCCAGACCCGGATCGAGGTGCCTTCGGGCAGCGTGACGCCGAAGTCGGCGAGCACGCCGCGCGGATCTTTCACCGCGCGCGAGCGGTAGGGCGCACTCTTGTACCAGGTCGGCGGCAGGCCGAGCACCGGCCACGGGTAGCAGCTGCACAGCGTGCAGACGACCATATGGTGCTCGGTCGGGCTGCACTCGACGGCGACCATATGCTCGCCCTGGCGCCCGCCAAAGCCGAGCGAGGCGATCGCGGCGGTCGCGTCGCGCCGGAGCCAGGCGGCGAAGGCCGGATCGGTCCAGGCCTTAATGTGGAAGACAACCTCACCGCGGACGTGACGGGGCCTGGCCTGAAGTCGGCCGGGACATGGAATGCAGCAGCTGGAGTGGAGATCAGGCGGCTGCGGTGTCGGCGATGAAGCCGTGCTTGCGCAGCATCTTGATCCAGCGCGGGGCGTTTCTGGCCACGCTCAAGGCTTCGTAGTCGACGCTTTTGTCTTGGTAGTGGGTGCCACTGGCCAGCATGGCGTAGATGGTGCGCAGCATCTTGTGCGCCAGCGCGACGATGGACTTCTTGTGGCCTTTGCGGATGTTGAGCGCATCGAACTTGTCCTTCAAGGCACATCGCGTTCGAGCGGCAGCCTGCGCGAACTCGCACAGCAGCCGGCGCACCCAGGCGTTGCCCTTGCGGATCCGCCCAGTCTTGCGTTTAATGTGGAAGACAACCTCACCGCGGACGTGACGGGGCCTGGCCTGAAGTCGGCCGGGACATGGAATGCAGCAGCTGGAGTGGAGATCAGGCGGCTGCGGTGTCGGCGATGAAGCCGTGCTTGCGCAGCATCTTGATCCAGCGCGGGGCGTTTCTGGCCACGCTCAAGGCTTCGTAGTCGACGCTTTTGTCTTGGTAGTGGGTGCCACTGGCCAGCATGGCGTAGATGGTGCGCAGCATCTTGTGCGCCAGCGCGACGATGGACTTCTTGTGGCCTTTGCGGATGTTGAGCGCATCGAACTTGTCCTTCAAGGCACATCGCGTTCGAGCGGCAGCCTGCGCGAACTCGCACAGCAGCCGGCGCACCCAGGCGTTGCCCTTGCGGATCCGCCCAGTCTTGCGTTTGCCCGCACTCTCGTTGTTGCCCGGACAGATGCCCACCCAGGACGCCAGCCGCTCGGCACTGCCGAACACGGCCATGTCTGCGCCGATCTCCACCAGCAGCATCGCCGCGCCCTGGATGTCGATGCCGGGCAGGGTCTGCAGCAAGTTGATCTGCGGTTGCCAGGCACGCAGGCCGTCCAGAAGGTACTGATCCATGCGGGCCACGCGCTGCTCGATCTGCTCGATGTGCTGCATGATCTCTTCGGCCACGAAACGGTGCACGGCGCTGAACTGCTCGGTGCTCAAGGCCTCGAACAGTTCATCTCGGCTGGCCCGCAGGCGCCCCTTTTGATCCAGCACCTCGTGCAACGGCTGGCCCGCGATGAGGGCCTTGACCATGGCGCGCGCACTGGCCCCGTGGATGTCGCTGACCACGACGTTGATGCGTATGCCTGCATCCACCAACACCTTGTGCAGCCGGTTCTTCTCGGCGCTGCTCATGCCCACCAGCTTTTGCCGCTGACGCGCCACCAGGCGAAGCTGGCGCAAGTCCACCGGCGGGACGAACGAGGCTCGCAGCAGCCCCGCCCGTGCCAGCGTGGCCAGCCACTGCGCATCGGCCATGTCGGTCTTGCGACCGGGCACGGCCTTCACATGTCGCGCATTGACCACCCACGCGATGATGCCCACCGCCTCCAGCGCCGCGAACGGGCTCTTCCAGTACACCCCCGTGCTCTCCATGACGACCACCTC
>CALMIL010000015.1 GCA_937864005.1 uncultured Burkholderiales bacterium
TCGCCCAGCTCGAGCTTGGGCATGCCGCAGCAGCTCTCCTTCTCGACGAGCACATAGGGGATATCGTTGTGCGCCAGGATCTTCAGCAGATCGTGGCCGATGCCGGGCTCGTTGTAGTTGATATAGCAGGTCGCGAAGATCGCGACCTTGCCCGGCGTGCGCTCGCCGTTCGCAACGGCGGTCGCGGCCGACTTCTCGGCGCTCCAGCGCAGGCGCTTCGTCGCCAGCTCGGGCATCCACGCATCGGGATGCACGCCGAGCGTGCGGTCCATCAGCTTGCGCGCAGCGGGCATCCGGTTGACCGCATTCACGGTCTGCACCACGACCGGAATGCCCGCGAAGCTGCCATGCACGTCGGTCGACGCGAGAAACCTCTCGCCTGCCTTGACCCCACCCTTACGAAATTTGATCGCCTTCGCGCGCAGCATCAGGTGCGGAAAGTCGACGTTCCACGGGTGCGGCGGCACATACGGGCACTTCGTCATGTAGCACAGGTCGCACAGGTAGCACTGGTCGACGACGCTCCAGTAGTCGTCCTTCTTGACGCCGTGCACCTCGCCATCGTCGGTGGCGTCGACGAGGTCGAACAGGTTCGGGAAGCTCTGGCACAGGCTGACGCAGCGCCGGCAGCCGTGGCAGATCTCGAACACGCGCTCCATCTCCTTGTAAGCCGACGCCTCGTCGTAGAACTCGGCGCCGCGCCAGTCGATCGGATGCCGGGTCGGCGCCTCGAGATTGCCTTCACGTGTCATGGCTTCCTCCCATGGAGAACAAGGGGCCGCAGCCCCTTGTCCGGTCGGATCGGCTGGGCTTCAGTCGGCGAGCGCTTCGAGCGCCTTGGTATAGCGGTTCGCGTGCGAGCGCTCGGCCTTGGCGAGCGTCTCGAACCAGTCGGCGATCTCGTCGAAGCCTTCGTCGCGCGCCTGCTTGGCCATCCCCGGGTACATGTCGGTGTACTCGTGCGTTTCGCCGGCGACGGCGGCGGCGAGGTTCTGGCGGCTGGAGCCGATCGGCAGCCCGGTCGCCGGATCGCCCACCGCTTCGAGAAACTCGAGGTGGCCGTGCGCGTGGCCGGTCTCGCCTTCGGCGGTCGAGCGAAACAGCGCGGCGACGTCGTTCTGGCCCTCGATGTCGGCCTTGTTCGCGAAGTACAGGTAGCGACGATTGGCCTGCGACTCACCCGAGAACGCATCCTTCAGATTCTGTTCGGTCTTCGATCCCTTCAGTTCCATGTCGATCTCCTTGCAATGAAACGGTTCGTCGGCACACCAGCCGCCTGCGTGATCTCGCGGCCGGCTCGAGTATGAACCTTACCCCAACCCGGTGAACGCCGCCATGCAATCGACCAATAGCGCACATAGGCACAAGCAATTGCCCGGCGCGCGCCGCGCAGCCCGGATCATGCGAGGCCAAGCAGTTCCAGCGCGAGTGCATGCGGCCGGCCCCGCGGGTCGGCAAGGCGGTCGAGCACGTCGAAATGATTCGCACCCGGCACGCTCTCGCACACCGGCACCGCACGCGCGCCCCACGCGGCGCGGATGAGCGCGTTCTGGCGCAGGAATTCCTCGCTTTCGGCGCCGCCGACGACGGCCAACAGCCGCCCCGTCGGCGCTGGAAAGCGAACCGGGCTCAGCCGTCGCACCGACGCCGGCGTCAGCCGCAGGTCGGCCTGCAGATACGGCGTGCGGCGCAGCGGCGCGAGATCGAACAGCCCCGAGATCGCGAGCGCCGATCCGACGAGCCGGCGCGCCAGCACTCCCAAGCCGCCGACGCGGCGCCAGTCGCAGCACAGCAGCATCGCCGCCAGATGGCCGCCAGCCGAATGCCCGGCGACGACGATGCGCGCCGGATCGCCGCCGAAGCGGGCCGCGTTGCGATACGTCCAGGCGAGCGCGCGCACCATCTGCATCGCGATCGTCTCGATGCTCACCGCCGGGCACAGCGCATAGTTCGGCACGACGACCAGCGCGCCGCGATCGACGAACGGCGGCGCGACGAACGAGTGGTCGCTCTTGTCGAGCGAGCGCCACCAGCCGCCGTGAATGAAGCACAGCACCGGCGCAGGCGCGGCCACGGCGCGCGGCACGAAGATATCGAGCGTCTCGCTCGCGCCGTCGCCGTAGCGCAGGTCCGCATGCATGCCGCAGCGCCCGCGCGCACGCGCCGACTGGGCCGCCCAGCGCTCGAGGATCCGCGCCGCATCTGCAACCCGTGCCCGGTTGTTGTACTGGGCATCGAACCAGGCGGAATCGCGAAACGGCTTCATCGAAAAAACCTCCGAACGGCGGCAGCAAGCGTAGCCCGAAGCGCCACGCCCGCCGCGCACCGCCGGCCCCCGGCGACGAAACCGATGCGCCGATTTGGTAGACTTCCGATTGTCGTGGGGGGGTAGCTCAGCTGGGAGAGCGCTGCGTTCGCAATGCAGAGGTCGGGAGTTCGATCCTCCTCCTCTCCACCAACAAGCTTGAACGCACGGGCCTTCGCGGCCCGTGTTCTATTTGTACCCACACGTCTACCCACACTCGAAGGACGAAGTTCTTCCTGGCGCGAGCACGTTGGCGACTGGGCGACTGCCGAGCGTATGCGTCGGGCCACCGGCGTTCCATGCACAAGCTCGAGCAACCGGCAGGGGGTGGTTCACGCCCGTCTTGGGGCGGCGTCCCAGGCGACGGTTGGTGGTGCGCGCCGGTGGCCCATCCGCACAGCGCCACCGGAGGTACCCGCGACCGCGGCCCGCTACGCGTTCGCCGGGACGCCAGCGGCGACGCTTTGCACGTCGATGACGCGCGGGTCGTCGGCGAACTCGATGAGCAGCCGGCGCACGCGGTCCTGCCAGATCGTGCCGAAGAGCTGCTCCTCCTCGGTGCTCGCGGCGCCGCTCAGGCAGCGCGGCATCAGCACCGAGACGCGCGGGTCGCCCGGCACGTGTTCGAGATGCGCGCTGACGACGACCGATGCGCCGCTGTCGAGCCGCGTGAAGCGCATCTGCCCCGGCAGGTCGACGCCGAACGCGAGCAGCCGGCGCCGGTCGAAGCGGCCGGCGAGGCCCTTGAAGCCGGTATCGACCGTCGCGCCGGTGAGCAGCGTCACGACATTGGCGATCACCCCGGTCACGCCCTCGAGCGCGTCGTTGCGCAGCTCGACGCTGATGCCGCCGCGCACCGGCAGCGAGTCGGGATAGAGCGCACCGAAGGCAGCGCGCGTCATCAGGTAGGCCGACGCGACCGTCGGGCACGAATGGCCGGCGAGCCGGACCACATCGGCGTAGCCGTATTCGAGGATGCCTCCCGGCGCGGCGCCGAGGAAGGCGGCCAGCGGATCGCGCACGCGGATGCGCGGCGCGGCGTCGTAGAAGTCGGGCAGTTGCATGGGTTGACCTCCGGCAGGTTGCGGGGATTGACGAAGAAGGGAGTCCGCGCCGTCTGATCAGCGCGGAACGAAATAGGTCGACTTCTCGCGCGCGGTCGTCACGACGCCGTCGTTGTCGGTCGAGACCTCGAGCACGACCGGGCTGGCGCGCCCGCGGTAGGCCTCGGCCGCCTCGGGCGCGAGCGCGAGGCGCAAGACGAGCGTGCCTATGCTCGTCGGCGGCACGTCGACCGCGGCCGGCGAGGTGATGCGCAGCCCCGGCAGGCCGGACGCCTGGACCCGGAACTGGCGCGCCTGCTCGGTGCCGTTGGCGATATGCAGCGTATAGACGTTCTCGATCTGTCCGCCTTCGACGACGCGCGCAAGCGAGCCCCGATCCTTGATGATGTCGACCGTGAAGCCCTTGCGCAGCGACAGGCTCGCGACGAAGGC
>CALMIL010000016.1 GCA_937864005.1 uncultured Burkholderiales bacterium
TGCGGTCGCGTGCGAAGAGCTTGGGGTTGGACAGCGCCGGCGTCTGGCGCCAGGCGCGGCTCGGCACGTGGCCGCGCACGGCGACGATCGGGTGCACCTCGATGCGCGACTGCAGCCCGGTGCGCCGTTGCATGCCGCCGCGCAGCACGACGAACGGGGTGCCGAGCGTCCAGGCGATGCCGTCGGTCGCGTAGATGACCGCCGCTTCCTTGGCCGAGATCCACGACTGCGGCCGGCCGCCGACATCGAGTTGCAGCACTTCCACGCTGAAACCTCCAGGTTCGCTAGCGTAGCCGATTCTGCGCTTGCTGCCCGGGCCTTTCGCGTGCGACGTGTTGCCGAGCCTATAGTCTGGCCGACTGCAATCCGCCACGTCCAGAACCGATGCAGCTGTCGGACTTTCAATCGCGCCATCACCGGTCAGGCCCTGCGGGCGGTCGCCACTTCGCCCGGTTCGCGCTCGCCGCACTCGGATCGGCCACCGCATCGCTTGCCGCCGCGGCCGCGGATGGCGCCTGCGTGCGGATCGACGACGATGCGCAGCGCCTGGCGTGCTACGACCGCGCTGCGGGACGCGGCGCGGCGCCGACGGCGGCGCCGGACCCCGCGGCACCGGCGAATGATGCGCCGCCGGCTGCGGCGGCGGGCGGCGGCATCGAGCCGGGCCCGGCGCGAACGTCCGCAGGCGCGGACGGCGAATCGACGCTCTCGAAGGTCTGGGAGCTGGACGTCGCCGACAAGAAGCGGCCGTTCGTGCTCCTGCCCTACAAGGCGAACTACCTGCTGCCGGTGCGCTATTCGACGAGCGTCAATACCATGCCGCACAGTCCGAATCCGAACAATACGGTGACGACGCCGCTGGTTCTGGATGCGACCGAGGCCAAGTTCCAGCTGAGCGTGCGGCTCAAGGTGGCCGACTATCTCTTCGGCGACAACGGCGCGGTCTGGTTCGGCTACACGCAGCAGTCGAACTGGCAGGTCTACAACGCCGCGCAGTCGCGGCCGTTTCGGGAGACCAACTACGAGCCCGAGGCGATCCTGTCGTTTCGCACCGACGCCGACATCCTCGGCTGGCGCTGGCGGCTGCTCAATTTCGGTTTCGTGCACCAGTCCAATGGACGCTCGGACCCGCTGTCGCGCAGCTGGAACCGCATCTACGCGCAGTTCGGGCTCGAGCGCGGCAACTTCACGCTGTTCGTTCAGCCGTGGTACCGGCTGCCCGAAAGCGCGAGCAACGACGACAACCCGGATATCCGCGACTACATGGGCTCGGGCGAATTGCGGCTGCTCTATGCGAATGCCGGCCACGCGCTGTCGGCGCAGGCGCGCTACAGCTTCTCGGGCCACGCGGGCGGGCTCAAGCTCGAGTGGGCCTTCCCGCTCGTCGACCAGCTGAAGGGCTACGTGCAGGTGACGAGCGGCTACGGCGAAAGCCTGATCGACTACAACCACCGCCAGAATACGATCGGCCTGGGCGTGCTGCTGCTGCCGTGGTGAATGCCGGCCCGCACCCTGGCCGATTGCGGTGCCGGCCGGGGCCACAATCCGGCGTTGCCTGCAGGGACGACCGATGATCGACACCAGACTCGTTGCCAACGCCGCGCGCAAAGGCCTGCCGCGCATTCTCGCCATCGCCTGCGCGGGCGCCACGGCCGTGGCCGGCGCGCAGTCGCAGCTGCCGGGCGGCACGACGACGACGCTCGGCGCCGTCGCCGTGACCCAGCTCGATGCCAATCTCGATGGCGGCGGCAAGGCGGGCTGGAACAGCTTCGGGGCGAACCTGAACGTCGCGCACCAGTTCAGCCCCGCACTGTCGATGAGCGTACGCGCCGCGTTTGTGGCCGAAGACTGGCGCTTCGATACGCCCACCGTCTTCGGCCCGGCCGCGCCGTGGGGCCGCATCGACCGGCCGGGCGTCGGCTTCAATATCAGCTATGCGACCTCCGCGGATACCGCCTGGTTCGTCGCGCCGCAGTTCGAATGGGCCTACGAATCGGGCGCGAGCGCGTCCGACGGTCTGAACTATGGCGCCGTCTTTGGCGTGACGAAGATCTTTTCGCCGACGCTCGTGCTGGGCTTCGGCCTGGGTGTCTTCCGGCAGATCGACGACACGAAATATTTTCCGTTCCTCGTCGTGAACTGGCAGATCGACGACAAGCTGCGGCTCGCCAACCCCTTGCCTGCCGGGCCGGCGGGTGGCGCCGGGCTCGAACTCGTCTATGCATACGATGCGGGCTGGGAGCTTGGCGCCGGCGGCGCCTATCGCGACTACCGCTTCCGCCTGAACGACGATGCGGCCGCGCCGGGCGGCCTGGGCCGCAATACCGGCATCCCGATCTTCGCGCGCCTGACGCGCAAGTTCGGCGACGCGGCGCGCATCGACCTCTATGCCGGCCTCGTCGCCGACGGCAGGCTGCGCCTGCTCGATGCGAACGGCGAGACATTGCGCTCGGCCGATTACGGCACGGCGCCGTTGCTGGCCATCAGCGGTTCGTTCAGTTTCTGACGCGGGCGCGGATCGGCGCATCATTGCGCCAGCGGTCGCGGCTGTGCGGCCGCGTCTCGTCGAACCGGAGAACCGCATGTCGTACTCGGCCTATCACAAGAAGGCGATCCTCGATCGCGAGCTGCACCCCGAAACGCAGATGATGTCGTACGGCTACGACCCCTTCCTCTCCGAGGGCGCGGTCAAGCCGCCGGTCTTCCTGACCTCGACCTTCGCGTTTCGCAGCGCCGAGGACGGTGCCGAGTTCTTCGACGTCGTCGCCGGGCGCAAGCCGCAGCCGCGCGATGCCGGCGCCGGGCTGGTCTACAGCCGCTTCAATCATCCGAACCTCGAGATCGTCGAGGATCGGCTGGCGCTGCTCGACGGTGCCGAGGCCGCCGCCGTCACCTCGAGCGGCATGGCGGCGATCGCGATGGTGTTCATGACGCTGCTGCGCCCCGGCGACCAGATCGTCTATTCGACGCCACTGTACGGCGGCACCGAAACGCTGATCCGCAAGATCCTGCCCGAATGGGGGATAGTCGGCGAGCCGTTCGCCGACGGCCTGGCGCCGGCGCAGATCGAGGCCGCGCTGGAGGCCGCGGCGGCGCGCGGCAAGGTGGCGCTCGTCTATATCGAGACGCCGGCCAATCCGACCAACGCGCTGGTCGACTTCGAGGGCGTCGCGCGCGCGCTCGCCGCGTTCGAATCGCGGCACGGCTATCGGCCCGTCTCGGCGTGCGACAACACGATGCTCGGGCCGATCTTCCAGCACCCGATCCGCGCCGGCATCGACCTGTCGGTCTATTCGCTCACCAAGTACGTCGGCGGCCACAGCGATCTGGTGGCCGGCGGCGTCACCGGCTCGGCGGCGCTCGTCGGCCGGCTCAAGGCGACGCGCGGTGCGTTCGGCTCGCAGCTCGACCCGCATTCGTCGTGGATGATCGCGCGCTCGATGGAGACGCTGGTGCTGCGCATGCGCCGCGCCGCGGCCAGCGCGAGCCGCGTCGCGCACTGGCTGGCCGGCAACCCGGAGTGCAAGCTGCAGGTGCTGCATCCGCAGCTCAATGCCGACCCGGCCTATCAGGTGGTCTACCGGCGCCAGTGCAGCGGCGCGGGCTCGACGTTCTCGATCGTGCTGGGCGGCGGGCGCGACGCCGCGTTTCGCTTCATCAATGCGCTCGCCCTCTTCAAGTCCGCGGTCAGCCTGGGCGGCACCGAGTCGCTCGTGTGCCATCCGGCATCGACCACCCACTCGGGCGTGCCGGCCGAGGTGCGGGCGCAGGTCGGCGTCTCGGACGGGCTGGTGCGGATGTCAATCGGCCTCGAGCACGAGGACGATCTGATCGCCGACCTGGAGAACGCGCTGCGCGCCTGCTGACCGCCCCCAAGGCCGGGGGCGCCCGGCCCGCCCCCCGCGGGGGCTCAACCGGCGCCGCCCGGCGCCGCGGCGTCGTCCTCGCCGGTCGGCAGGTGGATGGTGCCGGCGTTGTAGTCGTACTCGAAGACCTCGCCGTGGCGGCTCCAGGCGATCACCGTCTCCAGCACCCGCTTGGCGTCGGCCTGGTCAAGGTGTTCGGCGAGCAGGCGCAGGAAGGGTTCCTCGGGCAACTGGCCGCTCGGTTCCTGTTCGAGACTGTGGCGGATATGTGCGGCCAGCGGTACATGGGCAAGCACCTGCTGGCCGAAGATCTCCTGGCGCAGCGCGTGCGAACCTGCGACATAGCGGCGGCCAAGCGGCGTGATCTCGAGGTCGCCGCGCTCGAGTTGTGCCAGGCCCAATACCGCGAGGGCGTCGGCCGCGCTGAGCAGTTCGCGGTCGCCGAGTTCGGTGGCCTCGGCGAGTTCGGGCAGGTCGGCGCGGCCGCTGAACGGCTCCTCGACGAGGATGTCGAGCAGGTCCTCCATGCGGGCGACGTCCGCCTTCGGCAGCCGCCGGCCGAGCGGACTGGGTTCGGCCGCGCCGGCCGCGCGCGCGGCGCGTCCGCGTCCGGCGGCCATCAGCGCATAGACCTCGTCGACGAGCGCGCGTACGTCGGCGCTGTCGGGGTCGCGCGGGCGAGGAACCTGAACCGCGATCTGGAAGCGGATGCGCCCGGGATCGCGGCCGAGAATCAGGACGCGATCGGCCATCAGCACCGCCTCTTCGATGTTGTGCGAGACGACGAGCATGGCGCGCGTCGGCAGCTTGCCGCTCGTCCAAAGTTCGAGGATGTCCTCGCGCAGCCGCTCGCCGGTGAGCACGTCGAGCGCCGAGAACGCCTCGTCCATCAGCAGCACGTCGGGCTCGGTGACGAGCGCGCGGGCGATCCCCACGCGCTGGCGCATGCCGCCCGAGAGCTCGCGCGGCAGCGCGCCCTCGAAGCCGGTGAGGCCGATCAGCTCGATCGCCGCCGCGGCGCGTTCGGCGCGCGCGGCGGGCGCCATGCCGCGCGCCTCGAGGCCGAGCTCGACGTTTTGCTGCACCGTCAGCCACGGAAAGAGCGCGAACGACTGGAACACCATGCCGATCGCGCGCGCCGGCCCATGCAGCGGCTGGCCGCGGTAGGTGACGCTGCCGCGGTCGGCCCCGATCAGCCCGGCCATGATGCGCAGCAGCGTGCTCTTGCCCGAGCCCGAGGCGCCGAGCAGGGCGACGATCTCGCCTTCGCGCAGCGTGAAGTCGATGCCGTCGAGCACCGGCCGCGCGTGGCCGTCGGCCGAGCGGAACGACTTGCTCACGTCGCGCAGTTCGATGATGTCCTGGACCATCGTGCCGGGCCTCGTGGTCAGAAGTGGATGCGGTCCTCGGCGAGCCGGTACAGGCGCCGCCAGACGAAGCGGTTGAGCGCCATCACGAACAGACACATCACGCCGATGCCCAGCGCGATGCGCGGGAAGTCGCCGGCCGCCGTCTGCTGCGCGATGTAGCTGCCCAGCCCTGCTGCAACCAGCGTCGTGTCGCCCCAGCTCACGTACTCGGCGACGATGCTCGCATTCCACGAGCCGCCGCTGGCCGTGATGGCGCCGGTGACGAGGCTGGGAAAGATGGCCGGCAACAAGTAGCGCCTCCAGCGCAGCCAGCCCGCGAGGCCCAGGTTCTGCGCGGCAAGGCGCAGTTCGGCCGGTACGCTGGACGCTCCGGCAATCACGTTGAACAGGATGTACCACTGCGTGCCGAGCACGATCAGCGGCGACAGCCAGAGGTCGGGGTCGAGTTGCCAGCGCACGACCAGCACGACGACGAGCGGAAAGACGAGGTTCGCCGGAAACGCGGCCAGGAACTGCGCCACCGCCTGCAGCCGTCCGGCCCAGCGCGGGTTCATGCCGATCCAGACGCCGACCGGCACCCACACCAGCAGCGCCAGCGCGATCATCGCCAGCACGCGCGCAAGCGTGTAAAACCCCAGCACGAAGACCCGCCCGGTCTCGGCCCAGCCGACGGTCGCGTGCACGAAGCTCGCGAGCCGCCAGAGCGCGAGAAGCGCGGCGGCGGCGAGCAGCACATCCCAGGCGCGCGCCAGAGCGGGCGGCGGCTGCCGTGGCCGGGCGCGAATCGAGGTGCCGTCGTAGCGCCGGCGCATCGCGGTCAGGCTGCGCTGCAGCGGCCGCGCGGCGAACCGCGCCACCCGCTGCACGCCGCGCGCGCGCCGAAGCCAATCGAGCAGCCACGACTGCGGCACGCTTTCCGAGCTGCTCTCCTCGAAGCGGAACTTGTCGGCCCACGCGACCAGCGGACGGAAAAGCAACTGGTCGTAAAGCAGGATGCCGGCCAGCATCGTCACGATCGCCCAGCCGATCGCGCCCAGGTCCTTGGCCTGGATCGCCAGCGCGATATACGAGCCCACGCCCGGCAGCTTGATATCCTGGCCGGCGACCGAGATCGCCTCGGCGGCGACCAGGAAGAACCAGCCGCCCGACATCGACATCATCATGTTCCACAGCAGCCCGGGCATCGCGAACGGCAGCTCCAGGCGCCAGAAGCGCTGCCAGCCCGAGAGCTGGAAGACGGCCGCCGCCTCCTGCAGCTCGGCCGGCACGGTGCGCATCGACTGGTACAGGCTGAACGCCATGTTCCAGGCCTGCGAGGTGAAGATCGCGAAGATCGCCGCGCACTCGACGCCGAACAGGTTGCCCGGGAAGAGCGCGATGAAGCCGGCCACCGTGATCGACAGGAAGCCGAGGATCGGAATCGACTGCAGGACGTCGAGCAGCGGCACGAGCACGCGCTCGGCGGCGCGGTATTTGGCCGCCAGCACCGCGAAGACCGCGGCGAAGGCAAGCGAGCCGGCCAGCGCGAGGAACATGCGCAGCGTCGTGCGCAGCAGGTAGTACGGCAGCTGCCGGGGATCGAGCGTCACCGGCAGCGGCTCGCCGACCTGGTAGGGCCTGGCCATCTGCGTCGCGCCGTAGGCGAGCAACGCGAGCACCGTCAGCACGAGCGGCAGCAGCGCCCAGTCCCAGCGGCTGATGTTGCCCTCGACCGTCTGGCGCTGGAGGTACTCGGTTCGCTGAGGCATGGGCGGCGGGGCGGCGGCGGCGCCGATCATCCCATGCCGCGGGCCGGCCGCGGCGACGCAGGCAACGCATGTGCGCTTGCACCGGCGGCGCACATTGCAACGATCGTCTGCTCTCAGGCAGGCGGATAGAGCCCGCGCCCGCGCGCCATCAGCCGCACGAGGCCGAGCAGGGCGCCGATCGCCGGCGTCGCGACGCCGACGCGCGCGCCGATCTCGTGCACCGCACCGACCAGGGCGTCGATCTCGAGCGAGCGGCCGGCCTCGGCGTCCTGCAGCATCGAGGTCTTGAAGGCGCCGAGCGAGCGCGTCACGATCATCCGGTCCTCGCCCGACTGCGTGATCGGGCAGCCGATGCGCGCGCCGATCTCGCGCGCCTCGGCCATCGCCTGCAGCATGAAGTCGTGCACCTGCGGGTCGTCGAGGATGCGATCGACCGTCGCGCCGGTCAGCGCCGAGATCGGATTCGTCGTCATGTTGCCCCACAGCTTGAACCAGATGTCGCTGCGGATGTCGTCGCTCGCGTCGACCGCGAAGCCGGCGCCGCGCAGCAGCTCGGCGACCGCGGCGCAGCGCGCCGAAGCGCCGCCGGCCGGCTCGCCGACGATCAGGCGCTCGCCGAAGCCGTGCGATGCGACACCCGGCGCCGGAGAACTGCAGGTGAAATGGACGACGCAGCCGAGAATGTGCGCGAGCGGCAGCGCGGCGCCTATCGTGCCGTCGGCGTCGACGCTCGCGAGCCGCCCGCCGTCGCCTGCGAGGCGCTCGGCGACCGCAGGCGTCTGCAGGAACCACCACGGCACGCCGTTCATCGCCGGCAGCACGACGGTATCGCCGCCGATCAGCGGCGCGAGCGCCGGCGCGAGCGCGGCGAGCGACTGCGCCTTGACGGCGACGATGACGAGATCCTGAACGCCCAGCGCGCGGGCGTCGTCGGTGGCGTCGATCGCGACCTGCTGCGTCCTGCCTCCCATGCGCAGCGTGAGCCCTTGCGCGCGGAGCGCGGCGAGGGTCGCCCCGCGCGCCAGCGCGCGGGGCGCGGCGCCGGCGAGCGCGAGCCGCGCGCCGACGAAGGCGCCGACGGCGCCGATGCCCACGATCGTGATGTTCTTCATTCGATTCCCGCCTCCGCTCGGCCCTGCGCGGCAATGGTAAGGCGCGCCTTGGACCGGGATCGGCGGTGGCGTTTCTAGGCAGCTCTGCCTAGGAAGATTGACCCGGCGTCATCCCACGGCGGCGCGAATCCTGCAAAATAGCACGATCGTTCGTTCGTTTTCTTGTCTCGGCAGACGAAACCACTGCATCGACACCGTGGCCCCTCCCACCGACATCCGGACCGATACCCGCGCCGAAGCCGCCGCGCCGCCGCGCACCCTGCACAAGGGGCAGCAGACGCGCGCCGCGATCCTCGACGCCGCGCTCGCGCTCGCCTCGCATACCGGTCTCGAGGGCTTGTCGATCGGCGCGCTCGCCGAAGTGACGGGCATGAGCAAGTCGGGCGTCTTCGCCCACTTCGGTTCGCGCGAGGAACTGCAGATCTCGGTCATCCGCGAATACCACGCCAAGTTCGAGCAGGAGGTGTTCGTTCCCGCGCTGCGCGAACCGCGCGGCTTGCCGCGGCTTGGCGCGATGTTCGATCGCTGGGTGCGCCGTGTGACGGTCGAGCGCGATTCGGGCTGCATCTATATCAGCGGCGCGGTCGAGTTCGACGACCGGCCCGGCCCGGTGCGCGATGCGCTGCAGGGCATGGTGCGCGCCTGGCAGGCGGCGCTCGAACGCGCGATCGCGCAGGCGATCGAAGCCGGCCATCTGCGCGCCGATACCGATGCGATGCAGATGCTGTTCGAGATGCACGGCCTGATCCTCGCGCTGCACCACGACGCCCGCTTCCTGCGCCTGCCTGGCGCGGTGGAGCGCGCGCGCGCCGGCTTCGATCGCATCGTCGGCGCGTCGATCGGCGAACGCGCCGCCCCGTCCCCCACCCCGACCCGCGCGCGCCGCGCGCGGCGCTGAATCCCGAGTCCTCCAAGGAGTCACGACATGGCCCACTACACCCCACCGCTGCGCGACATGCATTTCGTGCTGCACGAACTGCTCGATATCACCGCCGAGTTGAAGGCCTTGCCGGCGCATGCCGACATCGACGCCGACACCATCAATGCCGTGCTCGAGGAGGGCGGCAAGTTTGCCGCCGAGGTGCTCGCACCGCTCAACGCGAGCGGCGACGCCGAGGGCTGCAGGCTCGATGCCGCGACGCACGAGGTGCGCACTCCGAAGGGCTACAAGGAGGCCTTCGCGACCTTCGTCGAAGGCGGCTGGCCGGCGCTCTCGGCGGATCCGAAGTTCGGCGGCCAGGGCCTGCCGCACGTCGTCAACCAGTGTTTCAACGAGATGCTGAATTCGGCCAACCAGGCCTGGACGATGTACCCCGGCCTCACGCATGGCGCCTACGAATGCCTGCTCGCGCACGGCACCGAAGAGCAGAAGGCGCTGTACCTGCCCAAGCTCGTCAGCGGCCACTGGACCGGGACGATGTGCCTGACCGAGGCGCATTGCGGCACCGACCTCGGCCTGCTGCGCACCCGCGCCGAGCCGCGGCCGGAAGGCGGCTATCTGCTCACCGGCAGCAAGATCTTCATCAGCGCCGGCGAGCACGACTTCGCCGAGAATATCGTCCACCTCGTGCTCGCGCGCCTGCCCGAGGCGCCGGCCGGCTCGAAGGGCATCTCGCTGTTCGTCGTGCCCAAATTCCTCGTCAACGCGGACGGCACGCTCGGTGCGCGCAACCCGATTCTCTGCACCGGGATCGAGCACAAGATGGGCATCCACGGCAACGCCACCTGCCAGATCAGCCTCGAAGGCGCGCACGGCTTCCTGGTCGGCGAGCCGAACAAGGGCCTGGCGGCGATGTTCGTGATGATGAACGCGGCGCGCATCGGCGTCGGCATGCAGGGCCTCGGGCTGACCGAGGCCGCCTACCAGCACGCCGCGGCGTACGCCAAGGAGCGCATCCAGATGCGCTCGCTCACCGGTGCGAAGAGCCCGGATCAGCCGGCCGACCCGATCATCGTCCACCCCGACGTGCGCAAGATGCTGCTCACCGCGCGCGCCTACGCCGAAGGCGGCCGGGCGCTCGCGATGTGGACGACGCTGCAGATCGACAAGGAACTCGGCACCGACGACGACGAAGTGCGCGCCGACTGCGCCGACCTCGTCGCGCTGATCACGCCGATCGTCAAGGCCTTCCTGACCGACAACGCGTGGATCGCTTCGTCGCACTGCCTGCAGGTCTTCGGCGGCCACGGCTATATCCGCGAGACCGGCGCCGAGCAGTTCGTCCGCGACGCTCGCATCAACATGATCTACGAGGGCACGAATACGATCCAGGCGCTCGACCTGCTCGGCCGCAAGGTGCTCGGCGACAACGGCAGGAAGCTGAAGAAGTTCGGCAAGCTGGTCGCCGACTTCGTCGAGCAGGAGGGCACGAACGAGACGATGCAGGAATTCGTCAATCCGCTCGCCGAGCTCGGCGGCAAGGTGACGAAGCTGTCGACCGAGATCGGCATGAAGGCGTTCGCGAACGCCGACGAGGCGGGCGCCGCGGCGGTCGACTACCTGCGCGTCTGCGGCCACCTCGTGTTCGCCTACTTCTGGGCGCGGATGGCGAAAGTCGCGCTCGACAAGCAGGGCGGAGGCGACCCGTTCTATGCCGCCAAGCTGCACACCGCGCGCTTTTACTTCGCCAAGCTGCTGCCCGAGACGGCGGGCCTGATCCGCAGCGCGCGGGCCGGCGCCGCGCCGCTGATGGCGATGGACGAGGCAATGTTCTAGAGTTCGTCATCCCAACCCGAACGGAGACCCGCATGAAATCCATCCTCGCCGCGCTGCTGCTCGCCGCTGCGTCCGCCACCGTCTTCGCGCAGGCCACGCCGGTCGGCCTGTGGAAGACGATCGACGACGAGACGAAGCAGGAGAAATCGCTCGTTCGCATCACCGACAACGGCGGCGTGCTGACCGGCAGGATCGAGAAGCTCGCCAACCCCGACAAGCAGGACGCGACCTGCGACAAGTGCACCGATGCCCGCAAGGACCAGAAGGTGCTCGGCATGACGATCATCGAGGGCGTCAAGAAGGCTGCGGGCGAGGACTACTGGGACGGCGGCACGATCCTCGACCCGAACAACGGCAAGGTCTACAAGGTGCGCCTGACGCCGGCCGAAGGCGGCAAGAAGCTCGACGTGCGCGGCTACGTCGGCGCGCCGCTGCTCGGGCGCACCCAAACCTGGATTCGCGTCGAATAGGGCGCGGGTAAGAACATTCAACGGAAGGCAAGGTCATGAATCGATTCAATGTGCGCAAGGTCGCCGTTCTCGGCGCCGGCGTGATGGGGGCGCAGATCGCGGCCCATCTGGTCAACGTCAAGGTCCCGGTCGTGCTGTTCGACCTGCCGGCGAAAGAGGGCCCGAAGAACGGCATCGTCACTAAGGCGATCGAGGGCCTGAAGAAGTTGAAGCCCGCGCCGCTGGGCATCCCCGAAGATGCGGCGCTGATCCAGCCCGCGAACTACGAGGAGCATCTCGCGCTGCTCGGCGAATGCGACCTCGTCATCGAGGCGATTGCCGAGCGCATGGACTGGAAGCTCGACCTCTACCGCAAGGTCGGCCCGCACATCGCGGCGCACGCGATCGTCGCCAGCAACACCTCGGGGCTGTCGATCACGAAGCTCGCCGAGGCGGTGCCCGACGAGATCAAGCCGCGCTTTTGCGGCATCCACTTCTTCAACCCGCCGCGTTACATGGCGCTCGTCGAACTGATCGCGACGCCCGCGACCGACGCCGCGGTGCTCGACCAGCTCGAGGCCTTCGTCACGAGCGGCGTCGGCAAGAGCGTGGTGCGTGCGATGGACACGCCCAACTTCATCGCCAACCGGGTCGGCATCGCCGGCATGCTGGCGACGATGAAGGAGGCCGAAGCCTTCGGCCTGAGCTACGACGTCGTCGACGACCTGACCGGCAAGAAGCTCGGCCGGGCGTCGAGCGGCACCTTCCGCACGGCCGATGTGGTGGGGCTGGACACGATGGCGCACGTCATCAAGACGCTGCAGGACACCTTGTCGCCCGCGACCGACCCGTTCTATGCGAGCTTCGGCACGCCGCCGGCGCTTGCCGCGCTGATCGCCAAGGGCGCGCTCGGCCAGAAGAGCGGCGCGGGCTTCTTCAAGAAGGTCGGCCGCGACATCCTGCGCCTGGACCCGGCGAAGGGCGAGTATGTGGCCGGCGGAGGCAAGGCCGACGAGATCGTCACCCGCATGCTCAAGAAGCCCGCCGCCGAGCGGCTGAAGCTGCTGCACGACTCGACGAACCCGCAGGCGCAGTTCCTGTGGGCGATCCTGCGCGACGGCTTCCACTACGCGGCGGTGCATCTGGCGGACATCGCCGAGACCGCACGCGATATCGACTTCGCGATGCGCTGGGGCTTCGGCATGCAGCAGGGCCCGTTCGAGCTGTGGCAGCAGGCCGGCTGGACGCAGGTCGCCGAGTGGGTGAAGGCCGATATCGACGCCGGCAAGGCGCTCTCGAAGGCGCCGCTTCCGGCGTGGGTCTTCGACGGCCCGGTCGCGGCGAATCAGGGCGTGCACAGCGCCGCCGGTTCGTGGAGCGAGAGCGCCGGCAAGTTTCTGCCGCTGCGCGATCTGCCGGTCTATGCGCGCCAGCATTTCCGCGAGAACGTGCTCGGCTCGGGCGCGGGCGCACCGCTTTCGAGCGGCACCGAACTCTTCAAGAACGACGAAGTGCGCGCCTGGACGCTCGACGGCGAGGTCGTCGTCGCCAGCATCACCGCCAAGCTGCACCTGATCAGCCCGATCGTCGCCGAGGGCCTGCAGGCGGCGCTCGAGATCGCCGAGCGCGACCACAAGGCGCTCGTCATCTGGTCGCCGGACGATGTCTTCTCGGCCGGCGCCAATCTCGAGGCGCTGATGCCGGTCTTCATGAAGAGCGGCGCCAAGGGCATCGCCCCCGAGATCAAGAAATTCCAGGACTTCATGCTGCGCCTGCGCTATGCGCAGGTGCCGGTCGTTGCCGCCGTGCGCGGCATCGCGCTCGGCGGCGGCTGCGAGCTGGCGGTCTATTCGGCGCGCCGGGTGGCGGCGATGGAGAGCTACATGGGCCTCGTCGAGGTCGGCGTCGGCCTCGTGCCGGGGGCCGGCGGGCTGACCTATATCGCACGCCGCGCGGCCGAAATGGCGGCCGCCGGCAATGCGAATGCCGATATCCAGAAGTTCCTGATCGACGGCTTCACGAATGCGGCGATGGCCAAGGTCGGCACCAGCGCGATCGAGTCGAGAAAGCTCGGCTACCTGCTGTGGAGCGACGTGATCGTGCCGCACAGGGACGAGCTGCTCTTCGTGGCGATCCAGCAGGCGCGCGCGATGGCCGACAGCAGCTGGCGCGCGCCGGCCAGAAAGCCCTTCCCGGTCGCCGGCCGCAACTCGATCGCGACGATCAAGGGCCAGCTCGTGAACATGCGCGACGGCGGCTTCGTCAGCACGCACGACTTCCACATCGCCTCGCTGATCGCCGACGTCGTCTGCGGCGGCGATGTCGACGCCGGCACGCTCGTCACCGAGGAATACCTGATGGCACTCGAGCGCAAGCACTTCTGCGCCCTGCTCGAGCACCCGAAGACCCAGGAGAGGATCATGGGGATGCTCTCGACCGGCAAGCCGGTGCGCAACTGAACCGAGGAATATCGCGATGAGCAAGCAGATTCAAGACGCCTACATCGTTGCCGCCACCCGCACGCCGATCGGGCGCTCGGGGCGGGGGTACTTCCGCAATACGCGGCCCGACGACCTGCTCGTCGCGGCGGTGAGGAACGCGCTCGCGCAGGTGCCGACGCTCGATCCGAAGGCGATCGAGGACGCCGTCGTCGGTTGCTCGTTCCCCGAGGCCGAGCAGGGCATCAATATGGCGCGCGTCGCGATGGTGCTTGCCGGGCTGCCGCAGACGGTCGGCGGCGTGACGGTCAACCGCTTCTGCGCGTCGGGCCTGACGGCGATCCAGATGGCCGCCGACCGCATCCGCGTCGGCGAGGCCGAGGTGATGATCGCCGGCGGCGCCGAGAGCATGAGCCTGGTGCCGATGGGCGGCAACAAGCCGTCGTTCAACCCCGAGGTCTTCGCCCGCGACGAGAATGTCGGCATCGCCTACGGCATGGGCCTGACGGCGGAGAAGGTCGCCGCGCAGTGGAAGGTCGGCCGCGAGGCGCAGGATGCCTTCGCGCTCGAGTCGCACCGCCGCGCGCTGAAGGCGATCGCCGACGGCGAGTTCGCCGACGAGATGACGCCGATCGACGTGGTCGCGCGCACGCCCGACCTCGCGACTGGCGAAGTCGCGACGAAGACGCGGCGCGTCGCGATCGACGAGGGCCCGCGCGCCGATACCTCGCTCGAGGGCCTCGCGAAGCTGCGGCCGGTCTTCGCCGCGAAGGGCTCGGTCACCGCCGGCAACAGCTC
>CALMIL010000017.1 GCA_937864005.1 uncultured Burkholderiales bacterium
GCGACGGCGAAGGCGAAGGCGACCGAGAAGCCGACATAGCCCATGTAGAGCATCGGCGGGTGAAAGATCATCCCCGGGTCCTGCAGCAGCGGGTTCAGGTCGCGGCCATCGGCGGCGGCCGGAACGAGCCTTTCGAAGGGGTTGGACGTGACGAGCGTGAAGAGCAGGAAGCCGGCCGCGAGCCAGGCCATGACCGAGAGGATGCGCGCCAGCACCGGCAGCGGCAGGCGGCGGCTGAAGCGGGCGACGGCAAATGTCCAGCCCGCGAGCATCAGCAGCCACAGCAGCATCGAACCTTCGTGCCCGCCCCAGACGCCTGCGATACGAAAAGGCAGCGGCAGCGCACTGTTCGAGTTCGACGCGACATAGAACACCGAGAAATCGTTGCCGACGAAGGCCGTCGTCAGGCACAGGTAGGAGAGGGCGACGAAGGCGAAGAGCCAGGCTGCGGCGGGCCGCGCGACGCGCATCCAGTCGGTTCGGCCGCGCGCCGCACCGGCCAGCGGCACGACGCCCTGCACGAGGGCGACGCCGAGTGCGAGCCAGAGCAGGAAGTGGCCGATCTCGGGGATCACCTCGCCGCCTCCTTCGGCATCGATTCGGCCAGTTTCGGGTCGCCGTGCTTCGCGCGCTCGAGCGCGTCGGCGGCCTCCGGCGGCATGTAGTTCTCGTCGTGCTTGGCAAGCACCTCGCGGGCGACGAAGACGCCGTCGTGCAGCTGGCCCTGGGCGACGACGCCCTTGCCCTCCTTGAAGAGGTCGGGGAGGATGCCTTCGTAGCGCACCGGCACGGCCTTGGCGGTGTCGGTGATGACGAATTGCACGTCCGTCCCCCGCACCTTCAGCGAGCCTTCCTCGACCAGCCCGCCCAGGCGGAAGGTGCGTCCGCTCGGCGCTTCGTCGGCCGCCACCTGCGACGGCGAGAAGAAGAAGACGAGATTGCTCTGGAAGGCGTTGAGCACGAGCGCCGCGGCGACGCCGACCGCGGCGACGAGCCCGCCGATCAGCGCGAGCTTGCGATGGCGCGGCTTCATCGCGGCGCCCCTGCCCGGCGCATTTGCGCTGCGGCGTGTCGCAGCGCGTCGCGCAGACGGCGCCGCGCGAGCAGCGGCTCGGCCGCCATCAGCACGAGCGCCATGGCGTAGGAGCCCCAGACGTAGAGGCCGTAGCCGCCCATGGCGAAGAAGTCCGCCGCACTGTTCCAGTTCATGGCTCGATTTTCCCACGTGCGGCTGACGCCACCCATGCGGTGTGGGCTTCGCGCTCGACGACGATCGCGCGGGTGCGCGTAAAGACGACGGCAAAGGCGTAGGCCCAGAACGCGAGCGTCAGCAGCAGCATCGCGGTGAGCATCGTCGTCGCCATCTTCGGCGCCGCCGTCATGCTGATCGTCGCGCCCTGGTGCAGCGTATTCCACCACTTCACCGAGAAGTAGATCACCGGCACGTTGACGCTGCCGACGATCGCGAGCAGCGCGCCCGCCTTGTCGGCGCGGCGGGTATCGTCGATCGCATTCACGAGCGAGATGAAGCCGAGGTAGAGAAAGAGCAGGATCAGCTCCGACGTGAGCCGCGCATCCCACACCCACCAGGCGCCCCAGGTCGGCTTGCCCCAGAACGCGCCGGTCCACAGCGCGAGAAAGGTGAACATCGCGCCGGTCGGCGCGAGCGCCCTTGCGAGCATCGACGCCAGCCGCGCATTGAATGCCCAGCCGATCGCGGCCCAGAACGCCAGCGCCAGGTAGAGCAGCATCGACATCCAGGCCGCGGGCACGTGGATGAAGATGACGCGGTAGGCCTCGCCCTGGGTCGCATCGGTCGGCGCGACGAAGAATCCGATATACAGGCCCGCAAGGCCGAACAGCGCCGTCGCCGCCCAGAACCACGGCACGAGCGCGCCGGCGAGCGCGTAAAAGCGCGACGGCGCGGCGAAGGTATACAGGCGCAGCCGACCCGGTTCGTTCACGCGGGCATCCTCATTCGGTCGAGATGCGAAGCGCGGCGGCGGTCGCGAGCGGCGCGCCGATCGCGGTCGCGATCAGCAGTGCGCCCAGAAGCGAAAGATGCCCCGCCGGGGACAGCCCGGCCTCGACGGTGCTGACCGAACCGGCGCCGA
Source organism: uncultured Burkholderiales bacterium (assembly GCA_937864005.1). Taxonomy (GTDB): domain Bacteria; phylum Pseudomonadota; class Gammaproteobacteria; order Burkholderiales; family Burkholderiaceae_C; genus CAIKUF01. The sequence goes on from CALMIL010000017.1 coordinate 2,115, forward strand.
AGATCAGCGTCGGCGTCGCCAGCGGCAGCACGATCAGGATCAGCAGCATGCCGCCGCTGCGCAAGCCGAGCGTGAGCGCCGCCCCGAGCGCGCCGAGCAGACTCAGGATCGGCGTGCCCAGCAGCAGGCCGTAGACGAGGACGGCCAACGCCTGCCCCGACAGACCGAACAACAGGCCGACGATCGGTGCGGCGACGATCAGCGGCAGGCCCGACAGCAGCCAGTGGGCGCAGCACTTCGCGGCGACGAGCGCAATCGGCGATTCCGGCGCGAGCAGCATCTGCTCGAGCGAACCGTCGGCCAGATCGCCGGCAAAGAGCGCGTTGACCGACAGCATCGAGGCGAGCAGCGCGCAGACCCAGACGATGCCGGGCGCGATCTCGCGCAGCATCTGCGGCTCCGGGCCGACGCCGAGCGGAAACATCGCGAGTGCGACGCCGAAGAAGGCGAGCGGCTGCAGCGCATCGATGCGCCGGCGCGACGCCAGCCGCAGGTCGCGCCGCAGGACCGTCGTGAAGGCCGCGCTCATGTGCGTCCATGGCGGTCGAGATCGAAGATGCGCGGCAGCGGCGCCGCGAGACTCAGCGGCTGATGGCTCGTCAGCAGGGTGGCGCCGCCGCGCGCGGCGTGCTCGGACAGCAGCGCGTTCAGCGCCTCGATCCCGCCCGCGTCGAGGGCGTCGAAAGGCTCGTCGAGCAGCCACAGCGGCGCGTCCAGCGCGAGTGCAAGCCGGGCGAGCGCGACACGCCGGCGCTGACCCTGGCTGAGCGTGCGCACCGGGGCGTCGCGGCAGGCGCCGACGCCGAGCCGATCGAGCGCGGCGTCGAGCGCGGCGTCGCCGGGGCGCGACCCTTGCAGCTCGATCAGGAAGCGCAGGGCCTCGAGCGCGGTCAGGTCGTCCTTCAGCGCACTGTGATGCGCGATATAGACCAGCCCGCGGCGCCACGCCGGGGCTGCGCCGCGCAGCGGATGGCCGTCGAACGCGAGGGCGCCGGCCGTCGGTGTCGCAAGCCCCGCCAGCAGGCGCAGCAGACTCGTCTTTCCGCAGCCGTTGCGCCCGCGCAGCCAGGTCACGCTGCCGGGCGCGAGTGCCAGATCGAGCTGATCGAAGAGCCGGTGGTCGCCGCGCTGGCCGCCAAGCCCCGTCGCCTGCATCACGGCAGGCGAAACGGAGGCGGGCAGGGACGATTCAGCGTTGACCGGAGTGGGTGACACGTCGGGGGCGGCGCGCAGTGCGCAAGGCGCTGGCGGTTGGCGGCGGCGGTGCAGACCGGCAGCCTGCTCAGCCGGGCACAACGGCGCAGTGTACTTGGGTTCAGCGCCGCGCCCGGCCGGCACGGGCATCGTGGCGCGGTGCACGTCCGCGCGGCGGCGCCGGCGGTTGCGCTGCCTCCTCGCGCGCGATCGCCAGAAGGTGGTCGAGTTCGGCGTCCGCGACGCCCTTCAACGCGCAGAAGTTGGCGCGCGCGAGCGTCGTGCGCTCGAAATCGCGCAGCAGCCCGGCACGGTTGCGGCGCTGCTGCAGCTCGAGTTCCTCGCGCGCCGCCCGGTTCGCCCGGCGCCGCGCCAGTTCGTCGGCGGCCGCCTTGCGATGCTCGTCGCTGATCTCGCCGTCGGGCTGGCCGTCGAGGTCGAATCTCGGCCCGCCCTTTGCAATCGCGAGCAGATACGACGTGCTGCCCGTATGTCGATGCAGGAAGGCCGACAGCGCGGCCCGGGTGAAGCTGCCCGGGCTGCGCGACTGGATATCCTTCTGGATGCGCAGCTTGATCGGCCTGGCGCCGCCCGCAAAGAGCGCCGGCCAGAGCTGCGCCAGGTGCTGGCCGCACTCGGCGGGCGTCATCGCGGCTGCGGCCGGCCCGGCGTCGGGCCGGCTGGCGCCATCCGGTGCCGGCCCTTCTGGCGCCGTAGTGGCTGGAACCGGGTCGGATTCAGTTGCGGTCGAGTGCATGGCGAGATGCAATGGATGATGTCGGTTGGCCCGGCATTGTGCCGCGCTGCCGGCGCGTCATCTGCGGCGCGCCGGCGGGCCGGCGGGCCGGTTTCAGGCGGCCTTGCGGTCTGCGGCATCGACCGGCGCGACGGCCTCGAGAAAGGCTCGGATTTCGTCGAAAGCCTCGCACGCCTCGGGCAGCGCCGGGGTGAAGATCTGCCAGACGTGAACCATGTGGCTCCAGGTCTGCAGCCGCACCGGCGAGCCGGCGGCGTGTGCCTTGTTCGCATAGCGCCTTGCATCGTCGATCAGCATCTCGGCGCGGCTGGCCTGGATCAGCAGCGGCGGCAGGTTCGACAGATCACCCCGCAGCGGCGAGATGACCGGGTCGGCCGGCCGGATGCGGTTTTGCAGCCAGGCGCCCCACAGCAGCAGCGAGCGCGGGATGCGTGCCAGGTGCCGGAAGATGGGCCCGAGCATCGGATCGGTCGCGAGGTTCGCCTTCAGGCTCGGGCTTGCAAGCGCGGAATCGGTCGCCGGCGAGAAGGCGATCGCGGCGTCGGGCGCGCGCAGGCCGGCGTCTCGCAGCCAGGCGATCAGCGACAGCGTGAGGTTGCCGCCTGCGGAGTCACCGGCGACGAAGATGCGGGTCGCCGGCGCCGCGCCCTCGGGGCCGTTCTCGAGCAGCCAGCGGTAGGCGCTGCGGCAGTCGTCGATGCCGGCGCGGCGCGGATGCTCGGGCATCAGCAGATAGTCGATTGCCAGCACCGCACCGCCCGTAATCTCGGCAAATCGCGCCGTGATGCTGCGATGGCTCTTCGGGCTGCCCACGGTGTAGGCGCCGCCATGGATATAGAGCGTGCGCCGGTTCGGGTCGGCGCCCGGCGCGAGCACCCATTCGGCGCCGACGCCGGACGCCTCGGCCGCGACGAAGCGGCAAGCGAAGCTGCGGCCGTCCGTCATCGCGTCCATGCTCGATCGTGTTTGCGCGAGTCGCCTCGAATACGGTACACGGGCGATATCGCCGAGCAGTCTGGCGAGCACGTCGAGCACGCTGCGCTGTTCGTTGCTGCGACCGTTGTCGCGCGCCTCGAAGCGCACTTCGACCACGCCGTGCGGCGCCGCGCCGGCGGCCGCGTCCCATTGCCCCATATCCGCCCCCTTCAGCCAGCGCGTGACGCCGAGCCAGACGGCGATCGCGAGAAGCAGGATCAAGACAAGCGTATTCATCTGCGGTGCTCGAAGCGGTGACGGCTATGGCCGCGGGACGCGGTGTGCGATGGCTCCGCGCGCGGCTCGTCAGGCATGGGCAGCGACCGGCCCGGCGGCAATGATCGAATCGATCTGCGCATCCTTTTCTTCCCAGATCCGTGCCAGCCATTGGTGGAACTGGCTGCGAAAGGCCGAGTCACCGGCATAGTCGCCGGATGCGAACTCGGCCGGGATCGGCAACTGGCGTATCCGCACGACGACGCGCTCGGTGCGGCCGCAAAGGAACTCCCAGAAGGTCGGCGCAGCTTGCGGATAGACGATCGTCACGTCGATAAGCGAATGGAACTGCTCGCCCATCGCGTTCAGGGCGAGCGCGAGCGCGCCGGCCTTGGGCTTGAGCAGGTGCCGGTAGGGTGAAGCCTGCGCCTGGTGCTTGGCCGTCGTGAAGCGCGTGCCTTCGGCAAAGTTCATCACGCAGGTCGGGACGAGCGCGAACTTCTCGCACGCCCGGCGCGTCGTCTCGCGGTCCTGATCGCGCAAGGCCGGATTCGCACGCAGCGCCGCCTTCGAGTGCCGTCGCATGAACGGGAAGTCGAGCGCCCACCACGCGAGGCCGATCACCGGCACATAGATGAGTTGCTGCTTGAGGAAGAATTTGAGCAGCGGGATGCGCCGGTTCAGCACGTGCTGGAGCACGAAGATGTCGACCCAGGACTGATGGTTGCAGTTGACCAGGTACCAGCCAGCGTACTGCAGGTCGGTGGCGCCCTGCACGTCCCATTTCGTGCGCTGCGTGAGAAGCATCCATGCGCTGTTGAAGCCGATCCATTGGGTCGCGATCGCATTCAGCAGGGGATCGATTCGGGCCCGCACGGCGCGCATCGGCAGCGCAAGCTTGACGAGCGAGACGATGAACAGCAGGCTGCACCAGAACAGGGTGTTGAGCACCAGCAGGCACAGGGCGATCACACCCACGACGACGGGCGGCAGGAATCCGAGCATGGCGGGTCAGAGGAACTTCGCGAGCGGGGGGAGCGCCGATGCGGCGAGGGCCTCATCGGCGTACGTGGCGGTTGGCGCCGCAGGGAACTCTAGCAAGCTTTCGAGCGGCCTCGCCGGCACGCTGCGCGGCATGGCGCGGCGCGAACCTATGGGTGGGGCGCGGAATCCGCCGGCGGTGCAGCGACGGCGGCCTGTGCCGGTGGCGCGGACGCTGCGGCTGCTTCGACGGCGCGGATCTCCTGCGCCAATCTGCCCTTCGGTCCCTGGGCGATCTCGAAGCTCACCCGCCCGCCCTGGCGAAGGGTGCGAAAGCCCTCCATCTGGATCGCCGAGAAATGCGCGAATACGTCGTCGCCGCCGTCGTCGGGCTGGATGAATCCGAAGCCCTTGGCGTCGTTGAACCACTTGACCGTTCCGACTGCCATCGCCGTCTCCCCACACATCCCGCCGCAGCGGCGCAAAGATTCTGCGCAGCGCCCGGATGGCTGTCAAGGCGGGCCGAAAAAGCGCCCCCTCGTGATGCAATTCGGCACTTGAGGAATGCCGTTCTGGCGCAACATGGCAAGCACTGACAAGCGCAGTCCCATCTCTATAGAATCGTCTTCATGCCGCGTGAAAAGCCCAAGCTTCCTGCTGTGCGACCGAGCGTGCCGGCGCCCGACGAGGGGCAGGGCAGCGTGGTGGTCGAGCGGCAGGCCGCAAAGGTGGAACCTCCGCCGCTTTTTCAGGTCGTGCTGCTCAATGATGACTACACACCGATGGAGTTCGTCGTGATGATCCTGCAGGAATTCTTCAGCCACGATCTGGAGACGGCGACGCAGATCATGCTCAAGATCCATCACGAAGGTCGCGGGGTGTGCGGCGTGTTCACGAAGGACGTGGCCGCAACCAAGGTCGAAACGGTGTCCGCCGCCTCGAGGCGTCATGGTCACCCGCTGCAATGCATTCTGGAGGCCGCATGATCGCCCAAGAACTTGAAGTCAGCCTGCACATGGCGTTCGTCGAAGCACGCCAGCAGCGCCACGAGTTCATCACCGTCGAGCATCTGCTGCTCGCGCTGCTGGACAACCCATCGGCGGCCGAGGTGCTGCGCGCCTGCTCGGCCAATACCGACGAGTTGCGCAAGAGCCTGGTGCAGTTCGTGAAGGAGAACACGCCCACCGTCGGCGGCGCCGACGAGGTCGACACCCAGCCGACGCTCGGCTTTCAGCGCGTGATCCAGCGCGCGATCATGCATGTGCAGTCGACCGGCAGCGGCAAGAAGGAAGTGACCGGCGCCAACGTGCTCGTCGCGATCTTCGGCGAGAAGGATTCGCACGCCGTGTACTACCTGCACCAGCAGGGGGTGACGCGGCTGGACGTCGTCAACTTCATCGCCCACGGCATCAAGAAGTCCGACCCGCCCGAACCGGCGAAGTCGGGCGACGGCCGCGGCGAGGGCGAGAAGGAGGAGAGCGAAGGCAAGGCCTCGCCGCTCGACCAGTTCACGCAGAACCTGAACCAGCTCGCGCGCGACGGCAAGATCGATCCGCTGATCGGCCGCGAGCACGAGGTCGAGCGCGTGATCCAGATCCTGTGCCGCAGGCGCAAGAACAATCCGCTGCTCGTCGGCGAGGCCGGCGTCGGCAAGACCGCGATCGCCGAAGGCCTGGCCTGGCGCATCACGCAGTCCGACGTGCCCGAGATCCTCGCCAACGCGACGGTCTACGCGCTCGACATGGGCGCGCTGCTCGCCGGCACCAAGTACCGCGGCGACTTCGAGCAGCGTCTGAAGGGCGTGCTCAAGAACATGAAGGAGGTGCCGGGCGCGATCCTCTTCATCGACGAGATCCACACGCTGATCGGCGCCGGCGCGGCGTCGGGCGGCACGCTCGATGCGAGCAACCTCTTGAAGCCGGCGCTCGGCTCGGGCGCGCTCAAGTGCATCGGCGCGACGACCTTCACCGAGTACCGCGGCATCTTCGAGAAGGATGCGGCACTGTCGCGCCGCTTCCAGAAGGTCGACGTGACCGAACCTTCGGTCGAGCAGACGGTCGAGATCCTGAAGGGCCTGAAGTCGCGCTTCGAAGAGCACCACAGCGTCAAGTACGCGCTCGGCGCGCTGCAGGCGGCGGCCGAGCTGTCGGCCAAGTTCATCAACGACCGCCATCTGCCCGACAAGGCGATCGACGTCATCGACGAGGCCGGCGCCGCGCAGCGCATCCTGCCGAAGAACAAGCAGAAGAAGACCATCAACCGCGCCGAGGTCGAAGACATCGTCGCCAAGATCGCGCGCATCCCGCCGGCCAGCGTCTCGAACGACGACCGCTCAAAGCTCAAGAGCCTGGATCGCGACCTGAAGAGCGTCGTCTTCGGGCAGGACCCGGCGCTCGACGCGCTCGCCTCGGCGATCAAGATGGCGCGCTCGGGCCTGGGAAAGCCCGACAAGCCGATCGGCTCCTTCCTCTTCACCGGGCCGACCGGCGTCGGCAAGACCGAGGCGGCGCGCCAGCTTGCCTATATCCTCGGCATCGAGCTGATCCGCTTCGACATGAGCGAGTACATGGAGCGCCACGCGGTGAGCCGTTTGATCGGCGCGCCGCCGGGCTATGTCGGCTTCGACCAGGGCGGCCTCTTGACCGAGGCGATCAGCAAGAAGCCGCACGCCGTGCTGCTGCTCGACGAGATCGAGAAGGCGCACCCCGATGTCTTCAACGTGCTGCTGCAGGTGATGGATCACGGCACGCTGACCGACAACAACGGGCGCAAGGCCGACTTTCGCAACGTCATCATCGTGATGACGACGAATGCCGGCGCCGAGACGATGAACAAGGCGACCATCGGCTTCACGACCGCGCGCGAGCAGGGCGACGAGATGGCCGACGTGAAGCGCCTGTTCACGCCCGAGTTCCGCAACCGGCTCGATGCGATCGTCAGCTTCAAGGCGCTCGACGAGGAGATCATCCTGCGCGTCGTCGACAAGTTCCTGCTCCAGCTCGAGGGCCAGCTCGCCGAGAAGAAGGTCGACGTGACGTTCACCGACGGCCTGCGCAAGTACCTCGCGAAGAAGGGGTTCGATCCGCTGATGGGCGCACGGCCGATGCAGCGCCTGATCCAGGATACGATCCGCCGCGCGCTGGCCGACGAGCTGCTCTTCGGCAGGCTTGTCGACGGCGGCCGGCTCACGATCGATATCGATGCCGAGGGCGCGATCGAACTCGACATTCAGCCGCAGCGCAAGAGCGACAAGCCCAAGGCGGAACCCGCAACGGCCGATTGAAATCTCGCAAGCGATGCTTGTTCTAGCGGGGCCCCGAGTGGGGCCCCGTTTCATTCGGACGCTGCGCTCAGCGCGCGTCGGGCGTGCCGGCCGGGTCCTGGCGATAGAAATTTGCCAACTCGGCATAGAGCACGGGATGCTCGGCGCGCAGTTCGCCAGGCGCGACGAAGAAGGTCTCGCTCGCGACGGCAAAGAACTCTTCGAGCGATTCGCTCGCGTAGGGATCGAGCAGCGGCTCGTCGCCGCGGTCGACTTCGGCGCACAGCGTCTCGTAGTGCGCCTGCATCACGGCGAGCCAGCGCTCGCGCGCTGCGCGGTTCGGCAGCGGCGGCACGCCGTCGGCAATGCCGTCGCGCATGTCGATCACGTGGGCGAATTCGTGGATCACGACGTTGTAGCCGTACTCGGCCGAGTCGCCGGAATCGGCGACGTCGCGCCACGACAGCATGACGGGGCCGCCTTCCATCGCCTCGCCGGCCAGCGACTCGTCGTATTCGTGGACGACGCCGGCCTCGTCCATGTGCTCTCGGCGCACCGATACCAGATCGGGGTGGACGACGATGCCGACGAAGCCGTCGTACCAGGCGAGGCCGAGTTCGAGCACCGGCAGGCAGGCTTGCGCCGCGATGGCCACCGCCATCTCGTCGTCGACCTGCAGCCCGTGCGCGCCGCTGAACTCCTTGCGGGCAAGAAAGAGCGTCGCCATGTCGCGCAGCCGGCGAAGCTCGTGCGCCGGGCGGCGGGTCAGGAACGGATAGCGCGCCAGCGTCAGCTGCCACAGCGCTTCGGGAATTGCGCGCTGCTCGAGGATGCGCGCTTCGCGCCGCTCGCGCAGCGCCTGCCACCAGTGCGCAATCACGGCGCCGGCGTGGCCCCGCTCGCCTGTGCGAGAGTGAGTCGCTCGAAGCCAGTGCGCGTCAGCCGGAGCACCTGCGCACGCCCGCCGCGGCTCGCATGGTCGAGGTCCCAGTCGCTCAAGACGTGGCGCGTGAATCCGGCCGCCAGCGGTGCGCTGCCGGGCCGGTGCGTGTGGCCGTGAACGAGCACGTGCGCGCCGGCGTTGCGCAGCCAGGCGGCCGCGGCGTCGGCGTCGATGTCGACCGCATCGGCCGGCAACAGGCCCTCGGCGTTGCGCTGTTCGCTCGCGTGGCGCATCTGCGCCGCATGCTGCCGCCGCTGGGCGAGCGGCAACGCGAGCGCCATCGCCTGCCATTGCGGATTGCGCACCATGGCGCGGAAGCGCTGGTATTCGGTGTCGGCCAGGCACAGCGCGTCGCCGTGCGTCAGCAGCACGCGCTGATCGAAGGCCGCGAGCAGCGTCGGGTCGGGCAGCGCGATCGCCCCGCAATCGGCGAGCATCGCGTCGCCGAGCAGGAAGTCGCGATTGCCGGCCATGAAGCCGACGCGGCGCCGGCGTGCCGCCTGCTTCAATATGTCGGCGCACTGCGCCTCGAAGCCCTCGAGGCGCGCATCGTCGCCGACCCAGGCGTCGAACAGATCGCCGAGGATGAATACCGCGTCGGCCATCGTGCCAAGCAGATACGCCGCCCACGCATCGAAGGTGCGCGGCATGTCGGCCGCGAGGTGGATGTCGGAGATGAAGTCGATCGCGGTCCAGCCCTCGCCAGCCGTCAGTTCGTGGGCGGCCGAAGGCACGCCTGCGGCGGCTGTGCTCACGCGGCGGCGACGATCTTGGCCGAGACGATGACGACGTCGTCGACCGGCACGTCGCCATGCCCGCCACGGCTCGCGGTGCGCACGCCTTCGATCGCATCGACGACCTCGCTGCCCGAGACGACCTTGCCGAAGACCGCATAGCCCCAGCCCTGCGCATTCTCGGCCTTGTGGTCGAGGAAGGCGTTGTCGGCGGTATTGATGAAGAACTGCGCGGTCGCCGAATGCGGGTCCGAGGTGCGCGCCATCGCGAGCGTGTAGTGCCTGTTCTTCAGGCCGTTGTTCGCCTCGTTGGCGATCGGTGCGCGAACGCGCTTCTGGTTCATGCCCGGTTCGAAGCCGCCGCCCTGGATCATGAAGCCCTTGATGACGCGGTGGAAGACGGTGCCGTCGTAGTGCCCCGCGCGCACGTATTCGGCGAAGTTGGCGGCGGACTTGGGCGCGCTGGCGTCGTCGAGTTCGACGCGGATCGTGCCCTGGCTGGTTTCGAGATCGACGAGAGTGTTCATGATTTATTTCTCCACGCTGGCTGATTTGATGACGACGGGTTGCCGCGGCACGTCGCCCGGGCCGGTCGGCACGGCCTTGATCTTGTCGACCACGTCCATCCCCGAGACGACCTTGCCGAAGACCGCGTAGCCGTTGCCGTCGCGCGCCTTCGAGGCGTCGAGGAAATCGTTGTCCTTGACGTTGATGAAGAACTGCGCCGTCGCCGAGTTCGGATCGTTGGTGCGCGCCATCGCGACAGTGCCGCGCGCATTCACGAGACCGTTGCGGCTTTCGAGCGGGATCGCGGCGCGGGTCGGCTTCTGGTTCATATCGGCCGTCATGCCGCCGCCCTGGATCATGAAGCCGTCGATCACGCGGTGAAAGATCGTGCCGTCGTAGTGGCCCGATTTGACGTACTGCAGGAAGTTGTCGACCGTCTTCGGCGCCTTGGCGGCATCGAGTTCGATCACGATGTCACCCATCGTCGTCACGAGTTTGACCTTCTGCGCAAGGGCATTTGCACTCAAACCGACACACAGGGCGAGGGCGGCGAGCACGCGTGCGGCGCGCGGCGAACAGAGCTTGGAAAACATGGGTCGGGACTCCAGGGGTTTGATGAGAGGGATGGCGAGACGAAACGTGATACGAGGGCGATGCGCTGCAGTAGCGGGTGACCTGTCGCGTGCTTCAGGACGGGTTCTTCGCGGCCGCAGCGCTGGCCGCGCTGGCCGCGCTCGCCGCACCTTGCGCGGCAACCGGCTTGAGCGTGAAGAGCGTCTGCAGGCGCGCCAGCTTGGGTGCGAGTTCGGCATTGCCCGGATCGAGCTGCTGCCCCCGCGCGTACGCTTGCGCCGCGAGGCGGGCGTAGACGTCGCCGAGGTTCTCGTACGCCGTCGCGTAGTTCGGATTGCCGCGGATCGCCGCCTCGAGCGCGACGCGCGCCTTGTCGTAGCGGCCCTGTCCGGCGTAGATCACGGCGAGGTTGTTGTAGGGCTCGGCCAGTTCCGGATAATCGACCGTGAGCGTGACGAAGATATCGATCGCTTCGGCGGTCTGTCCGCTCTCGGTGAGCAGCACGCCCTTGAGAAAGCGCAGCTGCGGATCCTTGGGCTTGACGGCGAGGAACTGTTCGAGCTTGGCCTTTGCCTCGGTCGTCTGTCCGGTGCGCAGCAGTTGCTTGACCTCGGCGGCGTCGTCGGCACGCGCCGCGCCGAACGCGGCGACGAGCATGACGGACAGCGCGAGCGCAGCGGACGATCGAAACGACAGCATCGAAAGGGGTTCGGAGTCGCCGCAATCCGGCGATCTGGGGGTTGTTGCGGGGCACACAGCGAGGGGGCGCCGCTATACTGATCGATTCTAGTTCAGCTCTCGGTTGCAGCGTGATTCAGCGGCCTTGCGGCGGCGGGTTGGCCGGGAGCCGGCGTCCGTGCCGGACCGGGCCGAATTTGTTCCCCCATTCATGAGTCTGCGGATCCACAACACCCTGACGCGCAGCGTCGAGCCGTTTGCATCGATCGAGCCGAACCATGTCCGCATGTATGTCTGCGGCATCACGATCTATGACCATTGCCATGTCGGGCACGCCCGCTTCCTGATCGCGTTCGACGCCGTCGCGCGCTGGCTGCGCACGCTCGGCTACCGCGTGACCTACGTTCGCAACATCACCGACGTCGACGACAAGATCATCCGCCGCGCCCTCGAGCGCGGCATCCCGATCCGCCAGTTGACGACCGAGATGACGCAGGCGATGCACGAGGACATGGCGGCCCTGGGCATCGAGCCGCCGACCCACGAGCCGCGCGCGACCGAACACGTCGGCGGCATGCTCGATCTGATCGGCAAACTCGAATCGCGCGGGCTCGCCTACCGCGCCGCCGACGGCGACGTGAATTTTGCGGTGCGCAAGTTCGCGGCCTACGGCAGGCTGTCGGGCAAGTCGCTCGATCAGTTGCGCGCCGGCGAGCGCGTCGCCGTCGACAGCGGCAAGAACGACCCGCTCGACTTCGTGCTCTGGAAGGCGGCCAAGGAAAGCGAACCCGACGACGCGAAGTGGGACAGCGCCTACGGCCGCGGCCGACCGGGCTGGCATATCGAATGCTCGGCGATGTGCAAGGCGCTGCTCGGCGAGCATTTCGACATCCACGGCGGCGGCATGGACCTGATCTTTCCGCACCACGAGAACGAGATCGCGCAAAGCGTCGGCGCGGGCGACGGCGGTCGTTTCGCGAACGTCTGGATGCACAACGGGCTGCTGAATCTGGACAACGAGAAGATGTCCAAGTCGCTCGGCAATTTCTTCACGATTCGCGATGTGCTGCAGCGCTACGACGGCGAGACGCTGCGTTTCTTCTTCCTGCGCGCACACTACCGCAGCGCGCTCGCGTTCTCGGAGGCGAATCTCGACGACGCGCGCAACGCGCTGCGCAGGCTCTATACCGCGCTCGACGGCGTCGAGGCCACGTCCAACGAGATCGACTGGTCGCAGCCGCAGGCGGCAGCGTTTCGGGCCGCGATGAACGAGGATTTCGGCACGCCCGAGGCGGTCGCGATCCTGTTCGAACTCGCCGGCGAACTCAATCGCACGCGCTCGCCGGCGATCGCGTCGCTGCTCAGGAACCTCGGCGCGACGCTCGGCCTGCTCGCGCAGCCGCCGCGCGCCTATTTGCAGGGGGGCGCCGCGCTCGACGAAGCCCTGATCGAAGAGCGCATCGCGCAGCGCGCGGCTGCGAAGCAGGCGCGCGACTTCGCGCGGGCCGACGCGATCCGTGACGAACTCGCCGCGCTCGGCGTCGAACTGATGGATTCGGCGCAGGG
>CALMIL010000018.1 GCA_937864005.1 uncultured Burkholderiales bacterium
GACTGGTCGGCCGAGACCTCCGAGCGCGCCGAGGCGCAGAGCTTCTGGAACGCCTTCTTCCACGTCTTCGGCATCGAGCGCCGGCGCGTCGCGTCGTTCGAGAAGCAGGTCGCGATCGCGCGCACGGGCCACGCGCCCAAGCACGGGCGGATCGACGGATTCTGGAAGGGCACGCTGCTGATCGAGCACAAGAGCGCCGGCCAGAACCTCGACCGTGCGTTCGCGCAGGCGGTCGACTACTTCGACGGCCTGCCCGAGCGCGACCTGCCGCGCTATGTGCTCGTGAGCGACTTCGCGCGCCTGCGCCTGTGCGACCTCGAGACCGCAAGCGAAACCGAGTTCGCGCTGAAGGACCTGCACAAACACATCAAGCGCTTCGGCTTTATCGCCGGCTACCGGGTGCAGGTTGTGAAGCCGCAGGACCCGGTCAACCTGCGCGCCGCCGAGCGCATGGGCGCGCTGCACGACGCGCTGAAGAAGAGCGGGTATACCGGCCACCCGCTCGAAGTGCTGCTCGTGCGCCTGCTCTTTTGCCTGTTCGCCGACGACACCGGCATCTTCCAGCCGGCGCAGGCGTTTCGCGCCTGGATCGACGAACGCACCGCCGCAGACGGCAGCGACCTCGGCCCGCTGCTCGCGCAACTGTTCCAGGTGCTCGACACGCCCGAGGCGGCGCGTTCGCGCGCGCTCGACGAGCAGCTCGCCGCGTTCCCGTACGTCAACGGCGCGCTGTTCGCCGAGGCGCTGCCGCTCGCCGCGTTCGACGCCGCGATGCGCGACAAGCTGCTCGACGCCTGCGCGATCGACTGGAGCGCGATCAGCCCGGCGATCTTCGGCGCCCTGTTCCAGAGCATCATGGACGACAAGGCGCGGCGCAACCTGGGCGCGCACTACACGAGCGAAGAGAACATCCAGAAGCTCATCAAGCCGCTGTTCCTCGACGAACTGCGCGCCGGGTTCGAGCGCATCAAGGGCAACCGCAACAAGCTCTTCGAGTTCCACAAGAAGCTGCGCACGCTGCACTTCCTCGACCCGGCCTGCGGCTGCGGCAACTTCCTCGTCATCACCTACCGCGAGCTGCGCCTGCTCGAACTCGACGTGCTGCGCGCCGCCTACCAGGGCGGCCAGCAACTGCTCGACATCCACCAGCGGCTGCTGGTCGACGTCGACCAGTTCCACGGCATCGAGATCGAGGAGTTTCCGGCCCAGATCGCGCAGGTCGCGCTGTGGCTGATCGACCACCAGATGAACGTGCTGGCCGGCGAGGAGTTCGGCCTCTACTTCGCGCGCATCCCGCTCGCGGCAACGCCGCACATCGTGCATGGCAACGCGCTGCGCCTCGATTGGGAGGATGTGCTGCCGGCGAGCCGGTGCAGCTATGTGATGGGGAATCCGCCGTTTGTCGGCAAGCAATATCAGTCCAGCGAACAGAAGGCTGACCTGCGGAGTGTCATGGCAGCGCTGCCCGGCTCGGGTGTGCTCGACTTCGTCGCCGCGTGGTACGTCAAGGCGGTGCGCTATGTCAACGGAGACAATTCTGGCGCACTGCGCTGCGCTTTCGTCTCGACCAACAGCATCACGCAGGGCGAGCAAGTTGCGGTGCTGTGGGGCTGGATGCTGGCGCAGGGCGTGAAGATCGCTTTTGCGCATCGCACCTTTCAGTGGGGCAACGAGGCGCGAGGGGTCGCTGCGGTGCATTGCGTGATCATCGGCTTCGGCCTTGACGAGCGTTCGGACAAGACGATCTACGAGTACGAGGACATCCGCGGCGAGCCGCACGCGGTTGCGGCGGGAAACATCAATCCGTATCTGGTTGATGCGCCAGACATAGTGCTCAGAAAGCGGCGGGCTTCAGTGGATGCGCGGGCTCCACGCATGGCTTTCGGATCGATGCCGAACGACGGTGGCCACCTGTTGCTCAGCGACGAGGAGCGAGACGAGTTGCTCCAGGCCGAGCCTGCTGTTGCGGTCTTCGTGCGGCGCCTTGTTGGCAGCGAGGAACTGATCAACGGAAGGCGCCGTTGGTGCCTCTGGTTGGTCGATGCCTCTCCCCAGGCGATCAGGCTTCTGCGGCGAGTGTCCGAGCGTGTGGCCCTTGTGCGCGCGGCGCGGCTGCGCAGCAGTCGCCGTCAAACCGTCGCGCTGGCCGAGACGCCCACCCTATTTGCGGAAATTCGTCAGCCCCTGGCGCGGTATCTCGCCGTACCGGAGGTCTCGTCCGAGGTGCGCCGCTACATTCCTTTGGCGTTCCTCGATGCCGATGTCGTTGCCACCAACAAGCTCTACACGATCGAAGGTGCTTCCATGTGGCACTTCGGCGTCCTCCAGAGCGCGATGCACATGGCGTGGACGCGCGGCGTCTGCGGTCGACTGGAGAGCCGCTACCAGTATTCGGCAGGGATCGTCTACAACAACTTCCCCTGGCCCGAATCCCCGACCGCCGCGCAGCGCGCCGCGATAGAGTCCGCCGTGCAGGCCGTGCTCGACTCGCGCGCGGCCTTCCCCGGCGCGACGCTCGCCGACCTCTACGACCCGCTCGCCATGCCGCCGGCGCTGCTGAAAGCGCACCACAAACTCGACGCCGCGGTCGACGCCGCCTACGGCCGCAAGGGGCTCGAGACCGACGCCCTGCGCGTCGCGTTCCTGTTCGAGCTGTATCAGCACTACACGTCGCTGCTGCCCGCAGCGACGGCACCTAAACGTCCTCGCCGCGCCAGCGCGCCTCGAGAGTAGCTCTACAACAAGGCTCGCAATTCGCGCGTGAACGCGAGCATGTCGCTCAGGTGAGCCGGCGCGCGGTCGATGGTCATGCGGCCTGACCGCCAGTCGGAAACAGCGCGCGCAACTGGGGTTCGATGGCGCGCCGGCGGTAGGGGTTGTTCAGCACCGAGTCGAAGGCAAGATCGACGGCGCGGCCGTCGAATACGGCGGACAGTTCGTCTTGCAGATCGACGACCGCGAACGCGCTGGGCGCCTGGCCGGGAACGAACTTGACGAGCAGATCGACATCGCTGTCCGGCCGCTCGTCGCCGGTGGCGGCCGAGCCGAACATGCGAAGCCGGCGCACGCGGTAGCGTTGGCACAAGGCGTCGATGCGTTGCTGCTGGGCGGCCGTGATTCTCATGGCGGGAATGATCCCGCGCCGCCGCCCGGCGTTTCGCCTGCACGCTGACGCCGCGCCGCTGCCTGCGCGGCGCCCGGCGCGCCCAAGGCCGTGCGAACGACCGGGGTGCGGGCGATCCCGCACAATCGCCGCCATGCCCGCGATCCGCAGCGCCCGCCAGCCCCGATTCAGTGCGCTCGACTTTCGCGCTGCGCTCGGCATGTTCGCGACCGGCGTGACGATCGTCACCGCGCGCGACGCCGACGGGCGGCGTTTCGGGCTGACGGCCAATTCGTTCAACTCGGTCTCGCTTTCGCCGCCGCTCGTGCTGTGGAGCCTCTCGAGGCGGGCCGCGGCGTTGCCGGCGTTCGCCGCCGGGTCGCACTATGCGATCAACGTGCTGGCGGCCGACCAGCGCGCGCTCGCCGACCGCTTCGCGGCGCGCGGCGACGACCGCTTCGAGGGCGTCGCGCTGCGCGAATGCGCGTGCGGCGCGCCGATGATCGAGGGTGCGGTCGCGGTGTTCGAATGTTTCAACCGCAGCCGCTACGAGGAGGGCGACCACGTCATCTTCGTCGGCGAGGTCGAGCACTGCGAGCACCGCGCCGGCGCCGCGCCGCTGATCTTTCACGGTGGGCGCTACTACACCGAGCTGCCGCTGTGACGCCGCGCTGGCGCACCGGGCGATGACGGGCAGCGATCCGATGGCGAATGCGGTGCCCGCGGCGCTGCACGGCGTGACGTTTCTCGAGCGCGGCTGGCTGTCGTCGAACAACGTGCTGCTGCACGGCGCGCCGGGCGAGGGGGCGACGCTCGTCGACACCGGCCACTGCCTGCACGGCGCGCAGACGCTGGCGCTGGTGCGCCACGCGCTCGGCGACGAAAAGCTCGCGCGCATCGTCAACACGCATCTGCATTCCGACCACTGCGGCGGCAATGCGCTGCTGGCGCGCGAGTTCGGCGCGCCGATCCATATCCCGCCCGGCCAGTGGGACGCGGCGCGCGCCTGGGACCAGGACGCGCTGTCGTACCGCCCGACCGGCCAGCGCTGCGAGCGCTTCGTGCCCGATGCGTGGATCGCGCCCGGCGAGGCCATCACCGTCGGCGGCCGGCGCTGGGAGGCGATCGCCGCGCCGGGCCACGACCCGCATGCGGTGATGCTGTTCGATGCGCGCGACGGCGTGCTGATCTCGGCCGATGCGCTGTGGGGCAACGGCTTCGGCGTCGTCTTCCCCGAGCTCGAAGGCGTGCCCGCGTTCGACGACGTCGCCGCTGTGCTCGACCGCATCGAGCGTCTGCCGGTGCAATGGGTGCTGCCGGGGCACGGCGCGCCGTTTCGCGATGTCGGTGCCGCCATCGCGCGCGCGCGCTCGCGGCTGGCGTCGTTTCGCTCCGATCCGGCGCGCCACGACCGCCACGCGGCGAAGGTGCTGCTGAAATACCACCTGCTCGAGGAGCGGCGGCAGGGCCTCGCGCCGCTGCGCGCCTGGTTCGCCGCGGCGCCGCTCATGCAGCGCATGCAGCGCCGGCATGCACCGGCGCAGAGCCTCGACGCGTGGTGCGACGATCTGGTCGCCGAGCTTGCCCGCGCGGGCGCGCTCGTCGTGCGCGACGGCGTCGCCTGCAACGATTAGCTTCAGGCGCCGATGCGCGCGATCTCGGCGTAGGCGTGGTTGAGCCAGAGCTTCAGGCGCTGGCGCTCCATCAGGCCGAGCCCGGGGCCGTCGATCGACCCGCCGTGGCGCGCGGCCCAGAAGCTCGCGTTGCGGGCGTCGATCTTTTGCACCACCGGGTCGTGCAGGTGGCGGATCGTGATCACGCTCGCGCCGAGGCCGATCGCGCGCTCGAGCTGGCCCGATCGCTCGAGCTGGCCGAAATCGTCGCCGCGCAGCTGATTCTTGACGACGACGTAATGCACGCGCTGGCCGAAGCGGTCGAGCAGCCGCGCGAGCAGGTCGACCGAGTCGCGCCCGGAGTCCATCACATGCCAGTAGTGCAGCGCGATGCCCGACAGGTCGGCCATGTCGAGGACGCCCGATTCGTCCAACCATTTGACGAGCGGCTCGTGCGTCTGTGCCGCCAGATCGACGAGCACGCGCCGCCCGGGCTGCTCGAGCGCGGTCTCGACGATCTGGTCGAGCGCCTCGTAGCGATCGACGAGCGCGGCCGACGCATGGTCGGCATAAAAACGCATCAGCGCGCCGTGCGAGCGGTCGGTGTCGAAGCCGATGAAGGGCAGTTCGTTGTCGATGAAATACTGCGCCAGCACGCGCGACAGCATCGACTTGCCGACGCCCCCCTTCTCGCCGCCGATCAGGTGGATCTTGGAGGTCGCATCGGTTTGCAGGGTGGGCAGGTTCATGACGGACATCGGGGAAGGGACAACGCCTCGATTGTGCCGTCTGCGCCGTGCCCACCCCCCGTTCGAGGGGCGGGTTTCCACCAATCAGCGTGGAGCGGCAGGTTGACGGCGGCAATGGCTCTGGTAGTTTCGACCCGCGGGCAGCGAAACGGCGCCCGAACCCACCGCCCGGCGCGTGCCGGCAAGCCAGGAGCAAACGTGATCACACTTCGCAAACTCGTCGCCGCCGCGGCGCTCGCCGGTTTGACGACCGCCGCATCGGCCTATCCGTTCGATGGTCTCTACATCTTCGGCGACAGCCTCTCCGATGGGGGCAACAACGCGCTCGTGATCGGCACGAACGGCACGCAGCCGATCACGAACAGCTACATCCCGTCGCAGCCCTACGGGCCGCCGCAAGGCCAGGGGCAATACACGAACGGCAACGTCTGGGCCTACAGCTTCGCGTCGGCGATCGGCCTGGGCGCGTACGCGGCGCCGTCGCTCGCGGGCGGCGGCAACTACGCCTACGGCGGCGCACGCACGAGCAAGAACGGAGATGTCGGCGGCTTCCCGCCGAGCCTGCGCACGCAGGCCAAGGGCTATCTCGATTCGACCGGCGGCACGGCGTCGGCGAGCGCGCTCTATGTCGTTGCCGGCGGCGGCAACGACGCGCGCGACGCTCTCGAGGCGGTGGCCGCCGATCCGGGCAACGCCGTCAGCATCATCGCCGCCGCGGCCGTCTCGTATGCCTTCAACACGGGCCGCATCGTCGACGCGCTGCAGGCGGCGGGCGCGCAGCACATCGTCGTCTGGGACGTACCGAATCTCGGCATCACCCCGGCCGTGAGTGCGCAGGGTTCGTTCGCGAGCCTGCTCGGCAACCTCGTCAGCAAGACGATGTCCGACGTGCTCGCCACGCGCATGAACGGCGAGGCCGGCGTGACGATGTTCGACTTTTACAGCCTGTCGACGGCGTGGGCCGCCGATCCAGGCGCCTTCGGCCTCGTCAACGCTTCCGACGCCTGCGGCGGCATCGTCGGCTGCGACCCGTCGACCTATGCGTTCTGGGACGGCATTCATCCGACCTCGGCCGGCCACGCGCTGATCGCCGGCGCGATGCTCGCGGCGGTCGTGCCCGAGCCCGCGACCTATGCGTTGATGCTGGTCGGCGTCGCGCTCGTCGCCTGGCGCGTGCGGCGCCGCGCCTGACGCGGGCTCTTCCCCCATTCACGACGACGGCCGGCTTCGCCCGGCCGTTTTGCTGCATGTCCTGCCCGTCGGCGGCCGCTCAAGCCGGCGCCTGCAGCGCCGGATCGACGTCCATCAGGCGCCAGCTTCGGCCCTGCCCGGTGAAGGTGTTGCGGTGGTAGCCGATCACCCACGGCTGCGCAAGGTCGGTGTAGATGCGGTGGACGTGGATCTTGTACGGCATGTAGGCGACGACGAGCTTCTTCGCCTCGGTGATCAAAGCCTGGCGCTCGGGGCCGTCGGGCAGCACGCGCTGCGCCTGGTAGACGGCGTTGTAGGCCGGCAGGTCGAAGCGCGCCTTGTTCGCCTGGCCCTTGTTCGGCCCGTAGGCGAGGACCATGAAATCTTCCGCGTCGGGCGTGCCCGCGGTCCAGCCGACGCCCCACATCATCAGCTTGCCGGCGGTCGAGGCTTTCAGGTTCTCGGGCCACTTCGCGGTCTGGAATTCGATGCGGATCCCGATCGCGTCCATATTCTTCTGCCACAGCTCGACGAGGCTGCGCGAGGCGCGATCGGGCTGCGTCGCATAGCGCAGCACGAGCGGGGAGCCGTCGGGCCGGTCGCGCCAGCCGTCGCCGTTCCTGTCGACGTAGCCGTAGAGGTCGAGCAGCGCCTTCGCGCGCGCCGGGTCGAAGTCGCTCATCTCGCTCTTGAACGCCGGGTCGTAGCCCCAGACGCCGGGCGCGATGTGCGATTGACCGGGAATCGCCTGGTTGTGGCGCACGAGGCGGATCTCCTTGTCGACGTCGG
This sequence comes from uncultured Burkholderiales bacterium, assembly GCA_937864005.1. GTDB lineage: Bacteria > Pseudomonadota > Gammaproteobacteria > Burkholderiales > Burkholderiaceae_C > CAIKUF01. Next base: position 7,446 of record CALMIL010000018.1, read on the forward strand.
TCGCAAGGCTGATCGCGCGCCGCAGCGCGACCTTGTCGGGCGTATAGCCGCCGACGACCGGATCTTCCATGTTGAAGTAGGACAGCGAGACGTCGGAACGTGCATAGCGCAGCATGTGGATGCCGCGCTTCTTCAGGTTGGGCGCGAGCACGTTGTTCGGGATCGCGAGGTCGGCGAATTCGGGCGGCAGCTCGTCGAGCAGGTCGAGCTCGCCGTTCAGGAAGGCGAGCCAGCGCGGCTGGTTCTCCTCGATGATCGCGATCTCGATGCGGTCGAGCATCGGCAGCCGCCGGCCGGTGAGCGCGTCGGCCGCGGCACGCGCCAGGGTGTCGCCCGCGGGCGGCGTCTCGGCGTAGACCTCGTGCCGGTAGCCGGGGTTGCGCAGGAGCACGATGCGCGACGCGCGGCGCCACTCGCCGAGCCGGAACGGCCCGGTGCCGACCGGATGCTCGGAGATTGCGTCGCCGTAGAACTCGACCACCTCGCGCGCGACCGCCGCCCACGATACGTCGGCCATCTGCAGCAGAAAGCGCGGCGACGGATCGGCGAGCCGGATGCGATAGGTATAGCGGTCGAGCGCGCGCGCACCCTCGACCTCGCGCCCGTAGTCGAACGGCTTCTTGCCGGCGATCGCCTCGCGGCGCAGTTCGGAGAGGCCGAGCAGCCGCGCCGCTTCGAGCCGGTAGACATTGGTGCTCTTCCAGCGCGGGTCGTAGTGCCGCTTCAAGGCGTAGACGAAGTCCTCGGCGACCAGTTCGCGGCGCACGCCCTTGAATGCCGGGTCATCGGTGAAGAAGATGCCCGGCTGGACGCGGAAGGTGAACGTCCGATAGTCGGCCGTCACCTCGGGCATCGCGGCGAGCGCCGCCGGCCGCAGCCGGTACGGCCGGGCGAGGAATTCGAATTCGAGCGGCGAATCGAAGATTGCCGCCGCGACGGTGCGCGAATACAGGTCCGAGATCTGCGCCGGATCGAAGCCCGTCTCGGCGATCCGAAACGAGGTGCGCAGCACGCGCGGCGGGGCCGCGCGCGATGTGGCGGGCACACCGGCCAGCGCGCCGCCGACGAGGCCGGCAGCGGCCTGGATGAATTCGCGCCTGCGCGTCATGCGAACCCCGTGACGTACGCCATCCCTTCGAGTCTAGGCCGCCGTGGGCCGCGCCGCCATGCGCGCAAGCCCGACGCGGGCAAACGCGGGGAGGACGCCCGGCGTTGTCGGCCTAGACTGGCCGCACGGCAACTCCCGGCGAGAAGAGTCAGCGCGTGGCGGCCTACCTGATCCGACGCCTGTGGCAGATGGTGCCGACCTTGTTCGGCGTCGTGCTGCTCGTCTTTCTGCTGTTCAAATTCTTCGGCGGCGACCCGGCCGAGATTCTCGGCGGCCTGAATGCGACGCCCGAGCAAATCGATTCGATCCGCGAGCAGCTCGGCCTGAACGAGCCGCTGTGGGTGCAGTTCGGCATCTTCCTGAAGCAGGTCGCGAGCTTCGACTGGGGGCGCAGCTGGGCCACCAACGAGTCGGTCGCGACGCTCTTCGCGACGCGCCTGCCGGCGACGCTGACGGTGATGACGCCGATCCTGCTGCTCGATGTGCTGCTCGCGATTCCGGGCTCGCTGCTTGTGGCCTACCTGCGCGGCTCGCTCACCGACCGCGCGATCATGATCGTCTCGACGCTCGCGCTGTCGGTCTCGTTCCTCGTCTACGTCATCGTCGGCCAGTACGTATTCGCCTTTCAGCTCGGCTGGTTTCCGGTCCAGGGCTGGAGCGACAGCCTGTGGACCAACCTGACCGTCTATGCGCCGCTGCCGGTGATGCTCGCGGTGCTCGTCGGGATGGCGCCGCAGACAAGGCTGTACCGCAGCTTCTTCCTCGACGAGATCGGCCAGGACTACGTGCGCACCGCGCGCGCCAAGGGCATGACCGAGCCGGTCGTGCTGCTGCGCCACGTGCTGCGCAACGCGATGATCCCGATCCTGACGAATCTCGCGGTCGCCTTGCCCGGCATCTTCGTCGGCTCGTTCCTGATCGAGGTCTTCTTCTCGATTCCCGGTCTCGGCCGCGAGGTGCTGCTCGCCGTCAACCGCAGCGACTATCCGGTCATCCAGGCGGTGACGATCTATCTCGCGCTGATCACGATGGCGGTCAATATGGCGACCGACGTGCTCTACACCTTCGCCGATCCGCGGGTGGTGCTGAGATGAGCGCGGTGCTTCCGGCCACGCTTGCCGCGACGAGGTCGGGCGCGGGTGACGGCGTCTGGCGCGCCGCGTGGCGGCGCCTGCGGGGCGACCGCGTCGGCATGGTCTCGCTCGCGGTGGTCGGCGCATTCCTGCTGCTGATCCTGCTGTCGGCGCTCGGCGTCGTCGCCGCCGACTGGCAGCGGGAGATCGCGGTGCCGAATGCGCCGCCCACATTCATGGGGCCGAAGGCGCAGGCGGTGCAGACCGACATCGAGCAGCCGAGCGGGCCGGATGTCGACCTGTCGGCCATCGATCCCCTCGCGCCGCGCTACGAGGAATGGGCGGCGGGCGTCGCGAAATACCGCACCGCCGAAGCGCCCAGGCTCGATGTGCTGCCGTTCGGCGCCGACCGGCGCGGCCGCGACGTGCTCGCGAAGGCGGTGAAGGGTTCGCAGATCTCGATCTTCGTCGGCGTCCTCGCCGCGCTGCTCGCCACGGCGATCGGCACCACGCTCGGCGCCTTCGGCGGCTTCTTCGGCGGCAAGGTCGGCGACCTGCTCGAGTGGGTCTACAACGTCTTCACGTCGATCCCCGGCATCCTGCTGATCTTCGCCTTCGCCGCGGTCGCCGGGCGTGGCGTGCAAAGCGTCGTGCTGATCCTCGGCCTCACCGGCTGGACCGGTATCTACCGCCTCGTGCGGGCCGAATTCATCAAGCATTCGGTGCGCGAATATGTGCGCGCCGCGGAGGCGATCGGCGCCGGAGCGCTGTCGCGCATGTTCCGCCACATCCTGCCCAACGTCAGCCATGTCTCGCTGGTGCAGTTGTCGATCCACGTCGTCGCCTTCATCAAGGCCGAGGTGATCCTGTCCTACCTCGGCCTCGGCGTCGGCGTCGACCAGGTCTCGTGGGGCACGATGCTCGCCGAGGCGCAGGGCGAGCTCATCCTCGGCCACTGGTGGCAGCTCGCCGCGGCGACCGCCTTCATGGCGGTCTTCGTCACCGCGTTCTCGCTCTTCACCGATGCGCTGCGCGATGCGCTCGACCCCAGGCTGCGAGGTCTCGATTGAAGCTGCTCGACGTGCGCGACCTGCGCGTGGCCTTTCGCCTCGGCCGGCACGCGGGCGAAGTCCAGCGCGTGCAGGCGGTCGGTCAGGGCGATGCCGGCGTGAGCTTCGCGGTCGCCGAGAACACGACCGTCGCGCTGGTCGGCGAGTCGGGCTCGGGCAAGAGCGTGACGGCGATGGCGATCCTTGCACTGCTGCCGGCGAACGCCGAGCGCCGCGGGCGCATCGACTTCCTCGGCCGCGATCTGCTCGGCGCGTCGCGCGCCGAGCTGCAGGCGCTGCGCGGCAAGGATATCGCCTGCGTGTTCCAGGACCCGATGAGTTCGCTCAATCCGGTCTTCACGATCGGGCGCCAGATCTGCGAGCCGCTGCGGCACCACCTCGGGCTGTCCAAGCGGCAGGCGCTGGCGCGCGCCGAGGAATTGCTCGCCGAGGTCGGCATGCCCGAGCCGAAACGGCGCCTGGCATCCTTCCCGCACCAGCTCTCGGGCGGCCAGCAGCAGCGCGTGATGATCGCGATGGCGCTCGCCTGCGAACCCAAGCTCCTGATTGCCGACGAGCCGACGACCGCGCTCGACGCAACGATCCAGCGCCAGATTCTCGAACTGCTCGCGGGCCTGAAGGCCAGGCACCGCATGAGCATGCTCTTCATCAGCCACGACCTCGGCGTGGTCGGCGAAGTGGCCGACGAGGTCGTCGTGATGCGCGCCGGCGCGGTGCGCGAGCAGGGGCCGGTGGCGCGCATCTTCACGCAGCCGCGGGACGCCTACACGCAGGCGCTGCTGGCGTGCCGGCCGACGCTCGAGGGCGCCGGCAACGCCCGGCTCGCGGTGATCGCCGACCACATCGCCGGCGCCGCGCCCGCCGCCGCCGGCAAGGCGAAGGACCCGCAGGCACCGGTCGTCATTGCCGCGCGCGCGCTGACGAAGAGCTTCTGGCTCAGGAAGGGCGTCTTCGGCCGCACCGAGTTCAAGGCCGTCGGCCGCAGCGGCGCGGGCGTGAGCTTCGAATTGCGGCGCGGCCATACGCTCGGCGTCGTCGGCGAATCGGGGTCGGGCAAGACGACGATGGGCCTGGCGCTCTTGCAGCTGCACGAGCCGAACGGCGGGCCGGCGGGCGGCGAGGTGCGCTTCGACGGCCGGAACCTGCTCGCGCTCGACAAGGCGCGCTGGCGGACCATGCGCCGGCGCATCCAGATCGTGTTCCAGAACCCGTATGCGTCGCTCAACCCGCGCTTCACGATCGGCCAGACGCTCGTCGAGCCGATGACGATCCATGCCATCGGGCGCGATGGCGCCGATCGCGCCTCGCGCGCCCGCGCGATCCTGCAGCGCGTCGGGCTCGACGCCGACGCGGCATTCGCCAAGTACCCGCACGAGTTCAGCGGCGGCCAGCGCCAGCGCATCGCGATCGCGCGCTGCCTGACGCTCTCGCCCGAGGTGCTGGTGCTCGACGAGGCGGTGAGCGCACTCGACGTCTCGGTGCAGGCGCAGGTGCTTAACCTGCTGAAGGACCTGCAAGACGAACTCGGCCTCGCCTACGTCTTCATCAGCCACGACCTCGCCGTCGTGCGCTTCATGGCCGACGAGGTGCTCGTGATGCAGAACGGCGATGTCGTCGAGCAGGCCGCGGTCGCCGATATCCTCGAGCGCCCGCGCGAGGCGTATACCAAGCGCTTGCTGGCGGCGATCCCGCGCGGCTACCGGGCCGCGGCCTGACGCGCGTCCGCGCGGTTCCGGGCCGCTTCAGTCCGGCTGCGGCGCGCGGCGCGCGAACATGCCGTAGCCGCGCATGTCGAGCACCTGTTCGTCGCGCTGATTGAAAAGCTGCCAGCGGGTATCGACGAGGCCCGCCGTCGGCCGGCTTTTCAGCACGCGCGTGGCGAGCACCGTGAGGCGCATCCGCAGCGTATCGCCGGGCCGCACCGGCGCCGTCCAGCGCAGATATTCGAGCCCCGGCGAGCCGAGGCTCGCGGCGTCGAGCAGATATTCGTCGCACATCATGCGCATCGCCAGCGAACCGGTGTGCCAGCCGCTGGCGATCAGGCCGCCGAACGGCGTCGCGCGGCCGGCGGCGTCGTCGAGGTGGAACGGCTGCGGGTCGAAGCGGCTGGCGAAATCGATGATGTCCTCGCGCCGCACCGTCACCGTGCCGAATTCCCGCACTTCGCCCGGATGGAAGTCCTCCCAGTAGATGCTGGGCGCGCGGCGGGGGGCGGATTCGGGGTCGGAAGCCTTCATGTGCGGTCGGGAAGTCGTGGGCAACGGCCGATGATAGGCAAGCGGCGGCGGTCGCCTCAAGTTGCGTCTGGCGCGGGCCGATATGCGTTCGATGGCTTCGCTTTCGCTCTGTGCCCGCTCGCCGGTCGCTCGCTGGCAGGCTTGGCTGGCCGCGCTCGGCGTCGGTCTGGTGCTGTGTGCAGCGGCTGCGAGTGCCGCAGCCGGCGCCACGCCGGCGCAACTGCTCGAGCTCGAGCGCGCCGGCCGCGCCAAGCCGCGTGAGACCGCGGCGCAGCTTGCAACGCTGGTCGAATCGAACCAGGCCGACGCCGCGACCCGGCTCGAAGCGCTGATCCTGCAGGGCTGGCTGCTCGCGAGCGTGCCGAGCGCGGACGAGGCCGAAGCCGCCGCGCGCGCGCTCGATGCGCGCTTCGCCGCAGACCGCAGTCCGCTCGCCCAGGCCGGCGCGCTGCTGGTGCGGGCCCGGCTCGCCGAGCAACTGGGCGATGTCGCGCGCTCCAGTACGCTGATCGACGACGCGCTCGCGCGGTTGCCGGCCGACGCGGCGGCGTTGATGCGGCTGCGCTTCCTCGCCGCCCAGGCCCACATCCGCAACGGCTCGAGCAAGCACGAAGACGCGATCCGCATCGGTCACGAGGCGCTCGCCCTGGCCGACGCGCACGGCGAGGCCTGGCGCCGTGCAGAAGCGCGCGCTTACCTCGCCTACAGCTACCACCTAGCGAAGCAGAGCACACGCGCCTTGAGCCTGAACCAGGAGGCGCTCGCGATTGCCCAGGCGGACGGCGACCCGCTGACGCTCGCCCGCGTCAGCACCGTGCAGGCGATCGTGCTCGACACGCTGGGCGACAGCGACGGCGAGAAGCGCTTTTCGCTCGCCGCGGTCGACCTTGCGCGCCAAGCCGGCGCGAAGTCCGAGGAAGCGCTCTATATCGCCAACCTTGCGGACTACTATCGGAAGAACGGCGAGTACGCGACCGCGCTGCAACATTTGCACAAGGCTCTGCCGCTGACGCGCGAACTGAAGAACCTGAACGGCGAGATCGTGGCCCTCGCCCAGATCGGGCTGGCGCAGATCGCTCTCGGCCAGATCGACGCCGGCAAACCCAGTTTGCGGCTCGCGATCGACATCGAAGAGCGCCGCGGCTCGCTCAGCGGGATGGCCGACATCTATCGCGAAATGGGGCAGGCGCTGGAGCGCGCCGGCGACCTTTCGGGCGCGGTCGAAGCCTTCCACCTGCAGCGTACGCTCGAGGATCAGGTGCTGGCACGCAACCAGCAAAAGGCGATCCTCGAAATGCAGGAGGCCTTCGACAACGGCCGGCGCACGCGCGAGCTGGAACTGCTGCATCGCCAGAGCGCGATCCAGGGCGAGCAGCTTCATGCGCGCACGCTGCAGCAGCGCCTGTGGGCGCTGGTCGCGGTCTGCGGCCTGCTTTCGCTCGTCGTCGCCGCGCTGCTGATGCGCCGCGTGCGCGATACCAATCGGCGCCTCGCCGACAGCAATGCGCAGCT
>CALMIL010000019.1 GCA_937864005.1 uncultured Burkholderiales bacterium
TGACGCACAATGCGCATGGCGCCGTCGCTTGCGAGGGCGCCGTTTTCCGGGGCTCGATGCCCCGGCCTCATTGAAGCAACGACCACGGCATTACGTGGCCTGGCGAAGTGGACGTTTTCCGGGGCTCGATGCCCCGGCCTCATTGAAGCTTCGGCAAGGTCGTTCGCGCGGTGACCTTTGGGCGGGGTTTTCCGGGGCTCGATGCCCCGGCCTCATTGAAGCGTAATTCGCGAGGGTCCATCGGCGTGCGCCGCGCCAGTTTTCCGGGGCTCGATGCCCCGGCCTCATTGAAGCGCCGCGTCGAGCGCGTACCCAAGACGCATCGTTGCCGGTTTTCCGGGGCTCGATGCCCCGGCCTCATTGAAGCTCCAGCTCGCCCCACTCGTAGGCGCGCACGCCCTGGGTTTTCCGGGGCTCGATGCCCCGGCCTCATTGAAGCGAGGTCTTGCCGCGTGGGCTGGCTGCCAGTGATGATGGTTTTCCGGGGCTCGATGCCCCGGCCTCATTGAAGCGAGCACCCCGCCGGCCGCGGCGTAGGTCGCCAGCGCGTTTTCCGGGGCTCGATGCCCCGGCCTCATTGAAGCATCCAGATGCGTGCCCAGCCCGTCGCATTCAACGGCGTTTTCCGGGGCTCGATGCCCCGGCCTCATTGAAGCAGCACCAGCATGCCGACGTTCTCAGCGTTGAAGGCGGTTTTCCGGGGCTCGATGCCCCGGCCTCATTGAAGCCGGCATGAACACCCGCCCAAGCCGCGCAGAGCGCGCCGTTTTCCGGGGCTCGATGCCCCGGCCTCATTGAAGCAGCAGCTCGATGCGCAGGTAATGCGTTTGCATCGCGTTTTCCGGGGCTCGATGCCCCGGCCTCATTGAAGCATGTTGTTCCACGCGCCGGCCGCGCCGTTGCTGGCCGGTTTTCCGGGGCTCGATGCCCCGGCCTCATTGAAGCACGGCGATCTGCGCGCAAGCCTGCTCGATCGGGCCGGGTTTTCCGGGGCTCGATGCCCCGGCCTCATTGAAGCGCGACCGCCGTCTCGCGCCATCTCGCCCGCAAGTGGGTTTTCCGGGGCTCGATGCCCCGGCCTCATTGAAGCCACCATCGGCAGGCGCCGGCCGAACTGCTCGACCGGGTTTTCCGGGGCTCGATGCCCCGGCCTCATTGAAGCGCCTTGGCCTTGGCGTTGGCGTGAAGGCGATCAATGTTTTCCGGGGCTCGATGCCCCGGCCTCATTGAAGCGCGATGCGCATCATGCGATCAAGACGAAAGCCGAAGCGGTTTTCCGGGGCTCGATGCCCCGGCCTCATTGAAGCGAGAATGCTGCACTTCACCGAACAGCAGGCCGCCGCAGGTTTTCCGGGGCTCGATGCCCCGGCCTCATTGAAGCCCCCGGAGGCGGTCGCGGGCCTTGGTGAGGTGTACACGGTTTTCCGGGGCTCGATGCCCCGGCCTCATTGAAGCCGCACGCGCAGATTAAATCGTCCCCGGAGTGCTTCATGTTTTCCGGGGCTCGATGCCCCGGCCTCATTGAAGCACGCTGCCGCGCTCGCCGGTGACACTATTGCGCGCATAGGTTTTCCGGGGCTCGATGCCCCGGCCTCATTGAAGCAGCGTCGCGGCTGCGTTCGGCGGCGCACTGCCGAGGTTTTCCGGGGCTCGATGCCCCGGCCTCATTGAAGCGCCGCCATCCGCGTTGTCGCCGAACAGTCGGCCGCCGTTTTCCGGGGCTCGATGCCCCGGCCTCATTGAAGCTCGTCGGCCGGGCGGATGCGCTTGCGCAGTGCAGGGTTTTCCGGGGCTCGATGCCCCGGCCTCATTGAAGCATCGTCGGCATTGACCCCGGCGTGAAAACCGGGTTGTTTTCCGGGGCTCGATGCCCCGGCCTCATTGAAGCCTGCGCAATGCTACGGAGATGCGTATTTCTTCTGCCGTTTTCCGGGGCTCGATGCCCCGGCCTCATTGAAGCACGCCATGCCTGCGGAAGCACTCGATCATGTCGGCCGTTTCCCGGGGCTCGATGCCCCGGCCTCATTGAAGCCGCATCCAGCCGGCGCTATGCGAGCGAGACGACAGGTTTTCCGGGGCTCGATGCCCCGGCCTCATTGAAGCCCAGGAACGGCGCTGCGATGTCGATCGTGCGCGGTGGTTTTCCGGGGCTCGATGCCCCGGCCTCATTGAAGCCCAGTCGGTGAGGCGGTCTTCGCGCGCTTCGCAGTGTTTTCCGGGGCTCGATGCCCCGGCCTCATTGAAGCGTGAACTGTCATTTCGGCGCCTCCCGCGCTCTGTCAGTTTTCCGGGGCTCGATGCCCCGGCCTCATTGAAGCGGCCCTGGCGCCGGGCTGCAGCGGATAACCGATGGGGTTTTCCGGGGCTCGATGCCCCGGCCTCATTGAAGCGAGGATGCCAGGCTGCGCAAGTGGTTCGGCGCGCGCGTTTTCCGGGGCTCGATGCCCCGGCCTCATTGAAGCTCGCTCGCGCGTGGCCTTCACAACACGGCGCATTGTGGTTTTCCGGGGCTCGATGCCCCGGCCTCATTGAAGCGTCATCTCCTTCGTCATCTACTTCGTCAGAGTCAATGTTTTCCGGGGCTCGATGCCCCGGCCTCATTGAAGCCATCCATCGATTCGAAGCTGCCGGCCGACTTCACAGCGTTTTCCGGGGCTCGATGCCCCGGCCTCATTGAAGCGACCTGTCGCTCGCCTGGGTCGCCGCGGTACGCGACGGTTTTCCGGGGCTCGATGCCCCGGCCTCATTGAAGCAGGCAGGCTCACATCGGCATTCGCCACTACGCCTTGCGCGTTTTCCGGGGCTCGATGCCCCGGCCTCATTGAAGCGCTACATGACGCAGCAGGGCTACCTCGCGGTCGGCCGTTTTCCGGGGCTCGATGCCCCGGCCTCATTGAAGCGAACAAGAGATCGTTCGTACTTTGGAGCGCGGGACGCGTTTTCCGGGGCTCGATGCCCCGGCCTCATTGAAGCGACAACATCCTGAACTTCGGCGGCGAGAAGGACAAGGTTTTCCGGGGCTCGATGCCCCGGCCTCATTGAAGCGTCTGCTTCGGTCGCATCTTCGTCGCTCAGTGACAGTTTTCCGGGGCTCGATGCCCCGGCCTCATTGAAGCCCGCTGGCCGTCGCCGCGCCGTAGTCGCCGCTGGCCGTTTTCCGGGGCTCGATGCCCCGGCCTCATTGAAGCCGCCGCGCCGTGCAGCGCATGCAGTGGCTCACCATCGTTTTCCGGGGCTCGATGCCCCGGCCTCATTGAAGCGGTGCGCTGAGCACGTTCCTTGCGGGGTTCCTCGCGAAGGTTTTCCGGGGCTCGATGCCCCGGCCTCATTGAAGCATGCCTATTTCGACGCCGCGATGGACGGTCCTGAAAGTTTTCCGGGGCTCGATGCCCCGGCCTCATTGAAGCAGGTTGCCGTTGATCGTGTAGTTCCCTGCGCTCGGGAGTTTTCCGGGGCTCGATGCCCCGGCCTCATTGAAGCTGCAAGCGTCGTCTTGCCTTGCCCTACCGCCTTCGGTTTTCCGGGGCTCGATGCCCCGGCCTCATTGAAGCTCGCTCATGCCGCAGCCCTGCACCGCACCTGAATCGTTTTCCGGGGCTCGATGCCCCGGCCTCATTGAAGCCAACGTCATCGGTCTTCTTGGCCTTGCTGTTCTTCGTTTTCCGGGGCTCGATGCCCCGGCCTCATTGAAGCGGCACCCGCGAAGACCTCGCCAATGCCGCATTCGAGGTTTTCCGGGGCTCGATGCCCCGGCCTCATTGAAGCGCCTCGGCCTCGCGCATGACGTGCTCCAGATTGCGCGTTTTCCGGGGCTCGATGCCCCGGCCTCATTGAAGCAAGCGCGCCGAGTACGGCTCCGGCGACGAGGCCACGTTTTCCGGGGCTCGATGCCCCGGCCTCATTGAAGCCAGACCGTCTGAATCGTCTCCCCGAGCGCGACGGCCAGGTTTTCCGGGGCTCGATGCCCCGGCCTCATTGAAGCATGTGGGGCTTCCTCGTGATGCTCTTCGGCGTTGGCTGTTTTCCGGGGCTCGATGCCCCGGCCTCATTGAAGCCCGGGGTTGCCCTGGTAGTCCTTCGGAACGATGCTGGTTTTCCGGGGCTCGATGCCCCGGCCTCATTGAAGCCAAGCCGCGCGGCGCTTCAACACGGTCGCCTGCGGGTTTTCCGGGGCTCGACGCCCCGGCCTCATTGAAGCTGTGCCGTTGGCGACCGCAACATTCAGCGCACCGCCGCGTTTTCCGGGGCTCGATGCCCCGGCCTCATTGAAGCCGCGTGTTGCTCGCGACAGATCTTGTCGTGACGGTAAAGTTTTCCGGGGCTCGATGCCCCGGCCTCATTGAAGCCAACTCATCGGCCAAGCAGGCGGCGGATCGTGGAGGTTTTCCGGGGCTCGATGCCCCGGCCTCATTGAAGCTTGTAGATTTCCCACTTGATCTTGGCCTCTGCCCGGTTTTCCGGGGCTCGATGCCCCGGCCTCATTGAAGCTGGCGGTCCGCTTTCGAGCTTCGCAACTGCTCGCTCGTTTTCCGGGGCTCGATGCCCCGGCCTCATTGAAGCAACGCATCGACATCGGCTTGAGTGACTGCCATAGTGCGTTTTCCGGGGCTCGATGCCCCGGCCTCATTGAAGCACTGTCCACTGGCCTGCAATCGGCTGGGGCGAGCCGGTTTTCCGGGGCTCGATGCCCCGGCCTCATTGAAGCGACGGCGTCAACCTCGTCGACAACCTGCCGGCGCGCGTTTTCCGGGGCTCGATGCCCCGGCCTCATTGAAGCGTCACCCCCGCATGAGCATCAACTTCAGCACGGCCGGTTTTCCGGGGCTCGATGCCCCGGCCTCATTGAAGCTTGAAGCAGTCGATGCGCAGCCGCCCGCCCGGCTGCGGTTTTCCGGGGCTCGATGCCCCGGCCTCATTGAAGCACCCCGGCGCAAGCGGCGCACGTGCCGCTGTCGGGCGTTTTCCGGGGCTCGATGCCCCGGCCTCATTGAAGCGCGGGCCAACGGCCCGTCGGCGGCACGAATTCGGGTTTTCCGGGGCTCGATGCCCCGGCCTCATTGAAGCACGCCGGGGAGTGCGTTGATGAGCACGGCTGAGGCCAGTTTTCCGGGGCTCGATGCCCCGGCCTCATTGAAGCTAGACACCTACGCCGACGACCTGCGCACGACGGCGGGTTTTCCGGGGCTCGATGCCCCGGCCTCATTGAAGCAACGGCCAGCGGCTCAGGTTCCTGCCGCGCTGCGAGGTTTTCCGGGGCTCGATGCCCCGGCCTCATTGAAGCGGTACGTCGGCGGGCAGGCGCCCTGAGTCGAGGGCGGTTTTCCGGGGCTCGATGCCCCGGCCTCATTGAAGCGAGGCCGCTGGATTGCTGCTCGTCGCTCACCTCGTGCTCGTTTTCCGGGGCTCGATGCCCCGGCCTCATTGAAGCATGCTCACGGTCACACCCCACACCAGCATGTCATGTTTTCCGGGGCTCGATGCCCCGGCCTCATTGAAGCGGCGTGCCTGGCATCTGCACCGTGCCGCTGCCCCAGGTTTTCCGGGGCTCGATGCCCCGGCCTCATTGAAGCCGCCTCCATGATGGCGGCGTCAAGAATCGCCTTCGGGTTTTCCGGGGCTCGATGCCCCGGCCTCATTGAAGCGTTTCGCACACATCCGGCTGCGGTTCCGGCTCCACGTTTTCCGGGGCTCGATGCCCCGACCTCATTGAAGCGGGGGCATCCTTCCCGAGGTCGCGTCGTTGCTTGCGGTTTTCCGGGGCTCGATACCCCGGCCTCATTGAAGCGCCATGCCGTGCGCGGTACTTGTTGCGACTCCCGGAGTTTTCCTGGGCTCGATGCCCCGGCCTCATTGAAGGCAATTCCGAAGCGTTGCGCGGCAGATGAGGCTGCCGAGGTCTTTCGCCAATCGGGCCGGCCGATGCTAAGATTTTCCGCAGGCCGCACTGTGGCGCCGGATCATTCACTTCGCGAGGACGCATCATGAGCCTGTTCGAAACCATGAAGGGGGTGCAGATCCCCACCACCGACGAAGAGAGAAACCAGCTCGTCATCACCGAGGGGTCGAACGGGTTCTGGAACTACCACCTGTCGCGGCGCGTGAACCACATGCGGGCGCTGTGCGGTACCGCGACGCTGCCGACGGCGCTGCCGGTCTCGGCCTGGGGCGCACCGGCGGAAGAGGGGCTGCCCAAGGCGCCCACTTACTGCGAGAAGTGCGCGCGCGCCGCCTGGCCCGAGAAGTACGCCGGCTAGACGCGCCGGCAACGGGCGCGGGGTGCGATTCCAGGCGCCCGTGCCCGGCGAAGCGGCTCGCGCAGCAGGCGTTCCGTGCAGGCATGCGATGAGCCTGACGGCCAGGTTCGGCTTCGGCGCCGCGGCGCAGGATGAACACGCCGACCGCCCATTGCGCGGTGCGGCCGGCCACCGGCGCAAGCAGATCGCGATTCGCTGACCGGAGGCTTCGATGAAGGAGCAGCTTCGCAACCGCGTCCAGCTTGCGATCATCGCCGTGCTGGCCGTCGCGATCGCGGCGATGGCGTACAAGTTCATCGTCGCCGGGTCGGTCGAGCCGTCCGCCGACGGGCGCACCGCGATCGTGCTCGAGGCCGGCGAGCGGGACTTCGTGCTCGCCGAGATGCGCGGTTTCGTCTCCGGGCTGCAGCAGATCACGGCGGCGCTCGCGCGTGACGACATGAAGGCGGTCGCCGCCGCCGCGCGCCGGCTCGGGATGGGCGCGGCGCATTCGGCGCCGGTGGCACTGGTCGGCAAGCTGCCGCTGGCGTTCAAGACGCTCGCGTTCAGCGTGCATCGCGATTTCGACGCCATCGCGCTCGATGCCGACAGCCTGGGCGACGCGAAGCACAGCCTCGGGCAACTGGCCGACACGCTGGGCAAATGCGCTGCCTGCCACTCGGACTATCGCTTCAAGCTCACGGCGGAGCGGTAGTTCGCTTCGTATCGGTACGCGGCGTCGCCGGCAGCGTCGGGCCGCTGCCACCGGCGGTCACGGCCGCCCGCTTCAAGCCGCGCCGCGCGCCGCCTTCTCCCGCAGCCACCGCGCGTGGCCGCGCACGGCGTCGATCAGGATCCACGCCGCGACGAGAAACGCGACCGACCAGCAGGCCGCCGCGGCGACGAACAGCTCGACGGCGCGGTCGGGCGCCAGCGCGGCGGCGAAGCGGGCGATCGTCGCGAGCGCGATCAGCAGCGTGCCCCAGACCAGCCTCGCCTCGTCGGCGCCGGGGCGATGCGCGCGCGTCAGCATCGTGATCGTCATCACGTTGAACGTCAGCGTGCCGAGCGCGCCGACCGTGACGAGGTGCATCGCGGCGGTGCGCAGCGCGCCTTGTGCCGCCAGCGCGATGCCCAGCAGCCCGGCGCCGAGCCAGAGGTAGCCGGCGCCCAGGCACCACAGGTCCGGCCGGCCCTTGCACGCCCACAGCCGCCAGCGCAGCAGCCGCACGACAGCGAGCGCACCCGCGACGGCGCAGGCGATCTGCGTCGCCGCGACGAGCGGCGCAAAAGGCGCGCTGCCGACCGCCAGCGCCATCGCGACGAGGATCGTGCCCTCGATGCGCGGCTGCACCCGGGCGTCGAGCGCCGCGCCCTGGCGGTAGAACTGGCCGGCCGCGGCGGGGGCGATGATGCGCCCGCCCATGAACAGCATCAGCGCCGCGAGCGCGAGGACGACGCCGAGCGCGATCTCGTGCGCCGACGCGTCGCCGAGCGCGAACGCGGCGACGTCGAACGCGACGGCGGCGGCGCACAGCGCGCTGATGATCACCGGCAGCGCCTGGTTGCGCAGCTTCTTCGCGGCGCGAAAGAGCCGCGGCGTCGCGTGCACGCCGAGCGCGGCGACGAAGGCGATGTCGAACGCCGCGGCGACGATGCCGCCGAAGGCGATGAACGCGAGCCGCGCCGCCAGCCAGGCGGTGAGCAGCGCCCAGCGCCGCGCGGGCGACAGTGCACCGAGCTGGTTGCCGGCGACGACCGCGAGCGCATAGCCCAGCAGCATCTCGTGCGCATGGCCGAGCGGCGTCGCCAGCGACGGCGGCCCGGAGACGATGCCCATCATCGCAAGCACCGACCATGGCAGCACGATTGCCGCGTAGAGCGACGCGGCAAGATAGAACGTCGAGCCCGCGGCGATCGGCGAGCGCACCGGCGGCGCTTTGTCCGCTTTCGAAGCCATGGCCGAGGCTACATCGCGGCAGTGCCCTCGTTCGCGGTGCTGTCGCTGCGCGGTGCAGGTTCGAGGGCGGCGCAGTGCTGCCGGCTGCGGGGCTGCGCCCGGGCGCAGCGCGTAAAGTCGTGCCATTGCATCAGCGAACGAGCGCCGATGACCGATCCGCAACCCGTTGCCAGGGGCAGCGTCGACGCGCAGACCCTCGAGCTGCCGGCGAATGCCGACGGCATGCTCGCGCTCGCCGCGCGCAGCATGTTCGACACCTTCGCGCGCACGGCGATGGGGATGCTGGTCGTCGACCGGGCGCACCGCGTGGTCTGGATCAGCGAGGGCTACAAGCGCTTCCTGCCGGCGCTCGGGCGCGCGGAGTCGGACTTCGTCGGCCGCCGCGTCGAGGAGGTGATCCCGAATTCGCTGCTGGCGCAGGTGATCGACAGCGGCCAGCCGATCCTCGTCGATCTGCTCGCGAACCAGGCCGGCACCTTCCTCGTCAGCCGGCTGCCGCTGCGCGACGAGCGCGGCGAGGTGATCGGCGCGCTCGGCCTCGTGCTGCTGGACGATCCGGAGACGACGATGCAGCCGCTGATGGTCAAGTTCGGCCGCCTGCAGCGCGAGCTCGACGCTGCGCGCAGCCAGCTTGCGGCGCAGCGCCGGCCCAAGCATACGATCGCGAGCTTCGTCGGCGCGAGCGCCGCGGCGATGGAGGTCAAGCGCCAGGCGCGCCGCGCCGCGCAGACCGGCGCTACCGCGCTGCTGCTCGGCGAGACGGGTACCGGCAAGGAGTTGCTCGCGCAAGGCATCCACGCCGCGAGCGCGCGCGCCGCGCGGCCCTTCGTCGGCGTCAACATCGCCGCCGTCCCCGACACGCTGCTCGAAGCCGAGTTCTTCGGCGTCGCGCCCGGCGCCTACACCGGCGCCGACCGCAAGGGGCGCGACGGCAAGTTCAAGCTTGCAGACTCGGGGACGCTCTTTCTCGACGAGATCGGCGACATGCCGCTCGCGCTGCAGGCCAAGCTGCTGCGCGTGCTCGAGGAGCACGAGGTCGAGCCGCTCGGCAGCAACCAGGTGCAGCGCATCGACGTGCGCATCGTCGCCGCGACGAGCCGCGACCTGCAGGCGATGGTCGCCGCCGGAACGTTCCGCGCCGATCTGTACTACCGGCTCAACGTGCTGCCGATCCGCCTGCCGGCGCTGCGCGAGCGGCTCTCCGACCTCGAGGCACTCGCCGAGGCGCTTGTGGAAGACATCTCCCGCCGCAGCGGCCTCGCACCCAAACACCTGAGCGCGGCGGCGCTCGAACACCTCGCCGCCCGGCCCTGGCCGGGCAACGTGCGCGAACTGCGCAACGTGCTCGAGCAGGCGACGCTGATGACCGATGACCTCGTGTTGACGGCGGCGCACTTCGGGCCGCTGCCCGAGGGCGGCCCGGCAGCGGCCGCCGACGATGCGCAAGACCCGGCGCAGCGCCTGCCGCTCGAATCGAAAGCTCCACCTGCGGAGACCCTGCCGCATGCAGCGCTGCGCGAATCGGCCACGGCGCAAGACGCCTTCAAGCCACTGCCGCAGGCGATCGCCGAACTCGAGGCGCGCAGCATCCGCGAGGCGCTCGCGCTCACGCGCGGCAACAAGCTCGCCGCGTCGCGCCTGCTCGGCATCTCGCGCGCGACGCTGTACGAGAAGCTCGCCGCGATCGCGCCTTCGGGCTGACCTGCCGCACAGTGTCCAGTACGCGGACAGTGTTCGATTGTCAGTCACTCACTGCCGCAAACTTCGAGCTGACTGTCCGACATCAAGGCACACCGCGCGGCTTGGCGGGGGCTCACGACTTCGAAAGTCGCCGATCCTGCCTTGCCGATCGGCCGCAACTCAGGGATTGCGCCGATCCGGTGCAAGCTGGCATGGGCATTGCATGGAACAGTCGCACCCGCCCGTCCATCCCGCGGCGCGGCGGATCATCCTTGCAGGAGACCTATGACCATGAAGCGACTTTTGACCGCCGCGCTTTGCGCCGCAGCCCTCGTCGCCGGCGTGACCGGCGTGCAGGCTGCCGACCCGAAGGAAATCAAGATCGCGCTGATCGCGAGCAAGACCGGGCCGCTCGAAGCCTATGCCAAGCAGACGATCACTGGCTTCATGATGGGGCTCGACTACGCGACCGGCGGCACGATGATGGTCGCCGGCAAGAAGCTCGTCGTCATCGAGAAGGACGACCAGGGCAAGCCCGACGTCGGCAAGGCGGTGCTCGCCGCGGCGTACGCCGACGACAAGGTCGACATCGCGGTCGGCCCGACCGCCTCGCCGGTCGCGCTGGCGATGCTGCCGGTGGCCGAGGAGTACAAGAAGATCCTGCTCGTCGAGCCGGCGGTCGCCGACTCGATCACCGGCGACAAATGGAACAAGTACATCTTCCGCACCGGCCGCAACAGCTCGCAGGACGCGATCTCGAACGCCGTCGCGCTCGACAAGCCGGGCAACGTGATCGCGACGCTCGCGCAGGACAACGCCTTCGGCCGCGACGGCGTGAAGGCGTTCCGCTCGGCGATCAAGAACGCGAAGTTCGTGCACGAGGAGTTCGTGCCGTCGGGCACGACCGACTTCACGGCCGCGATGCAGCACCTGATCGACGCGATGAAGGACCAGAAGGGCCGCAAGATCGTCTGGGTCGTCTGGGCCGGCTCGCCGTCGCCGTTCTCCAAGTTCGCCGAGCTCGAACTGCAGAAGCGCTACGGCATCGAGATGGCAACCGGCGGCAACATCCTGCCGGCGATGGTCGCGTACAAGGCGTACCCCGGAATGGAAGGCGCGCTCTACTACTACTTCGGCATCCCGAAGAACCCGGTCAACGAGTGGCTCGTCGCGAACCACTACAAGCAGTTCAAGACGCCGCCTGACTTCTTCACCGCGGGCGGCATGAGCGCGGCGATCGCGGTCGTCGATGCGCTGAAGAAGACCAAGGGCGACACCAACACCAACAAGCTGATCGCGACGATGGAAGGCATGAGCTTCGAGACGCCCAAGGGTCTGATGACCTTCCGCAAGGAGGACCATCAGGCGATGCAGGACATGTATCACTTCAGAATCAAGGTCGACCCGGCCTTCGCCTGGGGCGTGCCCGAACTGGTGCACGAGATCAAGGCGAGCGAGATGAATATCCCGATTCAGAACAAGCGTTGAAACGCCGCAGGCGTTTCAACGCTGCGCGCTGAACGTTTCGCTCCCCCTAGCCCCCTCCAAGCGGGGGCTCCAGTCAGGATCACGAGTGCGGACTGCGTCCGCGCCGGAACCGCTGTGCTCGAAACCACCGACCTCACGATTCGCTTCGGCGGGCATGTTGCCGTCGATCACGTCACGTGCCGCTTCGAGCCGGGCACGCTGACGGCGATCGTCGGCCCGAACGGCGCCGGCAAGACGACCTACTTCAACCTCATCAGCGGGCAACTGCCGGCGAGCGAGGGCAAGGTCGAGCTCGACGGCGAGGACATCACGCGCCTGCCGGCGTCGAGCCGCACGCGCCGCGGCCTCGGGCGCGCGTTCCAGCTCACGCAGCTCTTTGCGAACCTGTCCGTCGTCGAGAACGTGCGGCTTGCGGTGCAGGCGCGCTGCGGCGGCGGCATGGCGCTCCTGAAGGTCTGGCTCGACCATGACGAATGGATCGCCGAGGCGACCGACCTGCTGCAGCAGGTGCAACTCGCCGACAAGCGCGACGTGCCGGCCGCGGCGCTGCCGCACGGCGACCAGCGCAAGCTCGAGGTGGCGCTCTTGATGGCGCTCGGCCCCAAGGTCTACATGTTCGACGAGCCGACCGCTGGCATGAGCGTCGACGACGCGCCGGTCGTGCTCGACCTGATCCGCGCCCTCAAGGCGCGCGGCGACCGCACGATCCTGCTCGTCGAGCACAAGATGGACGTGGTGCGCGAACTCGCCGACCGCATCATCGTGCTGCACAACGGCAAGCTCGTCGCCGACGGCGAGCCGGCAGCCGTGATCGCGTCGCCAGTCGTTCAGGAAGCCTACCTCGGCGTGGCCGCCGAGGCGTCCACATGAGCGACGCCCTGCTCAGCCTGCGCGGTGTGCACACGCACATCGGCGCCTATCACATCCTGCACGGCGTCGACCTCGCCGTGCCCGAGGGCGAGGTGACGATGCTGCTCGGCCGCAACGGCGCCGGCAAGACGACGACGCTGCGCACGATCATGGGCCTGTGGCAGGCGAGCGCGGGCGAGATTTCGTTTCGCGGCGAGGCGATCCACGGCCGCGCGACGCCCGATATCGCGCAGGCCGGCATCGCCTACGTGCCCGAGAGCATGGGCATCTTTGCCGACCTGACGGTGCAGGAAAACATGGTCCTCGCGGCGCGCGGCGCGGCCAACGCCGATGCGCTCGACGCCGAACGGCTGGCGTGGATCTTCGATCTGTTCCCGGCGCTCAAGAAGTTCTGGCTCTATCCGGCCGGCAAGCTCTCGGGCGGGCAAAAGCAGATGCTCGCCGTCGCGCGCGCGATCTGCGAGCCGCGCGCGCTCGTGCTGATCGACGAGCCGAGCAAGGGCCTCGCGCCGGCGATCATCCAGAACCTGATCGGCGCGCTGCGCGAGCTCAAGGCACAGCGCACGACGATCCTGCTCGTCGAGCAGAATTTCCCGATGGCCTGCGCGCTCGGCGACAGCGTCGCGGTGATGGACGACGGCCGCGTCGTGCACCGCGGCTCGATGCGCGAACTCGCGGAAGACGAAGCGCTGCAGCAACGCCTGCTCGGGCTCTCCTTGGGAGCGCACGCATGACGACAACGACCAGCGCCGCGCTCAGCGCCGAACAGGCCGCCGATGACATCCCGAAGGCGCGCTTCGACTGGATTCCGATTGCGCTCGTCGCGCTGCTCGCCGCGATCGCGCTGCCGGCGATCGGCAGCACCAGCACCTGGCTCACGCTGACGGTGGCCGGCCTCGCGATGGGGCTGATCGTCTTCGTCATCGCCTCCGGCCTCACGCTCGTCTTCGGGCTGATGGACGTGCTCAACTTCGGCCACGGCATCTTCATCGCGATCGGCGCCTTCGTCGCGACGAGCGTGATGGGCTGGTCGGCAGGCGTCGGCTTGAGCGGCCTCGCGGGCGTGTTCGCCGCAATGTCTGTCGCGATGGCGGTCGCCGCCGCGATCGGCTGGGCCTTCGAGCGCGTCATCATCCGTCCGGTCTACGGCATGCACCTGAAGCAGATCCTGATCACGATGGGCGGCATGATCGTCGGCGAGGAACTGATCAAGATGATCTGGGGCCCGCTGCAGATCGCGCTGCCGCTGCCCGAAGCGCTCGGCGGCGCGTGGCTGATCGGCGACGCCGCGATCGAGCGCTACCGCGTGTTCGCCGGCGCGATCGGCCTCGTCGTTTTCGCCGCGCTCGCCTTCACCCTCGCGCGCACCAAGATCGGCCTCCTGATCCGCGCCGGCGTGCAGGACCGCGAGATGGTGGAAAGCCTCGGCTACCGTATCCGGCGCCTGTTCGTCGGCGTGTTCGTCGTCGGCTCCGGGCTCGCCGGGCTCGGCGGCGTGCTGTGGGGCCTGTACCAGCAAAGCGTCACGCCGCAGATCGGCGCGCAGGTCAACATCCTGCTCTTCATCGTCATCATCATCGGCGGCCTCGGTTCGACGCTGGGCTGCTTCGTCGGCGCCTTGCTCGTCGGGCTGATGGCGAACTACACCGGTTTCCTCGCGCCGAAGGTCGCGCTCTTCTCGAATATCGCGCTGATGGTCGCGATCCTGATGTGGCGGCCGCAGGGCCTGTATCCGGTGTCGAGCCGATGAACGCGCACCACGGCTCGCCCGCGCCGCAGCGGAGGCACTGAGATGCTCGACCGCATCCTCTCGCACGACCGCCCGCGCAGCGTCTGGCTGGCGCTGATGCTCGTCGCCGTGCTCGTCGCGCTCGCGCTCGCGCCGTTCCTCTTTCCGGGTGCGAAGGCGATGTCGGTCGCGGCCAAGATGCTCGTCTTCATCCTGCTCGTCGCGAGCTACGACCTGCTGCTCGGCTACACCGGAATCGTCAGCTTCGCGCACACGATGTTCTTCGGCATCGGCGCCTACGGCGTCGCGATCGCGAGCACGCGCCTGGGCGACGGCTGGCTGGCACTCGGCGCCGGCGTCGCCGCGGCGCTCGCCGTCGCCGTCGTGCTGTCGCTCGTCATCGGCCTCTTCAGCCTGCGCGTGAAGGCGATCTTCTTCGCGATGATCACGCTCGCCGTCGCCGCCGCGTTCCAGACGCTCGCCTCGCAGCTCTCGTCGCTGACCGGCGGCGAGGACGGGCTGAGCTTTCGCACGCCCGAGTGGCTGAGCCCGTCGTTCGAGCCGTTCGAGAGCGAGTTCTTCGGCCTGCTGATCGACGGCAAGACGATCACCTACTGGCTGCTCTTCGTCGTCGTCGTCGCGCTCGTGCTGCTGCTGCTGCGCATCGTCAACTCGCCGTTCGGCCGCGTGCTGCAGGCGATCCGCGAGAACGACTTCCGCGCCGAGGCGATCGGCTACCGCACTGTCGTCTATCGCACGCTCTCCAACGTGCTGTCGGCGCTGTTCGCGACGATCGCGGGCGTCCTGCTCGCGCTGTGGGTGCGCTACGTCGGGCCCGATATCACGCTGTCGTTCGAGGTCATGCTCGACGTGCTGCTGATCGTCGTCATCGGCGGCATGGGAACGATCTACGGCGCGATCATCGGCAGCGTGCTCTTCATGTTCGCGCAGAGCTATCTGCAGGACCTGATGAAGCTCGTCTCGACAGGCGGCGGCGTGCTCGACGGCGTGCCGGTGCTGGGCGTGCTGTTCTCGCCCGACCGCTGGCTGCTGTGGCTGGGCATCCTCTTTGTGCTGTCGGTCTACCACTTCCCGGCCGGCGTCGTCGGCCGCCTGCGCGCCGGCCGCGCGGTGAAGGCGAAGGGCGCGCCATGACCGGCCCCGCATCTCACTACCTGCGCTGCGAAGGCCGCGAGATCCACTACACCGAGTGGGGTGCGCAGCATGCGCAGACGGTGGTCGCCTGGCACGGCCTGGCGCGCACCGGGCGCGACATGGACGAAGTCGCGGAACATCTGTCGGCGCGCTTTCGCGTCATCTGCCCCGACACCCTCGGCCGCGGACTGAGCGAGTGGAGCCCGGACCCGGCGGCCGAATACTGCCTGAGCTTCTACGTGCGGCTCGCGCACTCGCTGCTGAACCAGCTCGGCATCGACCGCGTGCAGTGGCTCGGCACGTCGATGGGCGGCGCGATCGGCCTCGTCGCCGCGGCTGGCGCGCTGCGCGGGCGCATCACGCGCCTGATCCTGAACGACAACGGGCCGCAACTGGCGGCGGCCGCGATCGAGCGCATCCGCGCCTACGCCGGCAACCCGCCCGCGTTCGCGACGGTGAGCGAGCTCGAGGCGTATTTCCGCACCGTCTACAAGCCCTACGGCTTCCTGACCGACGCCCAATGGCGGCGCCTCACCGAAACCTCGACCCGCCGCCTGAGCGACGGCCGCGTCACGCCGCATTACGACCCGGCGATGGTGCAGCAGTTCATCGCCCACCCGAACGACTACGAACGTTGGGCCGAATGGGACAGCCTCGACATCCCGGTGCTGTGCCTGCGCGGCGAGGCGAGCGACCTGCTGCTCGCCGAAACGGCCGACGCGATGCGCCAGCGCGGCCCGCGCGCCGTCGTCGTCACGATCCCCGGCTGCGGCCACGCGCCGGCGCTGAACGTGCCGGAGCAGCTGGCGCTCGTCGAGCGGTTCTTCGCCGGCTGATGACCAAGACGGCCCGTAGCCGCCTTCGCGCATCGATCCAAAGATCGGGGCATTGGCAACATTCCCGCTGAACGGCTGGAGGCTACTGGGCAAGTGCGAGGCGCAAATCGGGTGGCATTGCCGAAGAATCCTGCCCGAAATGCTGTTGCGCACTGCATTGCGGCCGGGAATAGACTCGGGGCCGTCAGTCCGTCGGAGTGCCGAATGACCGCATCGCTGAAAGCCGTCGAAGCCGCTGCCATGGAGCTCACCGCGCAGGATCGTGCTGAATTGATCGAGCGGCTGATCGACACGGTGGTTCCGCCGCCGCCGCTGCACCCGGCGTGGGAAGAGGAGATCGCGCGCCGTGTGGCCGAACTCGATGCCGGGTTGGTCGAGAGCATTCCGGCCGAAGCCGTATTCGCGCGGATGCGCGCCATGATCGAGGCCCATGACGCCCAGAAATGAGGCACGAGTTTCGGCCGCAGGCGCAGCAGGAGCTTCTTGACGCGACGCGGTGGTACCTCGCGAATGCTGGCCCTGGCGTCGCCGCACAGTTCGAGAGGGCCGTGCAACGCGCCTTGCGCCTGCTGGCCTTCATGCCGCAAGTGGGCCGCCCCGGCTACCCCGGAGTGCGGACCTGGCATCTGAAGGACTTTCCGTACACCTTGGTATACCGCGTGACCGGCGATGCGATCGTCATCCTTGCCGTGGCGCATCAGAGTCGTGAGCCGGGCTACTGGGCGGGTCGGTAGCGGCGGACAAGCGAGTGCAGACCTTGCGGCCAAGCGTCACGATGGCAGGGTGATCCGCCACATCCTGCCGCTGCGGCTGCCGCTGGCGCTGGCGCTGGCGCTGGCCGCAGCAGCGCCGGCCCTCTTCGCGCAAACGCCGCCCGGCCCGGCCGAGCAGGCACGCTACGGCGGCCTGCACGCGGCGGCGCAGCAGGGTGACGCCGCGCGCATCGCGGCGCTGCTCGCCGCGGGCGCCGCCCCCAATAGCCGCGACGGCAACGGCCGCACGCCGCTGCACGTCGCCGCATTCGCGCGCCAGGGCGACGCGATCCGCGCGCTCGCCAAGGGCGGCGCCGACCTCGGCGCGCTCGACAACGACCGCTACGACGCGGTGACGATCGCCGCCGTCGCCGACGACGAGCCCACGCTCGCCTTGCTTCTCTCGCTCGGCGCGAGCGCGAAGCTGACGACGAGCCGCTACGACGGCACGGCGCTCATCGCCGCCGCGCACCTGGGCCACGACAGCGTCGTGCGCCAGCTGATCGCCGCTGGCGCGCCGCTCGACCACGTCAACAACCTGCACTGGACGGCGCTCATCGAGGCCATCTTCCTCGGCGACGGCGGCAGGCGCCACCAGGCCGTGGTGCGCGACCTGCTCGCCGCGGGCGCGAACACCCAGCTCGCCGATCGCACCGGCGCGACGCCGCTCGCGCTGGCGCGCGGGCGGGGTTACCGCGAAATGGTGCTGATGCTGGAGGCGGGCGGCGCGCGTTGAGAAGTTGCGCCCAGGCGCTGCATGGATCGTCCGTGGCGGTGGCGCCGTCACGCCCACCGAACTAGACTGCCGGCAACGACATGAAGGAGGCCCACATGCCAACCCCGATCGAAATCGTCGAAGCCGAGGCCATGAAACTCACGCCTGGCGAACGCGCTGATCTGGCCGACAAGCTATGGCTGAGTGTGCACTCCAAGGAAGAGGTCGATACCGCATGGGATGCAGAGATCGCGCGGCGTATCGAGCAGATCGATTCCGGCGAGGTGGAGTGCATCCCGTGGGAAAGCGTGATGGCCGAACTGCGCGCCAAGCTCGATTGATGCAGTTGATCGCCCACCCCGCGGCGCGGCGCGGCGCGAGCTCGACGCCGCGCTGGAGTGGAGCGGGGCGACTTTCGGCCGCCCTACGGCGGCGCGATTGCAGCGCAGGATCGAACAGGCGGGCCGCATGTTGATGCGCGAGCCGGCGCTCGGGACGCCGGCCGAGGGCCGGGCGCGCAAGCTGCCGCTGAGCAGGTTTCCATTCACGCTGGTGTATCGCGTGGATGGCAGCGTCATTCACGTGCTGGCGCTGATGCATCAGAGCAGGGAGCCGGGGTACTGGGCAGACCGATAGTGGAACCGCGGGCTATAGAGGCGCCACACTGCAGTGGCTGGCGATGTGGCCCTGCAGGCTTGTCGGTGGCGGCGCGGGGAACACTCGCATCGAGTGCCCGGGCTGACGCGCGTCGCGGGCGGGTTCAAGCCCGAGGACGGCGGGTTTCACATTGACGCCAAGAAATGAGGCACGAGATTCGGTCGAAAGCCCGGCAGGAGCCAGGCAGATCGGCCACGTCGATCCGGGACAGCACGACGCGCGCGGCCGCGGCTACCGCGAGATGGTGCTGATGCTGGAGGCGGCCGGCGCACGTTGACCATGGCGGCGGCTGTCGGGGAGGGGCTCCCTACAATGTCCGGCCCCTCTTTCGTCAGCGCATGGATATCAGCAGCAAGCCCCCGAGCGCCGGCCTCATCCGCATCCGCGGCGCGCGCCAGCACAACCTGAAGAACCTCGACCTCGACATCCGCACCGGCGAGATGACGGTCGTCACGGGCCCCAGCGGGTCGGGCAAGTCGAGCCTCGTGTTCGACACGCTGTACGCCGAGGGGCAGCGGCGCTACGTCGAGACCTTCAGCGCGTATGCGCGCCAGTTTCTCGACCGCATGGACCGGCCGGCGGTCGATCATGTCGAGGGCGTGCCGCCGGCGATCGCGATCGACCAGACGAATCCGGTGCGCAGCTCGCGCTCGACGGTCGGCACGATGACCGAGCTGAACGACCACCTGAAGCTGCTCTACGCGCGCGCGGCGCAGCTCTTCGACCGCGAGACGGCGCGGCCGGTGCGTCACGACAGCCCGGAGACGATCTACGCCGAGCTGGTGCAGCGCGCCGCTGCCGCGGGCGACCCGCGGCTCGCGGTCACCTTCCCGGTCGAGCTGCCGGCGGGCACGAGCGCCGACGAGGTCGCTCAGTGGCTGAGCCTCTCCGGCTTCACGCGCGTGCAGGCCGAGCGCGAAGTGGCGTCGCCGACCGGGCCGAGGAAGCTGCTCGACGTCGTCGCCGACCGCTTTCGCATCGCCGGCGCCGAGAAGGCGCGCGTCGTCGAGGCGATCGAGGCGGCGTTGAAGCGCGGCAGCGGGCGCGTCAACGTCTATGCATCGGCTGACGACGACGGCGCCGAGCCGCAGCTGTGGCGCTACTCGACCGGCCTGCACTGCCCCGAGAGCGACCTGCGCTACGCCGACCCGCAGCCGGCGCTGTTCTCGTTCAACTCCGCCGTCGGCGCCTGCGACACCTGCCGCGGCTTCGGCCGTGTGATCGGCGTCGACTGGGGGCTCGTCATTCCTGACGAGAAGAAGACTCTGCGCAACGGCGTCGTGAAGACGATCCAGACGCCGGCGTGGAAGGAGATTCAGGCCGACCTGTTGAAGTACGCCGGCGAGGCCGGCATCCCGCGCGATACGCCGTGGACGCAGCTCACCGCGGCGCAGCGCGACTGGGTGATCGAAGGCTCGCCGAACTGGAAGGGCAACTGGAACAAGCAGTGGTACGGCATCCGGCGCTTCTTCGGCTACCTCGAGAGCAAGGCGTACAAGATGCACATCCGCGTGCTGCTGTCGAAGTACCGCAGCTATACGCCGTGCCCGGCGTGCGGCGGCGCGCGGCTGAAGACCGAGGCGCTGCTCTGGCGCCTGGGCGGCCAGGCCGACGCCGACGCGGTGATGCCGCCCGCGCAGCGCCAGATGCCGGCCGGCGTGCCGTGGTCGCGCGCGCAGCTCGAGGCGCTGCCGGGGTTGAGCCTGCACGACCTGATGCAGTTGCCGCTCGCGCGCTTGCGGTCGTTCTTCGATCGCCTCTTCGCCCCGGGCGCGGGCGGCGCAGGCGGCGCGGCGGCGGGGCGCGACGCGGCCGCGCTGCGCCTGCTGCAGGACGAGATCCGCACCCGCCTCGTCTACCTCTGCGACGTCGGCATCGGCTACCTGACGCTCGATCGGCAGAGCCGCACGCTGTCGGGCGGCGAGGTGCAGCGCATCAACCTGACGACCGCGCTCGGCACCTCGCTCGTCAACACCATGTTCGTCCTCGACGAGCCTTCGATCGGCCTGCACCCGCGCGACATGGGCCGCATCGTCGAGGCGATGCAGCGCCTGCGCGACGCCGGCAATACGCTCGTCGTCGTCGAGCACGACCCTGCCGTGATGCTCGCCGCCGATCGCCTGATCGACATGGGCCCGGGCCCCGGCGAGCGCGGCGGGCGCATCGTCTTCGACGGCACGCCCGACGCCGCGCGCCGCGCGCCGACACTGACGGGGGACTACCTTGGCGCGCGCAAGCAGGTCGACATCGGCCTGCGCCGGCCAATCGACGACGCGACGCCGAAGCTCATCGTGCAGGGCGCGCGCGAGCACAACCTGAAGAACCTCACCGTCGAGCTGCCGCTGCAGCGCCTGGTCTGCGTCACCGGCGTCTCGGGTTCGGGCAAATCGACGCTGATGCAGGACCTGCTCTATCCCGCGCTCGCGCGCCACTTCGGCAAGGCGACCGAGACGCCCGGCGCGCACGACGCGCTGCTCGGCGCGGACTGGCTGACCGACGCGGTCTTCGTCGACCAGTCGCCGATCGGCAAGACGACGCGCTCGAACCCGGCGAGCTACGTCGGCGCGTTCGACGAGATCAGGAAGCTCTTCGCGCAGACGCCGCTGGCAGCGCAGCGCGGCTACGGCGCGAGCACGTTCAGCTTCAACGCCGGCGACGGCCGCTGCCCGACGTGCGGCGGTTCGGGCTTCGAGCACGTCGAGATGCAGTTCCTCTCCGACGTCTACCTGCGCTGCCCGGACTGCGACGGCCGACGCTATCGCAGCGAAGTCCTCGACGTGAAGATCGACCGTCGATTGCCGAATGACTTGCTGAAAGATCTGAGCGTTGCCGATGTGCTCGAACTCACCTTCAGCGAAGCGGTGAACCTCTTTCGCGACGACCGCGAGGTGCTGCGTGTGCTGCAGCCCATCGTCGATGTCGGCCTCGAGTACGTCAAGCTCGGCCAGCCGGTGCCGACGCTGTCGGGCGGCGAGGCGCAGCGCCTGAAGCTCGCCGGCTTCCTCGCCGAGACGGCGGCCGAGGCGTCGGCGTCGCGCCAGGCGATCGCACGCAAGGGGCGGCTCTTCCTGTTCGACGAGCCGACGACCGGGCTGCACTTCGACGACATCGCCAAGCTGATGCGCGCGCTCAGGAAATTGCTCGCCGCCGGGCATTCGCTGATCGTCATCGAGCACAATCTCGACGTCATCCGGGCCGCCGACTGGATCGTCGACCTCGGCCCCGAGGGCGGCGACGCCGGCGGCGAGATCGTCTGCACCGGCACGCCCGACGACGTGAAGGCGCATGCCGCGTCGCACACCGGCAAGGCGCTGCGCGACTACGAGCAGGCGCTGCACGCGCATCGGGCCGAAGAAGGGCTGCCGCTGCAAAGCGCCTTCACGCGCCGCCGCCGTGCGGTCGAGGACGAGGCGATCCGCATCGTCAACGCGCGCGAGCACAACCTGAAGGCGATGGACGTCGCGATCCCGCGCGGCCGCTTCAACGTCGTCACCGGCGTCTCCGGCTCCGGCAAGAGCACGCTCGCGTTCGACATCCTTTTCAACGAGGGGCAGCGGCGCTACCTCGAGTCGCTCAACGCGTACGCGCGCAGCATCGTCCAGCCGGCGGGGCGGCCCGAGGTCGATGCGGTGTACGGCATCCCGCCGACGGTCGCGATCGAGCAGCGGCTCTCGCGCGGCGGGCGCAAGAGCACGGTCGCCACCACCACCGAGGTCTGGCACTTCCTGCGTCTGCTCTACGTGAAGCTCGGCCTGCAGCACTGCACGAAGGACGGCACGCCGGTGCGGCCGCAAAGCGCCGAGAGCATCGCCGCGCAACTGCTGCGGCCGCCCGAGCAGGGCGGGCACCGCGGCGAGCACGTCGGCCTGCTCGCGCCGCTCGTCGTCAACCGCAAGGGCGTCTACACCGACCTCGCGAAGTGGGCCAAGGCGCGCGGCCACACGCACCTGCGCGTCGACGGCGAGTTCCTGAGCGTCGATCCGTGGCCGCGGCTGGATCGCTTCAAGGAGCACACGCTCGAGCTGCCGGTCGGCGACATCGTCGTCGGCGTCGGGAACGAAGCCGCGCTGCGCGCGCTGCTCGCGCGCGCGCTCGAGCTCGGCAAGGGCGTGATGCACCTGCTCGCGCCGCTCGACGGCCTGGCGCAGGCGATGGAAGCGGGCGCGCCGACGGCGGCGATCGGCCGCGTCAAGGTCTTCTCGACGAAGCGCGCCTGCCCGGCCTGCGGCACGAGCTACGCCGAGCTCGACCCGCGCATGTTCAGCTACAACAGCAAGCACGGCTGGTGCCCGGGCTGCGTCGGCACCGGCCTCGCGTTGACGCGCGAGCAGCGCAAGGCGTACGACGATTCGATCCGCGAAGACGACGGCCACGGCCGCGAGCAGAGCTTTCCGTCCGAGGAGATCGAGGTCGAAGGCGTCGCCGATACGCCGTGCCCCGAGTGCGAGGGTACGCGGCTGAACGCCGCGGCGCGCGCGGTGACCTTCGACGGCCGCGCGATCGGCGCCGTCGCTGCCGATTCGGTCGCCGCCGCCGGCGCCTGGATTCGCGGCCTGCAGGCCGAGGGCGCGTTGACCGCGCGCGAGACGGGCATCGCGCGCGACGTGATCGCCGAGATCGCGAGCCGGCTCGCCTTTCTGCAGCAGGTCGGCCTCGGCTATCTGACGCTCGATCGCGCGGCGCCGACGCTCTCGGGCGGCGAGGCGCAGCGCATCCGCCTCGCGGCGCAGCTCGGCAGCAACCTGCAGGGCGTGTGCTACGTGCTCGACGAGCCGACCATCGGCCTGCACGCGCGCGACAACCAGGTCCTGCTCGGCGCGCTCAAGACGCTCGCCGACCAGGGCAACACGCTCGTCGTCGTCGAGCACGACGAGGATACGATGCGCCGCGCCGACCACCTGATCGACATCGGCCCCGGCGCCGGCAAGCGCGGCGGACGGCTCGTCGCGCAGGGCAGCGCGGCGGACCTGTCGGCGGCGCCCGATTCGGTCACCGGCCGATTGCTCGCCAATCCGCCGCACCATCCGCTGCAGGCGCGGCGCGCGGTCGATGCCGGCACGCCGCGCCTGCGCCTGCACGGCGCGTCGCTGCACAACCTACAGCAGCTCGACGTTGCGGTGCCGATCGGCCGCCTCGTCGCCGTGACCGGCGTCAGCGGCTCGGGCAAGAGCACGCTCGCGCGCGACGTGCTGCTTGCGAACGTGCAGGCCGCCGTCGGCCAGCGCGCGACGAAGGCGGGGCGCGACGCCGCCGCGTCAGGCGTCGAGCCGGCGTGGGTCGGCTGCGCAGGCGTGAGCGGCGCCGAGGCGATCGCGCGCGTGCTCGAGGTCGACCAGACGCCGATCGGCAAGACGCCGCGCTCCTGCCCGGCAACCTACATCGGCTTCTGGGACGCGATCCGCAGGCTCTACGCCGAGACGCTCGAGGCGCGCGCGCGCGGCTACGCGCCGGCGCGCTTCTCGTTCAACACCGGCGACGGCCGCTGCCCGGCCTGCGAAGGCCAGGGCCTGCGCACGATCGCGATGAGCTTCCTGCCCGACGTGAAGGTGCTGTGCGATACCTGCCGCGGCGAACGCTTCAACGCCGAGACGCTCGCCGTGAGCTGGCGCGGCAGGAGCATCGGCGACGTGCTGAAGATGGAGGTCGACGAGGCGGTCGAGTTCTTCGCCCCGCTGCCCCACATCGCGCACCCGCTGCAGTTGCTGAAGGACGTCGGCCTCGGCTACCTGACGCTCGGCCAGCCGTCGCCGACGCTCTCCGGCGGCGAGGCGCAGCGCATCAAGCTGGTCAGCGAGTTGGTCAAGGTCCGCGACGACGTGACGCGGCGGGGACAGAAATCGCCGCACACGCTCTACGTCCTCGACGAGCCGACCGTCGGCCTGCACATGGCCGATGTCGAAAAGCTCGTGCGCGTGCTGCACCGCCTCGTCGATGGCGGCCACAGCGTCGTCGTCATCGAGCACGACCTCGACGTCATCGCCGAGGCCGACTGGGTCATCGACCTCGGCCCCGAGGGCGGCGACGCGGGCGGGTGCATCGTCGCCGCGGGCACGCCCGAGCAGGTCGTCGCCGCGGGCAGCCACACCGGCGATGCGTTGCGGGCGGTGCTGGCGCGGCGCCAGTGTTCAAGTGCGTAAAGTGACGATAGTGCTACGAAGCTGCGTGCTCCGTACCTCCCGCTTGCGCCATACGAAGCGAAAGGCGCTGCATTCTCGTTGTAGTCAGCGGTAAACGCATGGATGGCCTCACACAGTTGCTCGACGCTGCTGAAGCTCGCGTTCTTCAGCGTCTTGCGCTGGGAGATGCCGAACCAGATTTCGACCCAGCGGCCGCGGCTGGCAGACGCGCGTCAACGCGCTGCTGCGCGAGGCGGTCGAGCAGGGGGCGCGTCAAGAGTTGAAGCGCGGTCCCGTTTGCACCGTCGTTATCAATTCGCTAACATGCGCGCAGGCACTCGATCGAGTACACGCGCGAGGCGCACAAGGTGCTGGCGAAGTTGCCGCGCAACCTGAGGGCGCTCATGGAAGCGAAGATCGATGCGGTGGCGGCCGACCCATACGCGCAGCACAACAACGTGACACGCATGCAGGGCCGGCCGGAGTTCCGGCTGCGCGTGCACGACTGGCGGGTGATCTACCGCGTGCTCGACGACAGGGTGGTGTTGCTGGTCATCAAGATCGGCGGGAGAGGGCAGGTGTACGAATGAGCAGGATTCAGATCGTTGAACAAGACGGCAAGCCCGTGTGTGTGGTGGTGCCGATGGACCTGTGGGAGCGCATCCGCGAGGCGGCCGAGGATGCCGAGGACATCGCCGACCTGGAACGCTTCGACCGCGAAGACGACGGCATCCGCTTCCCCGCTGCCGTGGCCCACGCGATGGCCGACGGCGCGAGGCCCGTGCGCGCCTGGCGCGAGCACAAGGGCCTGACGCTTGGCGCCCTGGCCGAGGCGGCGGGCCTGTCCAAGCCCTTCGTCAGCCAGATCGAGGGCGGCCGGCGCACGGGCAGCGCCGCCACGCTCAAGAAGCTGGCCGCGGCGCTGGGCGTGCCGGTGGGGGCGCTGGTGCCCTGACGCCGCTGGCGCGTCAGGCCGTGGCGCCGCGCCGCTTCGCCCGGATGTGCAGCATCCCGCCGGCCTGGACGAGGTCGATGCGCTCGATCATCAGGTTGGCGATGCGGTGGCGCTCGACCGGGAACAACAACGGGTCCCGGACGTCGTTGAGGCGCCCCATCGCCATCACAACGCCGGCCTCGTCGATTTGCGCGCCGCTCTTGTTCTGGTTCTGCTGGACGTGGCGCACCACCGAGGCGATGGACTCGGGGCTGGTCAGCACGCCGCGAATGCGCGCCACCACCGCCGCCTCGATCTCGGCGGCGGGCAGACGGTCGTGGTTCTTGCCCGGCGCGCCGAAACGGCTCTCCGACTTGGCGACGTAGTACTGGTACTTGCGCCCGTTCTTGCGCGAGCAGATCGCACACATCCGCTCGCCCGAGGGCGCGTACAGCAGACCGCGCAGCAGCGCGTCGTTGCGCGACCTGATCTTGGTGTCCACCCCGCGCGCGTGGCTGTCGCACGCCAGCACCGCATGAACCTTGTCCCACAGCTCGCGGTCGAAGCTCGGCCAGTCGCGCACCCCTCACGGGGCACGGCCCCGCATCGAGCATCTGCTGCAACTGCTCGAGGACGTCGCCCTCGGCTGCCTGACGCTCGGCCAGCCGTCGCCGACCTTGAGCGGCGGCGAGGCGCAGCGCATCAAGCTGGTCAGCGAACTCGTCAAGGTCCGCGACGACGTGACGCGCCGCAGCCAGAAATCGCCGCACACGCTCTCTGTCATCGACCTCGGCCCCGGGGGCGGCGACGCGGGCGGGCGCGCCGGAGCAGGTGGTGGCCGCGGGCAGCCACCACACCGGCATCGCGCTGGCGCGCGGTGCTGGCGCGGCAGTGGCCGCGACCGGGAGGTGTGCGCCGGAAGGCAGGCCTATGGCATCAGGCGCCCACGGCAGGGCGCGCTGGAGGGCGATTGCGGCGTACAACGGCCTGGCGCTCGATCGGGCCGAGGGCGAACGCATCGCCCGGGCGATGGCCGGCAAGGGCATCGCCTTCCTCGGCAACCAAGGCGTCATCGTCGCCGGCGAGCGCACCGCGCATGCCTGCGACGACCTGTACCACCTGGAGCGCGCCTGCATGCCGCAGGCGCTGGCGATGAGCACCGTTCGGCCGCTGGCGCCGGCGAGCACGGCGTTGTCGGCGCGCGTGGCCCGACAGATCCAGGGCGAACGCGAGCAATCGGATCTGTTCTTCGAGGCCCTGCGCCGCAGGCTGCCGGCGCCGCGCTGACGGGCCGAAAAAAAGGGCCGCTGACGCGGCCCCATGTAACAGAGCGGATCGCGCTGTCGATCAGGTCTTCTTCACAGCGCGCCGACGCACCGCACCGGCGCCGAGCAGCGCGAGGCCGACCAGCGCCAGCGAACTCGGCTCGGGCACGTTGCTGATTTCCCTGACCAGCTTGGCCTCGATCGCGCGGCCGAAGTCGTTGAAGTTGGCTGCCGCCATCACGAAGCCGTTGCCGCCCTTGACGTTGTTCGTGTAGTAGGTGAGCAAATTGTTCTCACCCAGGATCGGCAGGCCGTTGATCGCATCGACACCCGCGGTGATGGCGGCGTTGCGGCCGCCGCCGGCTGCAACGAAGCTGGCACTGTCGTTGTCGGCGCCGTCGCCCGAGACATCGATGACCTGGCGCAGTGACTCGAAGCCGTTGGCGGTGCCGCCGACTTCGGTGCCGAAGCCGGTGTACATCTTGCCGATCGCGTCCTGGATCGCCGTGTTGCCCGAGAAGGCGCGGCTCGTGCTATTGATCGCGGCGGCGAAGCTGTTGGCGCTCGCCGTGTCATTGATCAGCGTCCAGCCGACCTGGATGCTTTGCTGGTTCCGACCCGACCATTCGATGTAGGTGACGGCGATGCTGCCAAGCTGGCTGGCCGCAATGGCGCTCTGCACGGCAGCGCTCTGGAACGCCTGCACGTAGCCTTGCTTCTGCAGGTTGTACTCGGTGCTGTCGACGCTGCCGGACACGTCGACCAGCAGCATCAACTCGAGGCCTACCGACGTGGCCGATGCTTGACCGCCGGCCAGCAGCGCGGCAGCGCCCAGGACGGACATCGCATATTTCTTCAGTCTCATGGTTTCCCCCAGGTGGTGATAGGCAACACAAATCGTGTCGGAATATGCAATGCACAATCCATGCCAGAGGGCCATGTGATTGATTTACAAAGGCTTTCTTCTTGCTGGTGGGTCATTGACGGGGGTTTCCGTAAGAAAGATCGACACCCCCCGAACAGGGGGTCAAGGAGCTTTCGAGACACCACCTACCCGGCGCTTCCGCAGTTTGAAGTGGATTCGCACATACCCGCAAATGAGGGGTGTGCAAGCTTCGCATTTGCGGCAATCCGTCATGCGCGCCGATGTCGCGCGCGGGCGTCTTGCCTTCATACTGCCGGGACTCGACATGTGCCGTGGCGAACTGCGGCAGCCTCTGCCAGGGACGAATCCATGCGCAACCGACATCTGCTCCAAACCACCGTGCTGGCCTGCCTGCTGGCGCTGGCCGGCTGCGGTGGCCAGTCCGAGGCCGAGCTGCTCGCCTCGGCCAAGGACTACCTGAAGAAGAACGACCCGAAGGCCGCGGTCATCCAGCTGAAGAATGCCTTGCAGCAGCAGCCTTCGTCCGGCGAGGCGCGCTTTCTGCTCGGCCAGGCGCTGCTGGAAAGCGGCGATGCGGCCGGCGCCGAAGTCGAATTGCGCCGCGCGGCGGAGCTGCAGTATCCGGCGCCGCAGCTGAACGTGCTGCTCGCCCAGGCCATGCTGCGCCAGGGCGAGTTCGACAAGCTGACCCGGCAGTTCGGCAGTACCGAGCTCGGCGACCCCGCGGCGATGGTCACCCTGCAGCTGGCGCTGGCCGATGCCTACCGCGCGCAGGGTGCGAAAGACAAGGCGCGCGCGGCCGTCGACAAGGCGCTGGCGGCGCAGCCCGATGCGCTGGCGGCGTTGCTGGCGCGCGCGCAGATGCTGGCCGTGGCCGACGACCTCGATGCGGCATTGGCGGCCACCGACGAGCTGCTCGCCAGGCATGCCGACAGCGCCGACGCCTGGCGGCTGAAGGGTGAATTGCTGGTGCGCGCCAAGGGCGATGCGCCGGGCGCGATCGCGGCCTACGAACAGGCCGTCAAGCTGCGCCCGAGCGAGCCGGAACTGCATGCAGCGCTGATCACGCTGTACTTCACGAACAAGGACCTGGCCGGCGCGACACGCCAGTTCGAGGCGATGAAGGCCGCCGCCCCCGACCAGCCGCTGACCAGGTTCTACGCAGCCCAGCTGGCTTTTGCGCATGCCGACTACAGGCAGGCGCAGCAAATGCTGCAGGAGCTGCTGCGCCAGACCCCGGAAAACGCCGCCGTGCTGAACCTGGCCGGCGCCACCGAGTTGGCGCTGGGCTCGATCGGCGCCGCCGAGACCTACCTGAGCAAGGCCGTGCTGCTGCAGCCGGGATACGCCGCCGCGCGAAGCATGCTGGCACGCGTGCAGCTGCGCGCCAACCAGCCGGCGCTGGCGCTGGCCACCTTGCGCCCGCTGCTCGACAAGGCCGATGCGCAAACCCTGCTCGTCGCCGGACAGGCTGCGCTGCTCAGCGGCGACGCGAAAGCCGCCGACGGCTACTTCGCGCGCGCCAAGGCGGGCGACGCCGACAACGCCAAGGTGCGTGCCGCGTTGGCCATCTCGCGGCTGGCCAAAGGCCAGGCCGATGCCGCTTTCGGCGAGCTGCAGGCGCTGGCGGCCAGCGACAAGGGCACCACCGGCGACCTGGCATTGATCAGCGCCTACCTCAGCCGCGGCGACATTCCCGCCGCGCTGAAGGCCATCGACGCGTTCGACAAGAAGCGCCCGAACAGCGCATTGGCGGCCGACCTGCGCGGCCGCGCCCATCTGCAGCAGCGCGACGCCGCCGCGGCCCGCCGCAATTTCGAGCAGGCGCTCGAGCGCGACCCGCACTACCTGCCCGCGGTGATCAACCTGGCGGCGCTCGACATGGTGCAGAAGAAGCCCGACGCAGCCAAGACGCGCTTCGACGACTACCTCAAGCTCGAGCCGAAGAGCGTGCCCGCGCTGCTCGGCCTGGCCGACATCAAGCGCATGAACGGCGGCACGACGCAAGAGGTTGCCGCGCTGATCAAGGCGGCGATCGACGCGAATGCCAACGATGCGCAGCCGCGCCTGGCGCTGATCAACCTGTACCAGACGACAGGCGACAACGCTGCCGCGCTCAGCACGGCGCAGGCGGCGGCGGCGGCCTTGCCGAACGACATCGAAATCCAGTTTGCGCTGGCGCACAGCTTGATCGCCTCGGGCGACATCAACCAGGCGAACAGCATGTACGGCCGCATCACCAGCCAGCACCCGGATCTGGCGGCAGGCCACCTGGGTCTGGCCGAGACCGAACTGGCGAAGAAGGATTTCACCGCCGCGTGGAAGAGTGCCAATCGCGCCTTGGATCTGGCGCCGAACGCGGTGGCCGCGCAACACATTGCCATCCTCGTGGCGATGAACGACAAGCGTGCGCAGGACGCCTTGCCGATCGCCCGCAGCATGCAAAGCCAAAGGCCGAAGGACTCGCTCGGCTACATCCTCGAAGGCGAGATCGAACTGGCACAGCAGCAGCCCGATGCGGCGGCGGCGGCATTTCGCAAGGCGCTGGCGACGAACAACCCGGCGCAGGCGCCGGCGCAACTGCATGCCACGCTGCTGCGTGCGAAGAAGGACGCCGAGGCGGCGAAGTTCGCCGACAGTTGGCAGCGTTCACATCCCAAGGACGCGCTGTTCCTGCTCTACCTTGCAGAAGCGGCAACCGCCCGCGGCCAGTACGAGGCCGCTCGAGCGCACTACCGGCAGTTGCTGACGCTGCAGCCGGACAATCCGATCGCGCTGAACAACCTGGCCAATGTGCTGCTGTTGGCGAACGACAGCGGCGCGCTGGCGCTGGCCGAAAAGGCCAACCAGCTGGCACCCGGGCAGCCGGCCCTCATGGACACGCTGGCCATGGCACTGGCTGCCGACAAGCAGTTCCCCAAGGCCATCGAGCTGCAGAAGCAGGCCATCGGCAAGGCACCGAACAGCCCGGCCTATCAGCTGACGATGGCGAAGATCTACCTGCAGTCCGGCGACAAGGCGCAGGCGCGCCGCGTGCTCGAAACGCTGCTCGCGCCGGGCAAGGATTTCCCGCAGCGCGCCGAAGCCGATGCGCTGCTGAAGGGCGCGGCCAGTTCCTGAGCCTGCCGCGCGCGATCGCGCTGCGGCATCAGAGCGCGCTGGCGGCCTTGACCTGCGCCTTGCCGACCACGCCGCGCAGCAGCCGGCTGGCCATGTGCTGGCTGCCGATGCGCAAGGTGGCGCGGCCCCTTCCATCAGGCCGACCTCGTGGATGCCGGGCACCTTCGAGCAACCCGCACCCTGGTCGACCCAGCGCGCCACGCAACCGGGTGAACCGCCCCGGGAACCGGAGTTTGTGCAGCGCCTGGCTGCACTCGTGCCACGCCCGCGACTGCACCTGATTCAGCACCACCGGGCCGATGAAGATGCCGATCAGCCCGCGGCGACGCACGCCCGATACCGGCGGCACTTGTGCCCAATGCCTGCCCTCGCGCGCAGGCCCTCGCGTGCGTTCGCGGCTGGCTCGAAGTTGTCGTATCAGCCCCGATGGACCCAGACCGTCGATGGCCTTGTCGGCTTGTCAGTATTCTTGACAGTCACACCAATTGTTTCGCAAGAATCTCAATCGTAACAACAAGTTAAATCGTGGGCACGAATTCTGCTTGAACGCTCGCAGAAGCGGACGAATCGTGATTCGTATCGCTTCGGCGGACGAACAGTGTCGTCGGGAGTGTGGTTGGCGTTGTGCAAGCAACGCGTCGCCGCGGTCGCGCGCCTGCTCGCTGCAACTCACCAGTTGAAACAGGAGCATCTCAAATGACATCACTACGTCTCGAGTTGATCGCTGCCGCTGCGGCGAGCCTGCTGGCGGGCGCCGCAATGGCGGGCACCGTGAGCCTGTCGAACATGACGGCCACCTGGTACGACGGCAATCCGTCGGCCAACGTCACCTACAGCAACAACGGCTCAACCAATCCCCACTCACGCTGGGGCACGCCTGCGGGTACCGGAGGCCAGAGCGGCTACGACTTCAGCATTGCCAGCCAGCCGATCAACTTCGTCGTGCCGCCGTCGCCGTCGCCGAACCAGGTGCTGGGCACGTTCACGCACCTGAACCAGCCGATCAACTCCGGTACCAGCATCACCGACATCAAGCTGAAGATCAGCGCTGACGTGAGCATCGACTCGGCCTATCAGGCTACCCTGAACTTCAACTACCGCTTTGACCACTGGGAGACGCCAAACAGCGACAACCCCTGCGCGAACCCAAACGGGCCGAACCAGAACGGCTGTGCAGACCGGGTGATTGCCACCTGGTTGGCGACGTCCGACAGCTTTTTCGTCGGCCTCGATGAGTACACGCTGAACGTCATCGGCTTCTCGCTCGATATGGCAGGCACCCATCCGTTCACCCAGTTCTGGACTGCCGAAAATGCGAACAACGATGCCTATCTGGTCGGCAACGTGACCTTGAAGCGTGACCTCGAGCCGCCGAACGCCGTACCGACGCCGGCCACCTTGCCGCTGGTCGCGCTGGCGCTGGCCGGCGTGTACGGTGTGCGCCGCAAGAAGGCGGCCCAGGGCTGAGCGAGTTTCGCCGCACCGGATTAGCGACCAAGCTCAGCAGTCGCATCGCCACGCCCCCTCACCCCAACCCTCTCCCCCGTTGCCGGGGGAGAGGGAGGGGTTCCCCCCCTCTCCCGCGTTCGGGAGAGGGCGGGGTGAGGGTCTTTGGGGCAGTGCCATCGCCGGTGCCGAGGTTCATCGCCAATCAGGTTGCCGCAAGGCGGGGCCCGCGGGACGTTGCGTCCGCGGGCCTCGTGTTTTCTGGGCCCGTTTGCGTCCAGCCGTTATGGGCCGACAGCATCTGCGCAATGCCTGACTCGCTTGAACCTTGGCCGGCAATGCCGCTAGGTCACGGCCAGCACTACCGGGCCGAAGAAGTTGCCGATCAGCCCGAAGGCGAGCAGCCCGCCGATCGCGCCGCCGAAGATCGGCAGCAGCGGCAGGTCGGCGCCGCGGCGGATCGGCACCGGGCGCACCACGTTGTCCATCGTCACAGAGCATCGGCGACGTGCTGAACCCCGAAGGCGGCGATGCGGGCGGGCTCATCGTCGCCGCGGGCGCGCCGGAGCAGGTGGTCGCCGCGGGCAGCCACACCGGCGACGCGCTGCGCGCGGTGCTGGCGCGGCGTGAGTTCGGCGACCGGGACCGCCACAAGGCAGACAGCTGAAAGCAGGTCCCTGCGGGCGGGAGCTCTGGATGGCGTTTGCGACGCAGTGCGCGGCTCGAGACCGCCCGAACGCACAAGCTCAGGAGCGACTCCTGCAGATACCTGTCCTCGTTGGAAAGGGCTCAGATTTGTTCATAAGGCGAAAGTGCATTACCATCACTCCGAACCATCACTCCGAACCATCACTCCGAACCATCACCGGGACGAACCACTATGGCTACGCTGACAGTCACTGCACGGGGGCAGGTCACTTTTCGCAAGGAAGTGCTGCAACATCTCGGGATCAAGCCAGGCGAGAAGATCGAGCTGGACTTGCTGCCCGACGGCAGGGGCGTGCTCAAAGCCGCCCGGCCTACCGGATCGATCAGCTCGTTTGTCGGTCTGCTCGCTGATCGCACCGAGAAGGTGGCCACCGTTGAAGAAATCAACGACGCAGCGGCACGCGGCTGGGCCGGCAGGAAGTGAAGGTTGTTGTTGACACCAACGTCCTGGTTCGCGCTGTCGTGGGCGACGATGCCGCTCAGGCGCGAGTCGCCGCCAAGGTCTTGACGCAAGCCGAACTGGTCGCGGTCGCTCTGCCCTGCCTGTGCGAGTTCGTGTGGGTCCTGCGCAAGGTCTACGGCTTGCGGAGCGAGGACATCGCGGCGGCCATCCGGGCGCTGCTCGCCGCGGACAACGTTCGGATGAACAGGCCCGCCGTCGAGGCCGGCCTGTCGATGCTCGAAGCGGATGGAGACTTCGCCGACGGCGTCATCGCCTATGAAGGCCACTGGCTGGGCGGCGAAACCTTCGTCTCCTTTGACAAGCAAGCGGTTGCCTTGTTGGCCGCGATTGGCAAGCCGGCGCGGCTGCTTTAACGGCCATGCCGGCGGTCGTCCAGTGCGCCGACAAGGCGCCGGTGCAGTTGCGCGGCCGAGACCGCGTGCGCGCAACGCCGTTCGATCGGTTCAATCGCGCGCCAGACGCTTGACCATCGCCGCGCTTGTCAGCATTTCGAGCTGCGCCTCGAGCCGGATCACGCGCTCGGTCAGATTCTCGATCTTGATCTGCTGCGACTTGATAGCCTCGCTTTGCCGCACGCCCCGGTCCTCGCGCTCGAGCATGGCCGTCAGCGCGCCCCAGACGCGATCGGTGACACCCATCACGCCGCCCTGCGTGCGGCGGCCTTGCGTGCCGCAGCGCGTTCCACCGCGGCAATGCGCGCATTGCTCGCTTCGATGAACGCGAGCGAATCGTCGATGGCCGCCCCGGCGCGATCGGCGGCCGTCCTGGCGGCATCGGCCAGCGCACCGAGTTCCTCGTCGGCGCGCTCGGACTCGTAGGCCGCTGCGCCGCGACGCACCAACTCAAAGACCTGCAGGCCGAGCCGCTTCGCCTTCGTGACCAGGCTCTTCTTCTCGCGCGCGGTCGTGCGGACAACGA